>NZ_CP120678.1:597500-944417 GCF_030273445.1 Selenobaculum gibii
CCCTCGTTAAGGAACTCGGCAAAATGTATCCGTAACTTCGGGAAAAGGATAGCCATTTTTGGTGAAGCTACAAGCTAGCAGAGCTGAAGAAGGCGACAGAAGAGAGGCCCAAGCGACTGTTTACCACAAACACAGGTGCATGCGAAAGAGAAATCTGAAGTATATGTGCTGACACCTGCCCGGTGCTGGAAGGTTAAGAGGAGGGTTTAGAAGTAATTCGAAGATCTGAATTGAAGCCCCAGTAAACGGCGGCCGTAACTATAACGGTCCTAAGGTAGCGAAATTCCTTGTCGGGTAAGTTCCGACCCGCACGAAAGGTGTAACGACTTGGGCACTGTCTCAACGAGGGACCCGGTGAAATTGAAATACCTGTGAAGATGCAGGTTACCCGCGACTGGACAGAAAGACCCCATGGAGCTTTACTGCAACCTGACATTGGTTTTTGGTAAATAATGTACAGGATAGGTGGGAGACTGAGAATATGGTACGCTAGTATCATAGGAGTCAATGTTGGGATACCACCCTTTATTTACTGAAAATCTAACTGAATGAATAACAAACATCAAGACAGTGTCAGGCGGGCAGTTTGACTGGGGCGGTCGCCTCCGAAAGAGTAACGGAGGCGCCCAAAGGTTCCCTCAGCGCGGCAAGAAATCGCGCGAAGAGTGTAAAGGCAGAAGGGAGCTTGACTGCGAGACGGACAGGTCGAGCAGGTACGAAAGTAGGGCTTAGTGATCCGGTGGTACCGAGTGGAAGGGCCATCGCTCAACGGATAAAAGCTACCCTGGGGATAACAGGCTAATCTCTCCCAAGAGTCCATATCGACGGGGAGGTTTGGCACCTCGATGTCGGCTCATCACATCCTGGGGCTGAAGTAGGTCCCAAGGGTTGGGCTGTTCGCCCATTAAAGTGGTACGTGAGCTGGGTTCAGAACGTCGTGAGACAGTTCGGTCCCTATCCATCGCGGGCGTAAGAAACTTGAAGGGAGCTGCTCCTAGTACGAGAGGACCGGAGTGGACGAACCAATGGTGTACCAATTATGCCGCCAGGCGTACAGTTGGGTAGCTACGTTCGGAAAGGATAAACGCTGAAAGCATCTAAGCGTGAAACCAGCCTTAAGATGAGGTTTCTCATAGAGTAATCTAGTAAGACCCCTTGAAGAAGACAAGGTAGATAGGCCAGATGTGTAAGTACAGTAATGTATTTAGCTGACTGGTACTAATAGGTCGAGGGCTTGACTTAAACAAGCGAAGCAAAGAAGCGGACTGAAAGGAAAGCTGATTTGAGTAAGACGTTTAGTTCCGAGCGAAAGTGAGGAACATCTTATAAAAATGTAGTTAAGATTAATTTCAATTCTTCTGTATAGTTTTGAAGGAACATATCTAAAAAGAAAGTTCACTTCAAAAGAATCTGGTGTCGATAGCTATAGGGTACCACCTGTTCCCATACCGAACACAGTAGTTAAGCCTATACACGCCGAAAGTACTTGGATGGAAACGTCCTGGGAGGTTAGGTAGATGCCAGTTATATTCCTTGATAGCTCAGTTGGTAGAGCAATCGGCTGTTAACCGATCGGTCGTAGGTTCGAGTCCTACTCAAGGAGCCAAAATTGGGGCATAGCCAAGTTGGTAAGGCACGGGACTTTGACTCCCGCATGCGTTGGTTCGAGTCCAGCTGCCCCAGCCATATGATCCACTAGCTCAGTCGGTAGAGCACCTGACTTTTAATCAGGGTGTCCCGCGTTCGAGTCGCGGGTGGATCACCATTCATGGCGCGTTGGTCAAGTGGTTAAGACACCGCCCTTTCACGGCGGCTTCACGGGTTCGAATCCCGTACGCGTCACCATTTATGGGCGATTAGCTCAGCTGGGAGAGCGCCTGCCTTACAAGCAGGATGTCAGCAGTTCGATCCTGTTATCGCCCACCATATATGGCCCGGTAGTTTAGTTGGTTAGAATGCCGCCCTGTCACGGCGGAGGTCAGGGGTTCAAGTCCCCTTCGGGTCGCCATTATGGCTCTGTAGCTCAGTCGGTAGAGCAGAGGACTGAAAATCCTCGTGTCAGTGGTTCGATTCCACTCGGAGCCACCATTTACTGCTGGTGTAGCTCAATTGGTAGAGCAGCTGACTTGTAATCAGCAGGTTGGGGGTTCAATTCCTCTCGCCAGCTCCATTAGTTTTAATATGCGGGTGTAGCTCAATGGTAGAGCCCTAGCCTTCCAAGCTAGTCACGTGAGTTCGATTCTCATCACCCGCTCCAAAATGTTATGCCGGGGTGGCGGAACTGGCAGACGCACGGGACTTAAAATCCCGCGGATAGAAATATCCGTACCGGTTCGATTCCGGTCCTCGGCACCATTTTTTAAAATGGTGTTTTGTTTTATCTAAAATTAAATATGCGGTTGTGGCGGAATCGGCAGACGCGCTATCTTGAGGGGGTAGTGAGCTACGCTCGTATGGGTTCAAGTCCCATCAACCGCACCACTAGCTAATTCAAAAGGTTCAATGCTTTGAACCTTTTTTTGTTGGGCTAAAAGAAGTCATCTTTGAGTTTGTCTTGAAAAATAAGTTTAAATTATTTTTTAAAATCTTTTAAGGTTACGTTAGGAGCATGATATCTGCGGAAATAATGTGTATGTGAAAATTTACTGAAAAAAATATTAACGATTTTAAAGCGTATTAAATGATGTAAGATTCGATAGGATATATAAATTGATAATATTATATAAATATATTGCAATGAAACCCCTGAGATTAATGGAAAAGAAGAAAGAATACTACTAAATGTGTGTTGGATGAAATAGGTTGAATTTGGAACACTTGCTATATGGTGAAAAATTACTGCTAAAATTGGACTAGATTCAATTGCCAGATGTGGGTAATAATTTATACAAGCCATACAATTGTCACATGAATAGCTTATTTTATACGGCCAATTATATATGTCTTTAAAACTAATTTTTTTAAAGTAACAATACTAGCAATTTCTCTGGTGACCATGTTAATTGCGATTTATATTCAATAGTCATCTGAGTATTTACCTCGAGGCTTTAAGAGGAGTCTATGTTCTTGATATGAAAATTGCCTATGTATTGTTTCATATTGCATTAGAAAGAACTTCCCTTAATATATGGGAATATGATTTTCAAACAAAAAAGATTAATCAAAGTATACATGGGTTTGACCCTATTATTTCTAATGCCCCTGAAAGCCTTATTGAAAATGGTTATCTTCATCTTGAAAGTGTAAAAGAATTTGGGAATATGTATGCTAAGCTTTTTGAAAGACAAAAAATGTTGAGGGAATTTTTAAGCTTATGGATCCCAAAAGAGAGAGGTATTTCTATGAACATATACGTTATATAGTTGTACTAGATAAAAATAATGTGCTATATAAAGCAATTGGTGTTTTCGATGATGTAACAGGGGAAATGCAAATTTGAGCCTGTAGAATCTACAGATAAAACATATAAAGAGAAAATACAAGCTTTGGGACCATAAAATTTTATAAAAGAAATTGCAAATCAGGTTATAGATAATGAGGAGGTGAAAAAAATATTCAATTATTGGATAGACAAACGTTATTAAACTAAAAAAAAGAGGGTACGAGTACTTTAAAATTTAAATATATGTGGCATATGGTAAGTAGCGAATTAAAATGGTTTTTATTCCAATCGATATAACAGAAAATTCAGAAAATTGTCCCTATACATTTTTTTATTTATATGACCTAGATGAAGAAAAACGTAAGAAAAATGAACTAGAGAAAAAAGCCAATACAGATGCATTAATGGGTGTATATAATATCAGTGATGCTAAAGAAAAAATAGATGAATATCTTTATTTAAATGCTAAAGGAAAAATGCATGCTTTTTTTATGGTGGATCTTGATAATTTTAAAACGGTAGATGATACATCGTCAAGCGGATGTTGCTCTGTATAAATCGAAAGAAAAGGTTAAAAATCAACTTAATTTATTTACTAATACTGATTAAGACATTTAAATATTTATTTTGTAGTTAAACTTATTTTAAAAAGTAAAAGTAAAAAAAAGTGTGAAACCTAATTATAAAATATACTAACTATTTATAATAAAAAAACTAAAAAATTTTTGAAAAAATTTTAAATATTTTAAGGAGAGCGCCATGAAAACTAAAAAATATTTTGCAATGGAAGATATTTATTTTAATGATCAACTTTTATTAAAAAAAGGACGAGAAGTTGGAATTCGGGAATACAAATTTTTAAAAGAAAAAAAGTTATTACATTTAGTAAATTCTGGCCGAAGTTATAATGAAGCAATAAAGCAAAGTAAAAATTTTGGGAATGCTTTGACTAATAACTCAAATAGATTTGAGTGTATGCCTAATAGCAATTCGAATAAAATATATTATAAAAACCCATATGAACTTGGTTTAAATAGTAGCAGAAAAAAATTTTTTAATACAATAGAGAGTCAAAATAAAATGATATCAGAAAAAATCCCCAATATAGATTTTGACTTAATAAAAAAATCTAGTGATTGTATTATTGAGGCTTTATTAAAAAGCCGTGAATTAATATGGGGAACACATATATCTGCATTAGCAAATTACATAGATTGGCTTTATTCACATACAATTAATGTGACGATTCTTTCTACCACTATTGGCTATAAAATGAATTTAAGTAATAACGCATTAGAGAATCTAATAGTATCATCGCTACTGCATGATATAGGAAATATTCTTATACCAAAATCTATTTTAAATAAGACTGGATCATTAACAGAAGAAGAATGGAAAATTATTAAGCAGCATCCTCAAATAGGATATGATATGTTACTTGGCACAGATTTGCCAGCAGAAGTTATTATTCCAGTATTACAACATCATAAACGTATTGACCAAAGTGGTTATCCTGAAGGTAAAGTTGCTCATATAAGTTGTGCTTCTCAAATTATAGCAATAGCAGATTCATTTGATAGTATGACATCTACTCGTCCATATAGAAGTGCTATGAGTACAAGTGAAGCTTTAAATGATATGAAAAATAAGGAAGGAATTAGTTATGATAAAAATTTATTGCAGGTATTTTTTAGTTTAATTAAATTTTAAGTTATCTTGTAAAATGGAGCCGAATTTATGAAAAATAATCGTAGTTTATTAATTATTATTATCTTGGTTGTAGTAGTTTCATTTATCTTTGTTGGCTTTGCATATACATCCTTATATATTATGAAGAATATGGTTACCCGCGGAATTGAAATGCAATTAGTAGAAGTGGCAGATCAAGGGGAACAACAATTGCAAAACAAGGTAGAAGGTCATTTTAAAGTTTTACGTACATTGGCTACAGAATATTCGCAAAGAAATGCAGACGAAGATTCCATAAAGTTACTGGATTTTGAAGCAGAAAGAAATCAGTATATTAGAATTGGTTTTATTAATTCTAATGGAGTCGCGAAAACAACAGATGGTGAAGAATTTTATGCAGGAGATAGGCAATATTTCCAAAATTCTCTTGCAGGACAAGAATCAATTTCTAATATATTAGAGGATAGATTAAATAATGATAAGAAAAAAATAGTAGTCTTAAGTGTGCCAGTAGTAAATGGCAATAAAATGCAAGGTGTGTTATTTGCTACATTAGAAAAATCTAGATTTAATAGAATAATTAATATGGATTTTTATAAAGGGAAGGGATATGCATTAATTATTAATAATGATGGAGAAATTGTCTTCAACTCTTCTAAGTCTGAATTTCGAGAAAATTTGTTTAATTACTTAGAAATGGATAATTTAAATAAAATTGACAAAGAAATTGCTAAAAATAAAAATGGAATAATATGTGAGAAAATTGGCGGTGAAGAAAAATTTATTGGATATAAAAATATTCCCAATATGAATAATTGGAATTTCATAACTGTTATTCCTAAAGAAGTAGCTTTAGGCGAAATGGCCATAATTCATAAAAATACGGTAATATTGATATCTCTCCTTATTGTTATATTTTGGTTAATATCATTGTATAATATATATAATAAATATAAAGTTGATAAAATTATTTTTGAGCATGCGTACAAGGATTCTTTAACAGAAATAGGAAATAGAAATTGTTTTTTTAAAAATTTGTCAGAGAATTTAACTTTATGTACATCTAATAGTATTTTAGTCGCTTTTGATATCAGAAACTTCAAAGTTGTAAACAGTGTTGGAGGATATAGTACAGGAAATAAAATATTAGAAATTATTGCAAAGGCTTTAAAGACTTTGTTTTCAAAAGAAGCGACTTATGCTCGTTTTTCTAGTGATAATTTTTATATCTTATTTTATAATTGTTCTTCGCCTAAAGAGATTGAGGAAAAATTAAACATATTTGAATCTTTTGTTTATAATAATTTTAAAGATAATAATATTAAAATAAACGTTTCATTCAACTATGGTATTTATCAAAGATTTAAACCTAAAGAAGATGTTCTTCAGGCGATTGACAAGGCTGACCTAGCACGCAAGCATGGAAAAATAATAAATAGTAAATATATTTTATTTGAGGATTATTTAATTAAAAGTATAAGAGAAGATTATATAATTGAAGAAGAATTAAAAAAAGGTCTTAAATCTAACCAACTAAAGATATATCTACAGCCTAAATATAATTTTTCTGACTTATCATTGAATGGGGCTGAAGCTTTAATTAGATGGAATCATCCTAGCAAGGGATTTATGAGCCCTGAAAAATTTATCCCAGTTGCTGAAAGAACAGGACTAATTATTGATATAGGACGTTTTGTGTTTGAACAGGTTTGTAAATTTCTTTATGAATGTAAAGTTAATGAATTATGTGTTTATCCAATAGCAATTAATTTTTCTTTACCAGAATTGTACCAAAGCGATTTTATAGATTACTTAGATAAGACTATGAAAAAGTATGCGATATCTGGGGAAATGATAGAAATAGAAATAACTGAGTCTACTATTATTTCTGATATTAGTGCAATAAATAATATAATTTTTCAATTAAAAAATTATGGCATAAAAGTTTCTATGGATGATTTCGGAACGGGGTATTCGTCACTTAATCATTTAAAAATTATTCCAATAGACTGCTTAAAATTAGATAAATCTTTTATAGATACTGTTGAAAAAGATAACAATAGTAAAAACATTATTAAAATAATTATTGATTTAGCTAAGTCTTTAAATCTTAAAACGGTAGCAGAAGGGATTGAGACTAAAGATCAAGTTGAATTGTTAAAAAAATTAGGTTGTGATTGTGCACAAGGATACTATTTTGCGAAACCTATGCCATTAAGTGATTATAAGAAAATGTTGTTTAAATTGAAATAAATCAAATTATTTTTAGATATAATCGTAATGCTGATGGTATTGAAGAAAAAACATTATCATTATATGCCTGTGGAATGAGTCAAAGAGATATTGCTGAACAAATCAAAAATCTCTACGATGTAGAAATATCTCCGGACCTTGTAAGTGAAATTAGTGAGAAAAATCATGCCCGATGTAAATGCTTGCCAAACTAAACCTCTTGAATCAATTTATCCGTTCGTTTTTATGGATGCTATACATTATAAAAGAAACCATCAAATCGTAACAAAGGCAGCCTATGTTGTCCTTGGAAGGAAATAAAGATATTCTTGGTTTCTGGATCGGAGAACATGAAAGTCCATCATGTGTGAGAGGTTGAGAAGAAAATTGGGATTTATTATCGGCATTTTATGCATACCCCCAAAGATAAGGCGAATAATATAACAACAAATATAATTGAAGGACTTAATCGGCAATTTAGGCAAATAACAAAAAATAAGCCATCGTTTCCGAATGACGATAGCTTAAAGAAGATATTATATTTAGCATCAAAGAAAATAGTCGAAAGATGGACACAAAGATGTCGAAACTGGGATATGGTGTTAAATCAGTTAAACATCTTGTTTGCAGATAGATTTGCTGGATAAAATGCCTTGAAAATAGTATATTCCAATGGCTATAGACTCTATTCACACTACCGTATGAGAAACATAGCAAGCGAATTTTATATCTGTTTTATATTTAAGAGCATATGTTAGCTTATAGTTGTTGCCTGTTTGGAAAATCAATTTACACAAAATTATTTGGGCCACCTTACATAGTTTTTTTTATAGAATATTCAAAGATGGACAGGAGTTCGATTCTCATCGTCTCACTAAGCATATGTACAAAAAGAACAGGTGCACCTCGACGTGCTCCTCGTAAATTACTACTTTTTCAATATAAGTCTGGATGATCTTTTTTAGGTCATCCGGATTTTTGCTTTTTAATGCGGCGATATCATTTTCGAGATAGGCGATGACCTTTGATTTGTCTAATAACAGAGATTTCAATTGTAAAAGATAGTTTTCGCTTGAGGAAACATTGAGATTGAATGCTGTAAAATCCAACCACGGAATACTGGAAATATTGAAAACATGGAGCGGAATATTATCTTGTGGAAAAAGAACCCCACTCGAACACTGTGATGTATCTTCTTCATAGAATTAAATCATCTTTACTGACCGAGGTCAGTAGTGGGGTAAAAAAAGATGCGTAGTTTCTACGCAATTTTATGGTTGGGCAATAGATAATTTGAATACTCCTTCCTCGATTCCCAGAATTCGTTCCAATATGGATTCAGTAACTTTTACTTTGTTGCTAAAAAAATCGGAAGGTTCTTTGAGATAAGAGGCTTCCCATAAACAATTAATTGTGCTCCAGAAAAAAGCAATGGTTTCGTTTATGAAAAACACTTGCATGTTCCCCTCCAGATTCCCCTGCTGGATTATGTCAGCAAGCAGCGGGTTAAAGACGTTTTCGAGCAACTGTTGCCAGGATTTGTAGAGTAAGTCGAATTGTTTTTCGGCCCATAGTTTGTCAAAAAGAGCATCAAGCGGACTGTTCGGTGGCCCAGCGGGTGCAAATGGTTTCAAGAATACCTTGTACGCTTGCAGTATTGCCCGATAAAGATTTTTATTTAAATTTTTCATCCCATTCTTCAAAAAAGTTGAAAATGGCACTTTAGAATCGAAAGTATTTTGTATGTAGCTTGATTAATACTATTTTCTTTAATTATTTGGTTTTATAATAGTTTCTTTGAGTGTTTAGGGTGTGGCTATTGCCATTTTGCGACGGTTATTTGAATAATATTCATTCGTTGGAACTTGAATTTCATAATATTCGCTTTAATTAATTAGATTTTTTTTATTTGATTGGAATTAATTGATAGGATAGATAACTATAGCCTTTGTATTTTATTACGGTATATGGAATGTGCGTATAAAATTTATCTTTATCATAAGAAATAATCTTAGGAAAAGTTATTTTTAATATCAGATTATATTTTTTATAAAGGCGACGTAGAGTATTTAATAAGTTTTCAAAATTTTCTTCAATATAGTGTTCATCATCATAGGTTAGGGGAATAAAAAGATCTTTTTCAGAAAAGTTATTTGCTATAAAAGCTGTTAATCTTATTTGAGCGCTACGGTTGTTAAGCTTTTTTGTTAAAATAATAAGTTGTCCATATATTACGTTAAATATTTTATTAAGTAATTTATTTGCTTATTGTACAATGATTTTATAATAAATTTGTAATAATTTTCCTGAATTTAAGATAGTTTTACACAAGGTAAAGAAGACATAGGACGAATCAAATTTGCATTGCTTAGTTTTTGGTTAATTAAAATGTTGCTATTTATAAATAAAACCGTGATAAAAATATAAATTATCAATTTAACAATAGTAATAATAATAATTTTTTTTAATAAATTTATAAAAACATTAAAAAGGAGTTTTTTATGAAACATAATGAGTGTGAATTAAACATTCCTTACCCACCTATTGAGGTAGAAGAAAAAAATTTTAGGTATGCTCAACTATTGTTAGAAGATTATGCAGGGCCTAACGGTGAACTTACAGCATTAACTCAGTATTTTTATCAATATCTAATAACCCAGAATCAATACAGCGATTTTGCAGATCAAATGGAATGCATTTCAATTGTTGAAATGAAACATATGGAGATATTGGGAAAATTAATTGTCTTACTTGGTGGTAACCTTTTTTATGGTACCTATGATTGTGGAAAATATACATTTTGGTCCGGATATAATATTTCTACAACTGAAAACATAAGAAATTTTTTAATGGAAAATATCGAAGGTGAAAAGCTAGCTATATAAGCTTATCTAAAACATATATCAGAGATAAAAGATTGTAAAATACGGGAGATATTAAAACGTATAATAAAAGATGAAGAAAACCATATTCGTATTTTTAACAGCTATTTAAAATATTTTGAATAATGAACAACAGAAAATTAAAATATTTATTAGTAGTTGATCTAGAATTTAATTTTAAAAGTTTTTTAATGATGAATATGGTAAAAAGCTTAAAAATAATATATTACTACCAATAATAGAAGGCTATATTAAAAAAATATCCAAAATCAAGATTTAACTTAATTCTTGATTTTGGATATTTTTTTAATAATCTCGCCCGTAGATGTTAATTTTAAATATGTTATTAAATAATTTAATTTACATAAAAACGGCCCTTACTACATGACCTTAAATTACTATACTATGGTAAAAGAAAAATTGATTTAAATTTTATGAATTAATTACGTGATAAAAATTTTATAAAACGGGCGGGTTTTTTATATTAATAACATAATTATAAAAAATAAAATTAAAATAATATTAAATGAAGTGATAAAACTAATAGATTCAATAGAAGTGACCCCATTTTGAAAGGGGTTAGCAATGGCTTCAAAACAGTTTCAAAATCTAATATTAATACTAATGAATATGTGTGTGTTGATAAAAATAATCTACATACAAATAAGGAAATTTTAAAATAGCATAAAAGAATTAAAGAGATATATAGTATAAGTTCCATTTTGGCGGTAGCAATGTAGTGGGCATTATATTAAATAATTTGTAAAAGTTTTTAAATTTAGTTAATGCAGATATATTAATAAACTATAAATTAAAAAAATAGCAAATAATTAAAGCAAATTAGAATTTAAATATATGCTTTTTTTTAATGACCTTTTTACGCATTCTAGAGTGTTGGACATATATATTATTCAAAAAATATATATACTCATTGCTGGATAGAAGATATTATTATATAGTTTTTTCATAGCATAATTAAAAATGGACAGGAGTTCATTTTCTTCGCCTCCACTAGCATAAATGCAATTTTGGAAAATTGATTTAGATATAAGAAAAGGCGTTAAGACTTTTTGGTCTTAACGCCTTTTTGGTGTGTAAACAAAGAATTTGTTTATATAAATATAGGGAAAAGTGAAAAAGAAATTTGAGGCTTTATAGCCAGAAAGAACTTCACTGCAAACCGTCTCTCTTGGCTCCTAGCTCCTTAGAATTATGAAGCTGTAACTGCTCCACCATTCACATGTAATACTTGCCCAGAAACATAGGTAGAATCACAGCTAGCTAAATAAACATAGGCAGCGGCCAGTTCATAAGGTTGACCAGCCCGTCCAAGCGGCGTATCTGCACCGAAGTTTTTTACTTTTTCTTCAGTAAAGGAAGCTGGTATTAGGGGAGTCCAAATAGGTCCTGGTGCAACTGAATTTACACGAATTTTCATCTTTGCCAACGACAAAGCCAATGAACGTGTAAAGCTAACAATTGCCCCTTTACTCGCTGAGTAATCTAGTAATATTTCATCACCTTTATAAGCAGTCACAGAGCTTGTATTAATGATCGAACTATTTTCAGGTAAATGTGGTAAAACTGCTTTAACCATATAAAAAAAAGAAAATAAGTTGCTTTGAAACGTATTTTCCAACTGTTGCGCAGTTATATCCAGAATAGATTGCTGTGGAAATTGAACCGCATGATTATTCACCAAAATATCTATTTTGCTAAAAGCCTGCATTGTGTTTGCAACAACTTGCTGACATTGTGACTCTATTCTCAAATCCCCAGGCAGCAAAATGCACCGTGTACCTAATGTTTCAATTCGCTTTTTTGTTTCCTTAGCATCCTGTTCTTCATCTAAAAATGCAATTGCAATATCAGCGCCTTCTTTAGCATAAGCGTAAGCAACCGCTCGTCCAATTCCACTATCACCACCTGTAATAATAGCCACTTTGCCGCTTAATTTTTCACTACCTACCTGACTTCGGTCCTCAGAAACTGGCCGTGGGTTCATCTCAAATTCAAAGCCCGGCTGTCTACTCTGATGTTGTGCGGGAAAAGCAACGGTACTATTTGAATCATCAACTGACATCCAACACCACTCCTACATATTTTTCAAATAGTATAAGCTATTTCGAACTATCTATACATATTGCTTTGTTTCATTAATATCCAATGAAACAAAGCAATATGTATAGATGAAAGAATTTATCCGTGACGAGCTATGTCATCTAATTGATTGGAAGGGGTCTCCTCTTGGCTTTTAATAATGGAGGAACCTAATTTTGATATTAAATTGATACTGGCATATGATTATCATCAAGAAGTAAAAACATTATTTGCGGAGTATAATTCTAAGTTTAATAAATTGTATCTACTATAATAGTTGTATGAAAACTATGATATAATTATTTCATGTAATGTAAAAGATTCCATCAAAAGGATAGTGGTTTGATTATGAGGCGAAATATGAAGGGGATATTCTTAATATTCGTCATGGCGGTTTTTCTGGTTACTTGTGGACAATCAACTATCAAAGCATCGCAGCATGATGAGGGCGAGATATTAAATCTAACTTTTACTCGCTTGGAAAATGATCATCAAGCGAAAATTGGTGTATATGCGTTGGATACGGAAAGCAATAAAGAGGTGTCTTATCATGC
Organism: Selenobaculum gibii; assembly: GCF_030273445.1. Taxonomy (NCBI): domain Bacteria; kingdom Bacillati; phylum Bacillota; class Negativicutes; order Selenomonadales; family Sporomusaceae; genus Anaerosinus; species Anaerosinus gibii. Next base: position 610,340 of record NZ_CP120678.1, read on the forward strand.
AGATGACAGGTTTGCATATTGTTCCACTAGTAAAGTTTTGATGGTAGGGGCGGTTCTACGACAAGAATCCTTGGAAGGAATCAAAAAAACAGTTTCGTATACGCAGAAAGATGTTTTATCCTATGCACCGATAACTTCGAAGTATGTTGAGACTGGAATGACTCTGGAGGAACTTTGTGTAGCTGCTCTACGAGTTAGTGATAATACAGCAGCAAATTTATTGCTAGCTCATATTGGGGGAACAGAGGGATTTAAAATGTCATTGCGCCAAATTGGCGATATGGTTACTGAGCCCGCAAGAAATGAACCAATGCTGAATGAGGCGGTTCCTGAAGATTTGCGTGACACCAGTACACCACATCAATTAGCAGTGGATTTTCAATCGTATATACTAGGAGATATATTGACTTCAGAAAAGAAAATGATGCTTATTAGTTGGATGGCTGGAAATAAGAATACAGACACATTGATTCGGGCTGGAACGCCAACGGATTGGCTTGTTGCAGATAAAAGTGGTACTGGCGGTTATGGAACAAGAAATGATGTTGCAATAATTACCCCACCGGGGCGTAAACCGATCATCCTTGCAATTCTTACTACGCATAACGATAAAGAGCTAAAAGCGGATGATCAACTGGTTGCTGATATTGCAAAAATCGTATGTGAACAGTTTAAAAAATAGATTTTCGGGTGAAAGTATACAACAAAATTTCATATTGTATTGAATTTAAAATACTTATTTATGCATTAATGCATATTGAAACATGATTGCATAAATAACAAGTGGGTAATCTGGAAAATCAATTTAAATAATATAGGAGAGTACATATTATGGATGGAACAATTCGCAGTAATATAAAAATAGGTGCAAGTGTTATGGTAGTACAGAAACAGGATCAGAGAACAGGCAAGCTTACTATGGGAATCGTTCAAAGGATACTTACAAATTCACCAAACCATCATCGCGGGATTAAAGTAATGCTTGAAGGTGGTATTGTTGGTCGGGTAAAAAGTATTAATTGATATTGGCACAAAGGGGAAGTAATTGTATATGAATGTTCAAATATTTGGAACAGCAAAATGTTTTGATACAAAAAAGGCGCAGCGTTACTTTAAGGAACGGAATATTAAATTTCAGTTCATCAACTTAAAGGAAAAAGCTATGAGTAAGGGTGAATTTAATAGTGTAAAGCAGGCAGTCGGTGGGCTGGATTCTATGATTAATGGGGAGTGTAAAGATCAAGATACGGTAGCATTAATCAAATATATTACCGAAGAAGCAAAAGAAGCAAAAGTATTGGAAAATCAGCAGGTATTAAGGACTCCGATTGTTAGGAATGGCAGAATAGCGACCGTTGGCTATAGACCGGAAGTATGGAAAGAGTGGAAATAAAAATCCTGTCTAAACTTGGTGTGTTAAATTAATATTTCTGATTTTATATTTTTCGAAATATATGCTTCGTCTCCACCGGTAATAAAGTAATTTGGGGAGTTTGCTTTAGAGATAAGATAAGGCGTTAAGAGTTTTTTGCTATTAACGCCTTTTTGTGTGGTTAAAAAGGAGATGTTTTGGTAATATGAAGGATTATTTTGTATAAATATAGAAGGGTAATTATACAAAATAATTAGATATTAGACAAAAAGAACCGTCGCCTTGTCTATATAAAAACGTAGAAATATTAGACTGTATTTTGTCTATAAAATCGAAATATAAGAGTGAAGGTTAGATGAAAACATTATTTGACAAGAACAGTATCGGGAAACTTAAAGAACAGGTTAATCCGGCCGACGACGAACGGAATTTTGGACAAGGAAGGGAATATGTTTGTAAAACTATTTAAAGTCTATGATGATTTGGAACCATTCCACTGGTTTGGCCTATGTTGTTGAAGCAAAGAAACCTTTCCCAAGAATGTTAGGAATTTATGATGATTCTTTCCTTAGAATCATATTTAGCCCTAAAGATGGGAATTATAGGGTATAGCCAGTTTTCAGCAAGTGTTTGCTTACGTCTTCGGAGGATAAATAGCATAATGAAATCATAAAAAGGAGAAATTCTATGAATGATTTAGAAGCAATTACAAAAAGAAAATCTCGTCGTAGTTATTTAGGAACAGCGATAGAGGATAAAAAACTAAATGTTATTCAAAATTTGATAGAGAAATATAATAAGGATGCGAATTTATCAATTCGAATAATAAAGGATGGAAGTGAGGCTTTTAATGGTATCAAAAAAAGTTATGGGTTATTTTCCGGAGTGAAAACTTTAATAGCCTTAATTGGGAAAAAAGATGATATTCATCTAAAAGAAAAAATCGGCTATTATGGAGAACTCTTAGTCGTTGCAGCTACAAAACTCAATTTAGGAACATGTTGGGTGGGCGGTACTTTCGATAATAAGAGTAATATCTTCACAACCATGGAAGATGAATTATTAGTGATTGTCATTACAATTGGGAATGTAGCAAAAGAGACACTAAAAGAAAAACTTGTGCATAAAGTTGCTACACGGAAGACAAAGACACTTAACGAATTTTATACAACTGATCTGCCTGTACCAAAATGGTTTATTAATGGACTTGAAGCTGTGCAAAAAGCCCCATCAGCCCAAAATAGACAACCAGTAAAATTCGAATACAAAGAGGGGGAGATCCAAGCCTTTGTAGAAGATTCCTATAAGTTTGATTTAATAGATTTAGGAATAGCTAAAGCCCATTTTTCAATTGCAACCGGGGGACGTTTTGAACTAGGTAATTGCGGCAAATTTATAGCAGCAAACTCCCAAATGTAATATTTTGATTTGATATATCGTTCTTTATTAATTATGGTATCAACATTTGCGTAGTTGTTATCCCAAAGGAAAAATGGGAATCTTCCGTTTGGTCGTTGTTGCCGCTTCATCAGGCAATAGAATAATATAGTTAAATTTGCGGGATTTAAAAAAATAGATAATAAATAAAACAACACTCTATAAGATTATAGAGTGTTGTTTTATTTATTATCTATTTTTTAGTATCGAAGATATACGGGTAATATATTTTTAGCTATAAATGAAATCATTTACTGCTTGTAAAGATTCTTGTGATCCTACGATAACAAGTCTATCACCAGTTTTTAGAAGTTCATTGGGATCAGGGGCAATATACACTTCCTTTTCTCTTCTTATTGCGATGATTAATGATCCTGTATTTTGCCTAAAGTTAATACTCTTCAAAGATTTACCGACAATTGAACAATTGGATGTTAATTGAATTTCAAAAGGATTATAAGGATTAATGTTTTTAAGACGATCTGAATAATTAATTATATCACTGGTAACTTTACGAAATCGAAGGTCAATTTTTTCTTTTTCTTTTAATAGCATTTCTAATTCTTGTTTTAATGAATAAGTTAACTCCACTTCTTTTTGATTTGTGAGAAATAAAAATGCTTGTTTTTGCGAAATTACTTCTACTTCTTTTCCTTGTGATACTGATAAAACATTTACTTCTTTTAAAATTGCTATCGCTTTGCGTATAGTTTCAGAGGATACTCCATAATGTGCTGATAATAAGGTTCTGCCAGAAATTTTGTCACCAATAGAAAATTCTTTATTTACAATCCGTCTTGCAATATCTATTGCAATAGACTGATATATAGGTAAACTCATTCAAATGCCTCCAGATAGAATAAATAAAAACATTCTAATTATACCTTATTAAAAATTTTATACAATAGTTTTTATATGATTCAGTTATAACTTTGCCTAAAGAAATAATAGAAATAATTAAATAACTTTTTGTTAGATAAAATAAAAGCAATACCTTAAAGAAGGCATTGCATAAATATATTTAAATTAAATTATTTTCTTTTAAAAATTCTTTAGATACGACAGATGGATCTATTTGAAGCTCATCAACTTTATAGTTTAATTCAATCATAACATTATTATTTAAAACTGCTCCTAGCTTTTCAATTAATGGCGTAATTTCGGGATATTTTTCTAATGTATCGTTATTTATAATCGGTACTGCATAATAGGGAGGAAAGAAATTTTTATTATCTTCTAAAATAACTAGGTCGAATTTTTTTATTAAACCATCAGTAGAAAAAGCATCTATGATATCAATCTCATTATTATTTAAAGCAATATATCGTGATGCCCCATCAAGTCCAATTGTTCCAGAAAAATTGAATCCATAAGTTTCCGTTACTCCAAGTAAGCCATCTTTTCGATTTAGGAATTCTAATGTTGCCCCTGCTTTTAAAGAGGACGCTATATTTGATAAATCACTTATAGTTTTTAAATGGTATTTTTGTGCTGTATCTTGGCGAACAGCCATCGTGTAAGTGTTATTGAATCCCAAGTGATTTAATATTGTCATATTGTATTTTTGAAATAAATCTTGTTTAGAAGTCAAATAAACTTTTTCTATATTATTTGTAGGTGTATAGCCTAAAATTTCACCGTATATTGTTCCGGTATAGTCAACGTACATATCTATATTTTTAGATTGTAATGCACCAAAACAAACTTGTGTGCCACCTAAATTAATTTCTCTGCTTACCTTTATGTCAGTATTAGCTTCAATTATATCTGCAAGCATGTTTGCAATGATGTGTTGTTCAGTAAAATCCTTACTCCCAATAGAGAGCGTTTTCTGATGGGAATTATTTGCACTATCTGACGATAAAAAAAATATCCCTACTAAAAAAATAGAGGTAAAGATTAAAATCATCTTATGATACAATCTTTTTTCTTTTAAATTTTTCATTGACTTACTTGGTTGATTCTGTAAATTTATTGGAGTTACGAGTTTTTCTACAATATTGGCAATATAATCAACTGCAAGTGCCAAAAGACAGGCAGGAATTGCTCCAGCTAGAATTTGCAAAGTATTTACAGTACGAATTCCTGAAAAAACAAAATAACCAAGCCCTCCTGCGCCAATAAAAGCTGCAATAGTCATTAACCCTACGGCTGTTACGGATGAGATTCTTACACCAGACATAATTACAGGAAGTGCTAATGGAATTTGAATTTTATATAGTACTTGAAATCTAGTAAGACCGATACCCTTGGCGGACTCTAATACTTGTGGGTTAATATTGATAATACCAGTGTAAGTACTTTTTATAATTGGTAGGAGTGAATATAAAGTAACTGTAATAACAGCAGGAATTGTCCCAATACCAAAGAGTGGTATCGCAAATCCTAATAATGCCATAGAAGGAATTGCTTGAATTATATTTGCTGCGCCTAGGATAGGTTTATCTAATTTTTTTATATAGCAAATTAAAATTCCTGTAGGAATTCCAATGAGCGTAGCTAACATAACTGAAATAAATGTCAACTGTATATGTTCCATTAATAAATTAAATATCTGCGATTGATGATTTATAAAGTATTGGATTAATTCCATATTATATCACCTTCGCTTCTATATATTGCTGACTAAATGTTGTAACCAAACTACTATTAGTAATTATACCAAGCAAAACTTTTTTTTCATTTAAAACAGGAACTGTCTCTAATCGATACTTGTTTACTAATTCCAAGATGTCAACAATTGTATCATGAGGAGATGCATAAACTATATTAGTTTCCATAAATGCACTTGCGGGTTGACTTTTATCTTCTACGGATCTTATACTATTCGCCTTTAAAATGCCAATCAATTTTCGGCAACTATGCTCAACAATCATTAGACTGTCAACATGTGATGAACGCATTCTTTCCATGCATTTAAATAGAGAATTTTCTGGTGTACTAGTAATAGGGTGCTCCAGCATAATATCGGCGGCTTTTATATATTCAGGAGAATTCCAGATTCTATTTTTGCCTACAAATGAAGATACAAAAGAATTTATTGGATTTTTTAAAATATTTTCAGGTGTATCATATTGAATGATGCTTCCTTTTTCTAAAATGCATATTTTATCAGCAATTTTTATTGCTTCGTCCATATCATGAGTAACAAAAACAATAGTTTTCTTAAACTTTGATTGCAATATCAATAACTCATCTTGCAAACTATTTCTTGTAATAGGATCTAATGCAGAAAATGGTTCATCCATTAATACTATTTCTGGATCATTTGCAAATGCGCGAGCTATCCCAATTCGTTGTTGTTGACCGCCACTTAGTTCATTTGGATATCGATCAAGATAACAGTTTGGATCTAGTGCAATCATTTCCATTAAATTTGCTGTTTTATTTATAATTTTCTTTTTTTCTTTTTTCTCTATGTGTGGAATTAATTCAATGTTTTCTCGAATTGTCATGTGTGGAAATAATCCGCCTTGTTGAATGACATATCCTATATTACGACGTAATGTTATTACATCTAGTGTAGAAATATCTTCATTATTAATAAATATCTTTCCATGGGTTGGCTTTATAAGACGATTAATCATTTTTAGCGTAGTAGTTTTTCCACATCCACTACCGCCGATAATCGCAATTAAATTTCCTTTTTGAATGTTAAATGAAAGATTGGATAATACAACAGAGTCTTTAAAAGTTTTATTAACATTTTCAAATTTTATCAAATGGTTACCCCCTTAAAATTAACTAACTAACAATCCAATTATAACATAAAGTTGTTAGTTAATCAATGTAAGCTATTATTAAATAAAGTGATATGTCTTGATTAGGAATAATTATTTTAAAATGATTCAATAATATATATAGTTATGAATTTCCATTATGGGGGGATTTTTATGCTAAAAAAATTTTTAAAAAGTAATAAAAAAGAAAAGTATAGCAATGAAGATTCTGTTGCAATAAATATAAAACAACCTCTTTCTACCTCTTTGGAAAAGAATATTGAAATTTTCAAATCAATTTTTATTGATGATGAGACGATAAACTTTCGTTGGATTACAAACTCTCATAATCAAATTCTTAAATATTGTCTAGTTCAAAATGATGGACTCGTTAGTTCTGTTATTATAAATGAAAATATTATCAAGCCTTTAATGGTATCGGATGTATTACTTACCAAAGGAAAACAAATAGACACTTTGATTCAACAAGTTCTTTTAGTTAATCAGATAAAAAAAACAAAAGATTGGCAAGAAATTATAGAAGCTGTTACTTATGGGGATACAATTTTATTTATGGAAGGCGAGAAAGAAGCACTTCTGTTAAATAGCAAAGGTTTTAGTATACGTTCTATTGATGAGCCTTCTGGTGAAAAAATTATCAGTGGTCCTCGCGAAGGATTTTGTGAATCTTTAATGACGAATCTTTCATTAGTTAAGCGTAGATTAAGAACTAATGAATTAAAAATAAAGTTTCAGAGTCTAGGTGTAAGAACTCATACACAAATCTGCATTTGCTATATTGATAGTATTGTAAATAAAAAAATACTTGATGAACTTGAAAAACGGATTGAAAAGATTAAAATTGATGGGGTGCTAGATAGCAATTATATTACGGAGTATATAAATGATTCTAGATGGTCTCCTTTTAGGAGTACAGGATATACGGAACGACCAGATATTGTGGTTGCAAATCTTTTGGAGGGCCGGATTGCTTTATTTGTTGATGGATCGCCGGTTGTATTAACAATTCCTTATTTCTTTATTGAGAACTTCCAAAGTAATGAAGATTATTATATGAGCTTTTATTATACTTCCTTTGAAAGAATATTAAGAATTGCTGCCTTTATTTTGACGATAACAATTCCATCCTTTTATATTTTACTTGCTGCATATAATCACGAAATATTGCCGACGGTACTATTAACTAATATTGCTAGAGATAGTTTAGATGTCCCTTTACCTGCAGGACTAGAGGCTATTTTGATGTTACTCGTATTTGAAATTTTAAAGGAGGCTGGCATACGAATCCCTTCTAGTATTGGACAAGCACTAAGTATTGTTGGTGCTCTTGTTATTGGGCAGGCAGCTGTAGAAGCTAGATTAGTATCTGCCCCTATGGTTGTGGTAATTGCAACTACAGCAATTACTGGGCTATTAGCTCCAAGACTAAATGCGCCGATTGCATATGTTCGATTGATATTACTTGTTCTGTCATCAACGTTAGGTTTAATAGGCTTTATCTTGGGGCTTTCCGGTTTATTAATTCATTTACTAAATTTGCATTCATTTGGCATTCCACAAATCCATGCTATAGATAAACTCAATTATCAAGAATTAAAAGATATTTTTATAAGGGGACCTTGGTGGAAAATGATCAATCGTCCATTAAACTTATCAAAGAATAAAACACGGTTGAAAAATAGTGATAGAGGTGAGTTCGATTAAAAGGTTATTTAGTATTCTACTTATCGTTATTTTTTGTTTCTTGCTTAGTGGTTGCTGGAACTATAATGGATTAAATGAGATTTCTATTGTTGCAGGAGTTGCGATTGATAGAAATATAGAAAATAATAATTATCTGCTAACTATAGAAATCTTTGATTTATCGGGGAAAGACGGGGTAAGTAAAGCTAAAATTATTGAAACGGAAGGTCAGACGATTTATGAAGCGATTAGAAATGCGAAAAAAAGTTTAACGAAAAAACTATACTTTTCTGATATGCAGCTTCTTGTGATTAGTAATCAGATTGCTAGTGAAGAAGGGATACAATATCTTTTAGACTGGTTTATAAGAAATGAAAAACCGCGGGAGACCTTTTCTATAATTATTTCTCAAGAAAAGACTGCAAAAGAAATTCTTACGGCAAGTGCAGTTGATCATAAAGTTATTTCTGAAGAAGTAGAGAGAATTCTTGATTTGGATAATAAAGTGACAGCTTCGACAAAAAACATTGATATGTATAAAATTGTAAATGAATTAGAAAAAGAAAACTCTGTTTTTGTTTTGCCTGCTATTCACTGCGTGACAAATCAAGATAAAAAAATTGTTGAGGTTAATGGGGTGGCAATTTTTAAAGCAGATCGGTTGCAAGGATATTTATCGCCGGAAGAAACACGTTATTATCTTTTCGCTGTTGACGAAATTAAGGGAGGCATTTTAACGTTTCCGTTAAATGAAAAAAAACAAGATACTATTTCTTTTGAAATATTTAAAAATAAGACGAAAAAATCATATGCTTACGATGGCAACCGACTTAAAGTGTACTTAGATATTAAGACAACAGTATCAATTGGTGAAAATGGTAACGATATAGATCTATCTAAAAAAGAAAATATAGATAAGATAAAAACTGTCGCTACAATGGTATTTTCAGATAAATTAAAAACATTAATCGAAAAAGTAGATAAAGATTTTGCTTGTGATGCATTTGAATTTGGGAAAATGGTTAAAAGAAAGAGTTTAGTATCATGGTCACAATTAAATGAAGATTGGAATGAATATCCGAAAAATATAGAGGTTGAAATAAGACCAGAATTTGAAATCATAAATACAGGATTAATTAAATAATGAAATATTGATAAAGTTAATAGCAAATGAAAGAGGTATTTTTATGCAAAATGATAGAATCTCAATGCATCAAGCGATTTGTATGATTATATTATTTTTATTTGGAAGTAGTGTTTTATTAGGAATGGGAATCGGTACAGGCGGGAATACTTGGATTGCAGTAATGACAGCTGCTATTTTAGGGGGTATACTCGCGCTTATATACGCTAGATTGATTAGATTATTTCCTGAACAGAATTTTTATGATATTGCACAGCTGGTATTTGGAAAATTAATTGGTAAAATTATAACTGTGTTGATGATGTGGTATGCAATTCATCTAGCGTCATTAGTGTTAAGAAATTTTTCGGAATTTATCAATATTGTGACTTTGGAAGAAACGCCACAGATTGTAATAATGATAGCAATCCTTGGTGTCACTGGATATATGGTTGTTAGTGGAATAGAGACCTTTGCCAGATGGGTGATGTTTGCAATAATTTTTGTAGTGATGGTTTTTTTATTTACTGTAGTTTTATCTATTAAGGATGTAGAAATATCTCGTCTTTTGCCTATGCTAACATATGATTTGAGCACTATAGGTTCAACAACGTTAAAACTTTTTATATTTCCCTTTGCTGAAACAGTACTTTTTTTAACATTAGCAGATTCTATTAAAAAAAAGGATAATCCATATAAAATTTATTTATATGGAATTTTTTTAGGAACTTTGCTTTTGGCGGGTACATTTTTACGTAATCTTATAATCTTGGGGCATCCCATGTTAGAAAAATCATATTTTCCTGCCTATATGGCAACGAGAATTCTTAATATAGCTGAAATTTTTTCGAGAATCGAAGTAACGATATTTTATAATTTTTTATTAGCTGGTATAACCAAAATATCAATTTGTTTATTTGCTTCGATAAAAGGAGCTGAAAAGTTATTTAATACATCTAAAAACTGGAAAATGGTATGCTTTATTTCGCTAATTGTTTTATTATTGAGCAGATTTCAATTTAAGAATTTTTTTGAGATGTTGAGTTTTATTGATATTTACCAGTACTATGCAGTTTTTTTTCAAATTATTATTCCTTTGTTTGTATGGATTGGTGCTGAGATAAAGTTCTATAAAAATAATAGAGCAAGTATTCAATAAAATAAGATTTTCATAAATTTCAGAAAATACCAGATGAATAAAGTTTCGTCATGGAGGAAAATTTTATGTTAAGAAAAGGCTTAAATATAAATACAGATGTAATATTTACATCATTAGAACGCAATATTGCTCAACTAAAAAGTATATTTGCTGATGATGCTACAATTGGAATGAGATGGATAACGAATTGCAATGATACTACATTGAAGTATTGTATTGTACAAAATGACGGTCTTGTGGATTCTAAAATAATTAATAATAATATCATAAAACCACTAATATCATCTAAAGTTTCTTTAAAAAAAGGAGAGCAAATAGATGTATTAATGCATCAGGTTATTTCAATCAATCAGATAAAGAAAACAACGCAATGGAAAGAAATTATTGAGTCAGTTACTTATGGAGATTCCATACTTTTTATAGACGGTGAAGCAGGAGCTCTTATTTTAAATAGCAAGAGTTTTAGTACGAGGGGAATCACTGAACCTTCTAATGAAAAGGTTTTACTAGGTCCGAGAGAGGGCTTTTCTGAAGCGTTGATGACTAATCTTTCAATGGTTAAGAGAAAAATACGAAATAATGATTTAAAAATGAAATTTCAAAGTTTTGGTGTGCAGACACATACGCAGATTTGTATTTGTTACCTTGATAATATCGTTAATAAAAAAGTACTTGAAGAGCTTTATCGTAGACTTGAAACAATAAATATTGATGGTGTATTAGATAGCCATTATATAACAGAATTTATTCAAGATTCAAAACTGTCACCGGTTAATACGATTGGATATACGGAAAGACCGGATGTCGTTGTGGGAAAGCTGTTAGAAGGAAGAATTGCTTTATTTGTTGATGGATCGCCGGTTGTATTGACATTGCCCTATTTATTTATTGAAAACTTTCAAAGTAATGAAGATTATTATTTAAACTATTATTATGCATCATTGAGTAGGATATTGAGAATATTTGGATTTATTCTGAGTGTCACTCTTCCTGCATTTTATTTGGTAACCGTTGCATTCAATCAGGAAGTATATCCAACTACTCTTTTGATTAATCTCGTTAGAGAACGTACTGGAGCACCTTTACCAGCGGTGATAGAACTTATTGTTATGCTCATCTTATTCGAAATTTTAAAAGAAACTGGAATACGAATTCCTACCGGAATTGGACAAGCCTTGAGTATTGTTGGAGCAATTGTTGTCGGGCAAGCGGCAGTAGCTGCAAAACTTGTAGCTGCTCCAATGCTTATTGTTGTTGCTCTTACAGCAATTTCTGGATTTTTAGTACCTAAAATGAATGCTTCTATTATTTATGGAAGAACATTGCTGATTTTATTATCATCTACATTTGGATTATTAGGTTTTGTTATCGGCTGTTCAATGATATTAACACATCTTTTAAATTTACATTCCTTTGGAATACCTCAAATAATATCTATGGATAATATGAAGTATCAGGAAGTTAAAGATACTTTTATTAGAGGTCCTTGGTGGAAAATGATTAAGCGTCCTTCAAGTTTAACTGAAAATAAAAAAAGACTGAATGGTGATAAAGGTGAATGTAATTAAAAAATTAATTAGCATTATGTTAATCATTGGGATATGCATTCCTCTCAGTGGCTGCTGGAATTATCGGGGATTGGATACACTATCAGTTTTCACAGGGATAGCCATTGATAGAAACGAGGAAAATAATAATTATAAACTAACGATAGAATTTATAGATTTTTCAGAAACAAGCAAGAAAGAACCCAGTAAATCTCAACTAGTTGAGGTAGAAGGAAGAACGATATTTGAAGCAATTCGAAATGCAAAAAGAAAATTAGCAAAAAAATTATATATGGGTGATATAAAGGTTGTTATTATTAGCAATCAAATTGCAAGAAAAGAGGGGATAAATTCCATTTTAGATTTTTTTGCCAGAGATGCGGAGATGCGGGAAACAATAATACCGGTTCTTTCGCAGGAAAAGACTGCGAAAGAAGTTTTAATGTCAAATGGTGTTGATAATAAAATAGTTTCCGAAGAGCTTGAAAAAATTATAAGGAGTGGATGGAAAACAACAGCCTCAAGTAAAGGTGTTAATATTTGCAAAACTTTTGATATTTTACATGGTAAAGACGAAATTCCATTAGTTTTACCTGCTGTCCGCTGTAAAAACAATAAAGAAAAAAAGATCGTAGAATTAAATGGAACTGCTATTTTTAAAGGAGATAAGCTGAAAGGATATTTATCTCCAGAAGAAACATATACTTATCTTTTGGCTACTAATGAGATAAATAGAGGTATAATCACAGTCCCTTTAAACGATAGTCAAGATAAAATTGTCCTTGAATTAGAGAAAAATAAGACGAAAATGTCATATTCTTATAATGAAAACCGTTTAAAAATTTTTTTGGATATGAGTAGTGTAGCAAAAGTGAGTGAAGTAAATTTTGATATTGACCTTTCAAAGAGAGAGACTATCGAAGAATTTAAATCCGCGGCTAAATTAGATTCTTTGCAAAGGTTAGAGTCACTAATAAACAAAGGAAAAAAAGAATTAAATTGTGACCTTTTAGGAGTTGGAACAATGATTCACAAAAGTGATCCAGAGCTATGGTACAAGTTAAGAGAAGAGTGGGATTACTATATTCAAACCATGGAAGTCGAAATAAGACATGAATTTGTCATAACAAATACAGGGCTAACGAAATAAAGAGGGATCAGAAGTGATGAAAGAGGTATTGTTATGCAGAGTAAAATAACATCAATGAAAACAGAAATTTATATGATGGTATTGTTTTTACTTGGGAGTAATTCTGCTATAGGGATTAGTTGGGGAGTAGGGCAAGACAATTGGATCTCGATAATACTTGCATTAGCATTTGGAAGCATTTTTATTCTTATGTATGCTAGAATTAATAGTTTATTCCCAGGAAAAAATTTATATGATATTACGGAATTGATATTTGGAAAAATAATTGGAAAAATAATTACTGCTTTAATAATAGTGTATGCGATTTATCTTAGCACTATTGTTATTAAACTTATTTCAGAATTTATTAAGATAGTGACCTTAGTAGAGACGCCTGTGATTCCTATTATGATTTTACTTGTTATCGCTGCTACTTATTTAACTTTTAGTGGAATAAACACTTTAAAAAAGTGGAGTATATTTGTTTTTCCAATATATTTTCTTATATTGCTGTATATACTAATCGCATCTATGCCAGAAATGAAATATACCAACCTTTTACCAATTTTTGAACATAGTACAATTGACATTGTAAAGGCAAGTTTAAAGATTCTTTCGACTACTTTTATCGGAACAATATTATTTTTAACATTTGAAGATTTTATTAGAAATCGTGAAAATCCTTATATGATTTATTTTTTTGGCTTTTTTATTGCCATGATAATCTTTATCGCTATATTTTTAATTAGTGCTATGGTTTTAGGTATTCCTATGTTGGAAAGTTCTTATTTCCCAATCTATACTGTAGCGAGATTGATCAGCATTGGTGATTTTCTTTCAAGAATTGAAATGATTATTTTTTTCAATTTTCTATTAGCATGTATTGCTAAAATATCAATTTGTCTATCGGCAGCAGTAAAAGGAGTGAAATGTTTATTTGATAATAGAAATGAGGGATTAATTTTATTCATCCTGAGTATAAGTGTTTTAGTAATAAGTATTTTAGGGTTTAATAGTATAATGGATTTATTAAAATTTTTGGACGTCTATCAAATTTATATTTTGTTCTTTCAGATGCTTATTCCTGTTATGATATGGATTGGTGCCGAGCTAAAAGTAGGAAAATAAAAAGAGGATAAATAAGCATATAACGGGTTGGAGGAGGTTGCTTTTTAGATTACAAATTAATTGTATCGGACTCAGTGACACTCCTAGTATTTTTAAGAACTTCAGATGATTGAGGTTCTTTTTTATTTTGTAAATATAATTTTTACAAAATACATCAAAAATTTTGATCTGAAAAAATATAAATCAGAACAACTTACTCCGTATATGAATATATTACAATATAGTCATATACAGATTGGAAATAAATTAGCGTGTAGCTAATATAAAAAGGAGTTTTTACTATGAGTAAAATTGAAATTTTTGATCCTGCAATGTGTTGTTCAACAGGAGTATGTGGTCCGAGTGTGGATAAAGAATTACTTAGAGTTGCGACAGTCATTCATAATATTGAGAAAAAAGGAATAAAAATTACGCGTTATGGATTAGCAAGCAATCCACAGGCGTTTATCAATCATACTAAAGTAAGCGAGATGCTAACAAAGTACAATGAAAAGGCTTTACCAATTACTATGGTAGATGGCGAAATTGTTAAAAGTGGAAAATATCCGACAAATGAAGAATTTTCTAAATGGACGGGTCTGCCAGAAGAGGAGTTTGCAAAGATGGCAAAGCATAAAAAGTCTAGTGGGTGCTGTGGCGGAAAAGGCTGTTGTTAAAAATTTTTAGGAGGATAAGCGAGTGTATAAGCAATTTGAGATAGATAAAATTTCACTAACAAAATACTTGTTTTTTACCGGTAAAGGTGGCGTAGGAAAAACATCTGTAGCTTGTGCGACAGCATTAACATTAGCCGACCAAGGGAAAAAGATATTTTTAGTGAGTACTGACCCTGCATCAAACTTGCAAGATGTATTTGGAATAGAGTTATCAAGCGAAGGAACACCGATTCAGGAAAATTCGAACCTTGTAGTTGCAAATTTAAATCCAGAGGCAGCAGCGAAAGCATATCGTGAATCAGTTATTGCCCCATATAAAGGAAAGTTGCCAGAAAGTATCATTAAAAATATGGAAGAACAACTTTCTGGTTCTTGTACAGTAGAAATTGCAGCATTTAATGAATTTTCGAACTTTATTACCGATCAAGCAATGCAAAAAGAATACGATTACATTATTTTTGATACAGCACCTACAGGACATACACTTAGGATGTTGCAACTACCATCCGCGTGGAGCAATTTTATTAGTGAAAGTACACATGGTGCTTCTTGTTTAGGTCAATTATCTGGGCTTGAAGAGCGCAAAGAGATTTACAAACAGGCAGTAAAAATGTTAGCAAATCCTGAAATGACAACCTTGATTTTAGTGACAAGACCCGATGATACACCACTAAAAGAGGCAGCTAGAGCATCTATGGAGTTAAAAGAACTTGGTGTTAAAAATCAATGTTTAATTATCAATGGCGTTTATCTGCCTGATATAGAAAATGATAAAGTTGCAGAAGGAGTGTACAGAAAACAAGAAGCAGCATTAGAAATTATTCCAAAGGAAATCTGCGAATTAGCTACGTATATGATTCCACTTAGGTCATATCATTTAACTGGTATCAATAATATTAGAAAAATGTTAAAAGAAGATACTTTAGATTCTGTAAATTATACTTTGCATAAAGAAAATCCATCATCCTTGAAGAATTTTATTGATGATCTGTATCATTCTAAAAAGCGTGTGGTTTTTACTATGGGGAAAGGTGGCGTTGGCAAGACAACGCTAGCGGCTACGATTGCAATGGGGCTTTCTAGCCATGGAGCAAAAGTCCATTTAACAACGACAGATCCAGCGGATCATTTAAAATTTGTTATTCAAGATACAAAACAACTCACAATAAGTAAAATAGATGAAAACTTAGCATTAAAAAAATATCAAGAGGAAGTACTAGGAAAAGCACGGGAAACAATGTCAGAAGATGACCTCGCTTATGTAGAAGAAGATTTACGCTCCCCATGTACACAGGAAATTGCAGTGTTTAGAGCCTTTGCTGAAATAGTGGAAAAAGCAGATGAAGAAATCGTTGTCATAGATACTGCACCAACGGGGCATACCTTATTACTGTTAGATGCATCGCAAAGCTATCACAAGGAAGTAGAAAGGACGCATGGGGATATCCCTGAATCGGTAAGAAACCTCTTGCCGAGATTGAGAGATGAAAAAGAGACTGCCGTTGTCATTGTAACATTAGCAGAGGCAACACCAGTCTATGAAGCGATGCGTTTGCAAGCGGATTTGAAACGTGCAGGAATTCATAATAAATGGTGGATAATCAATCATAGTATGTTAAAAACAGGTACTAAAAGTCCATTATTAAAAACAAAAGCTATGGGAGAAATCCCGTGGATAAATAAAGTAAATGAGATTTCAAAAGGAAATTTTGCAATTATTCCTTGGAAAAGCGAAGAAATTAAAGGGGAACATTTGTTAGATTTATTGAAATAGAAAAAGTAAGGATATAGCTGTAAATGCTATATCCTTACTAGAATTATACACATTGGAAGTGATGAGATGAAATATGTAGATGTCCTAAAAGCGTTGGCAGATCAAAATCGCTTAGCTATTCTATGTTATTTAATGAGTGGGAGTAAATGTGTTTGTGAAATTGAAAATATTTTACCGATTTCTCAGTCTGCCACATCAAAGCAATTAGGAAGACTTAGAATGGTTGGGCTAATTGATGCGGAAAAAAAAGGACAGTGGGTGTATTATCAGCTAGTTTCAAATATATATGAGCTATATCCATTTCTAAAAGAATTATTAGAAGGAGTAGATGCACAATATAAATTTAGTAAAAGAGGAAAACAAATGGATTGTAGTGAGAATTCTTTCCATTAAAACTAAAGGAAACACCTTGAGTGATAAAAAAGTTTTGTGTTAAATTTAACTCCAAGTGATAAGTAGTTTTTGCAAGAGGTTAGTGAAAAAGATGAAGGTGTAGTGTATTTATGTAAGCCAATAAATCAACGGGTATCTTTCATATAATGATTGCAATTCATTTATATTTTGGAATCGTAGTTGGATAAATAAAATATAGAGAGAATAAAAACGCCCAGTATAATAAAATATTTGGGCGTTTTTGTATAGCTACCTTTAGAACGAAGGCAGTTCAGTTAAGATCAATCACGAATAAAATTTGTATAAATGCCGACTTCCTGAGTTGGAAGAGGCACACCCGCTTTTAACCCAGCTTCTTTGCATCTCAAGTAGAATGCCATATTTCTCGCCAAAGTCCGCATGGTTTGTAACCCTTCTAAATCTTTTTTGACATCTTCAGGCTTTGCACCGTGTACCATATTCCAATATTGTGAAGCGATAATTGGCATTTGCATTAAAGTAAAATATTTATTTAATTGGTCAAATGCAGCTGTTGTTCCTGCACGACGAGCAGATACAATAGCTGCGGCGGGTTTAAGATAAAATATTTTTTGCCCAGAACAATTAGCTGCGTAAAATATGCGATCCATAAAAGAGGTTATTGCACCACTTGCAGCTGCCCAATGTACAGGAGAACCAAATATATATCCATCAAAATTATTGGCAATCGCTAAAAATTCATTAACTTTATCATTAAAGACACATTTGCCAATTTTAGCGCAGGTTTTACAAGCAATGCAGCCGGAGAGTGGTTTTATACCAAGCCAGAAAATTTGTGTTTCAATACCTTCACTTTCTAATGTAGTTGCAATTTCTGCTAATGCGGTATAAGTACAACCTTTTTCATGAGGACTTCCATTCACTAATAATACCTTCATTTTAATACCTCCATTATTATCTTATCATTTTATTTAAAAGTATATTACTTAGAGTAAACTATAAGTCAAGAAAATATAATATATATAAATAATTCATCTTAATAATAATTATTAACTTGTAATTCGTATTATTTGGTATTATAGTAAAAGAAGAGTATATAGTAAGGAGGATAAAAAATGGGTGTTTCATATACAGAGGTAAATTATAATCTATTATTAAGGGATATTGAGCAGAATTGTTTAACGGAAGAATTTTGTGGAGTATGTAAGGATAAAAACTGTTTGATTGGCTATACGAAGGCTTGTATTAAGGATTCTTTAAAAACTAAAATGACTTTTGTTCAGAATGGGGTAGAAACTATTCCGCATGATTTGCGTTCATTCGATAATGATGCGGCTTTAGATGCAATAGCCCATATTTTACGACAATGTAAATCGTGTGAAGAAGATCATTTTGAGGATTGTCTAATCAATGTAATTCGCAGTTGCTATGAGATAATTGTATTTGGAGATTCACTGAAGTATCAAGGGAGTATCTTTATGTACCTAAGTGCAATTCAAAATGATTTCCCTGAAGAAGCCGAACATATTTTAAAGACTTTTCAAGCTTATAAAGGATGAAGCTATAGTAGGTTTCTCCTTAATAACTTAATTAATAATAAAATGAATCGAAAGTAAAAGAGCAATTATATTTGATTCGTTATTAATAATATGGTAATAGTATATAAATGACCTGTCGAAATGAATAAAATTGCCACCAACTTAGATTTACCATTTAAGCTGATGGCAATTTTATTTTTATTCAACTATTATTTTTAACTCTATAAAATATTTTACTTTTTTGATACGTAGAAGGTTAATTTTCTGAAAATTTTATCAATTTATCTTGTAATTATGTATTTTTTGAAATTCTCAAGGGAAAAGAAAGAAAAAATGTCGTTTATATGAAAGTTTAGAAGGAATTGTAATAATATTGTAGAATATGAAAAAATAACTTAAGTTTAAGTGTAAAATGAGTAAAGAATTTGTAGATACGATTGTTAGTTTAAAAATGAAAATAAGGGACATCTCAACTTAAAACAAATATGGCAGGCGTACAAATATTTAAATATTTAGAGAGGTAAAGTAGAAATTAATATTTATCTAGAGTAGTCCAGAAGCTAATAAGAAATATTTGTTTTTGTTAGAAAGTTATATGGGGAGATGAAAAAAATGATTATTTTTACTGATTTAACAGGGCGGTGTCTTAATGATACAGATATTTTTCCTAAATTAAAGTTTTGGATAGAATGCAATAAAGCAACAAAGGCTTCAATTATTTGTAAAGATAGTAGCAGCACTGAAAGTATAGTAGAGATTCCTATCGGGAATAGATGGATAACAGCAATATTAGACTCTTTTGAAGAAATAAATAAAGCATTTGAAAAAGAAATATAAAATATTTTATTTTCTGGAATTCTGCATGTACATAACAATTTTCTAATTTATAATACTTAAAGAATACAAGTTGCAAAATTCTAAGGTTTTATGTCTTAAATTTATTTTAAATAATAAAAAGCACCACTAAAAGGTTAGCTATATCATGCCTAACTTTTAGGGTGCTTTTATTAACTTTATTTATTATAGGTTTCTGTTTGGGGAGAAGTAGCTGGATTTTGAGGCGAGGGCTGATTATTTTTGTAATTTATAATTCCTACAGCGATGACAATAGTTAAAATACCAACGATTATACATTGTACAATCTTTTGTAAGATTGGTTTTGGCAGATTCATAGTTAGTCTCCTTTTTCAATATCCGTAGCTTTCAGCAAGGATAATAACTTCAATACGATCTTTGAGTCTTTGTTGCCCGTGGAAAACATAACTGCAACAAATTCTATCTTTAGACATGCAATATAAAATCACCTGCCTTCTATTTAGTATAATTATAAATCCTTATAGAAATAGTTACAAGAATAAAAAAATATATAAAATAGCCTTTACAAAGTAAATGATATATGATAATATAACTGAGCGGTTAAGTTTGCTGGTGTAGCTCAATTGGTAGAGCAGCTGACTTGTAATCAGCAGGTTGGGGGTTCAATTCCTCTCGCCAGCTCCATTAATTTTAATATGCGGGTGTAGCTCAATGGTAGAGCCCTAGCCTTCCAAGCTAGTCACGTGAGTTCGATTCTCATCACCCGCTCCAAAATGTTATGCCGGGGTGGCGGAACTGGCAGACGCACGGGACTTAAAATCCCGCGGATAGAAATATCCGTACCGGTTCGATTCCGGTCCTCGGCACCATTTTACGTTAGTAAGATGGTGTTTTTTATTTATAAATAAATACGTAATGCGGTCGTGGTGGAACGGCAGACACGCTAGCTTCAGGCGCTAGTGAGAGCAATCTCGTGGAGGTTCAAATCCTCTCGGCCGCACCAGATAGAGAATAAAACCTACAATGATGTAGGTTTTTTGTTTTTTAGTAATAAAATGTAGACGATATCGATATGAAAAAAGAGGGAATTTTACAATTAACAACGAAATAAAGAATAGTACTTTGATGCCCCAAATATACATACTTAGTTATATTCGTTTGATAAAGAGTTTCCAGTATATAGAGATGAGGAGAATATGGAGGAGGAATTCAAATGGAGGTAGGAGAGAAAAAGCAGTATTCAAATGAGGAGATTTTGGAGGCGTTTAAGATTGTTCTTCCTTATATGAATAAAATTGTTCGTGAAGATATGGCTGTTGGGTTAACAGACTTAAAGGAATACCTTGGTTATCATCGCGCGAAAAATTTCGAACTTGATTTGCCGGCTGGTAAACCGATTGCGGGGATTCCAACAATTGCGAAATGTATTGATTCAGGAAAAGAAACTTTTGAAGATATACCTAAAGAAGTTTATGGTTATCCTATAAAGACAGTTTTTACTCCGATTTATGGAAAAGATAAAAAGGTTATAGGAACTTTAAGTTCAGGGATTGATACGGGAGACAATAACGATTTGATTAGTACTGTTGAAAACCTTGCAACTTCAACGGAGCAGGCTTATATTGCTGTAGAGCAAGTTGCAATGAGTGCAACTGAATTGGCACAAGCTGGGCAAGAGGCAATCAAATTAGCAAATGAGTTAATGGTAAAAAATAATGAAACGACGCAAGTAATTGATTATATTAATACGATTGCTCAACAAACTAATTTATTGGGTTTAAACGCGGCAATTGAGGCTGCTAGAGCAGGAGAACAAGGTAGAGGCTTTGCTGTAGTTGCAGAAGAAGTGCGTAAATTAGCTGAACAATCGCAGGAAGCAACGAAAAGAATTCAAAAAACTTTGCACGAAATGAGCCAGGCTGTATCTTCGATTGCACGTGCAATTGAAGGAACAGGTGCAATTAGTGAGGAACAAGCTGCATCTACAGAAGAAATTACTTCTAGTTTAGAAACGGTCACAAAGGGCGCAAATGATTTAAAAGAATATGTAGAAAGATTTAGATAGAAATATAAGCAATGTGATATTTTGTAATCACATTGCTTTTTCTTTAGGGATAGCAAAGAAAAATTAAAGAATAATTTTAATAGTATATAGTATTTTTTAAAAGAATTTACAAATAAAGAGAAAAGTAGTGTACAAATAAATATTTTTGTTGTATAATATAGGCGTACCTAAAGTAAATGGGCTATATTGGTATCTCATGATTTATATGATGGGGGGAGCAGTATGGCAATAAAAAGCATTGAAATGGACCGCAAGGATAGCGCCAGCTATCGTAATCTTTTGAAGAGTCATGGATTCATTTCCGCAAGTTATTTATCAGTCAGTGGGTTTGATGCAAGTAGGTTAAAAAAGCTTGCTTTGCAAGGTAAACTGGATGCAGTCCGTTGTGCTATCGGGAAATCGATAAGATGGTATTATTGTGAGAAGCAGGCTGAACTGGCTCATTTACGCGGCGAGGTATAAGGTATAATAAATAAAAAATTATAAAAATAAACATATGTTATTTATAGAATCGGCAGTCGTCGATTCTCTTTTTTTACACTTAATATTAAAAATAAATGATTTGTACATAATATAAAGTAAGACTTGATTCAAGTGGAGTTTTCATTCCATTTGAATCTTAGCAGACCTTATCCAGAAAGTTAGTTATTTGTAGGGTATAGCTCCTATTTATAGAAGTTAGGAGTCGTAGAGCGGGATAGTTATCGGATAAACTGATAATAATATGTTGTAAAAATGGAGGCTATTGTGAACGGACCGTCAATTTATTTCATTGGAATTCTAATTGGGATAGCGCTTGGAATTGCGTATTTATTTATTACTTTATTATGTAAAGTTTTCCCCTGTTATCGGAATAAAACATTAAAGTCGTTTTTTTGGTTAATCAATATTATTGCTGTAGGTGGAATAATATTGACAAGAGGAAAGCTGGATGTATTTCCTTTTCAAGGGTTGCTCAGCCAAATAACGATTCTTTGGTTTATGGGGCAATTAATAGGGCTGTTTATGCTACCTTTTTATCATGGGATAAAGCGAGTTTATTTGCGGAATTTGCTTAAAGAGAATGATGCTATAGATTTAAGTAGACGAAAATTTATACAAGGGGCGGCGGTTTCTTTGCCTATTATATCATTTGGGTTAAGTGGATATGGTACTTTCTTGGGCGGAGAAAAAGTAGAGTTTTTAGAACATGACATTTTAATTAAAAATTTAGACGTTCAAAATGATGGATTAAAGATAGGACAGATTAGTGACGCACATATTGGATTATTTTTTTCTGTTGAAAAATTATCACAGATTCTTGAACTGTTATATAAAAAAGGTGCAGATGTAGTTGTTATTACCGGTGACTTGATTGATGATGTAAAAATGATTGATGCCTTGATTGAAGTTTTAAATGGATATATTTCTAAATTTCGTTACGGAATTTATTTTTCGTGGGGAAATCATGAATATTTTCGCAATTTCCCTAAATTAGAAACAGCATTTCAGCATAGTGAAGTTAAAGTATTGAGGAATAAAAACACACTACTTATTAATAGTAAAAAACCTGTTTATTTATTAGGCATTGATTATCCTTGGAGTGAAACGGCAAATGAACAGATTGTAAAAAGTAAAGAAATGCTAGATTTAGCCTTATTGGGGGTTACGGAAAACTCGACAAAAATATTATTGAGCCATCATCCCGTTGTTATAGACTATGCGTATGAGAAAAATATAGATTTAACGTTAACTGGGCATACCCATGGTGGTCAGGTGGCTATTGGAAGACAACCTCTTTTACCAGTTCGGTATAAGTATATGCGCGGAATGTATCAAAAGGAGCAAATGTATGGGTATGTAAGTACTGGCGCCGGAAGTTGGTTTCCATTTCGCTTAGGTTGTCC
The DNA here is from genome assembly GCF_030273445.1 of Selenobaculum gibii. Lineage (NCBI taxonomy): Bacteria > Bacillati > Bacillota > Negativicutes > Selenomonadales > Sporomusaceae > Anaerosinus > Anaerosinus gibii. The sequence continues at coordinate 633,765 of NZ_CP120678.1, forward strand.
AGCTGAAATTAGTTTGTTTACGCTAAAAGTTTTATCTGATAGCTAACGGAGTCTGTTAATTACATTGGTACGTTATCTTATAAAAATAAAAACTGCCTAAAGGCAGTTTTTATTTTTATAAGATGGAGATGTTATGGATAGTATGGGACTGGTTTGCAAACATATTTTGGTGAGCAGGTGTAATAGTCGCGCCAATGATGATGAAACGAAACTGGCCGACAACCAAAATTATTGAATAGCGAAGCGGCAGCAAGTGTACCTAAGGTGAGAGGAAAAAAACCGAAAAATTGACGGTCATTCTCTCTTAAATCGTTTTCATTATAGTCAATGAGTTCTGGATTATCTTTAGATGGCATAGTCATCACTCCTTGTAAAGCTATAAAGTAGACTTGATTCAGGGTGAGTTTTTACTTCATCTGAATTTAGTCGTCCTTATCCAGAGACTTAGTCACTCATTCGCGCCCTGTGGTGTAACTCCAGTTTAGAGAATCTGAGAGTCCTAAAGCGAATTAGTCCTTGGATAAATTCTACTTAGTTACTTTATTTTATGCAGTAGATGATGAATATGGAATTCAAAAAAAGAAAAAAAAGAACTTGTTAAAATTCATATGAAGATAACGAGTTCTTCTGATTTTTGTGATTAAGGGCACTTTTTTATAATGCGGATATAATCAATCTTACCCCTAGAGCAAATACCGCACAAGATAGTAAAATAATAATTACTTTTGATTTTGTTTTGTTTGATAATTTTGCACCGATTTGAGCACCAATCACTGCACCAATGCCGATGCTGAGTGCGGGACCGACTAAAATATGATTTAATATATAATGTGAGATTACGCCAGTAAATGAAGAAACGGCTAAAACGCAGTGTGAGGTAGCTGTTGCGACATGGGTTGGAAAGCCTAAAGCGTAAATCATAAGAGGCACGTGAATAACTCCTCCGCCAATACCTAAAATACTAGATAGAAAACCAACACCTGCACTGATAATGATACCTAGCATACGGTTGTAAGTAAAAGTTTCTTTATCGAAATCCGCCGCCGCTTTTTTTGAGGACGATTTTGTATACATGAGTATAGCCATGAATAATAAGAATACCCCAAAGACCATATTAAAGGTAGTACCTGTAAAATAGTCGGCTAAATAACTGCCAAGAAAGGCGCCGGGAAGAGTTGCTAATGCAAAACGAAAGGCTGCATCATAATATACTTTTTTTTGTTTAATGTAGGCGATAGTTCCCGATAGCGCATTGAAAAATACTACTGTAAGGGATGTACCAATTGCTTGTTGGGCAGGAAAGTGCAAAACTAATAAAAAGATTGGAATGAGAATGAGCCCTCCGCCAATACCGACAAGTGTACCAAAGGTTCCTACCCCTAATCCAAGTAGAAAGAACAATAATAATTCCATAACAAGACTCCTTTCGAAGAGAATAAAATTTAATTTTCTAAGTTAGAACTCTTTAAAATAAATTAACTACATTAGCATACTACTAATCATTTGAAAAGGAAAGAAAGAATGTGGAAAAGAGATAAATATTTTAAATGTAGAAATTTAATTTCAAGAGATTCTTTCTATTTATATATTGTTTTACAGATAATCTAGAGGTATACTTCAATAAGAATTATTTATCATTTTGATATTAAGATAGAATCGGCTAAAAATTTTTAGGTTTATCAGATGGTTAAAATGTGATAAAATTTACATTTTCAGCTAGTGAGAGTTAGTCGTGACGAAGATTTTGAATGTGAGTGACTAGGATTTAGATAAAGTCAAAAAGACAACTTAATCAAGGTTTATTTTATGGAAAAAGGCAGGTTGTTTTATGAAAAATTTATTGGTAGAGATGCAGCAATGGGTCAGGCAGTATATTAAAAGCTTTTATACAGATGATGCGGACATTCAGGAGAATATTATACGTAAAGAGGAACATACGGATTATGTTGTGAAAATTAGCGGAGAATTGGCGAAATATTTAAATTTAAATGAACATGATATATTATTAGCGAAAATGATTGGTCTTTTTCATGATATTGGACGGTTTCATCAATATACCGTTTATCGAACATTTAATGATAGAATTTCAGTAAATCATGCGTTGTATGGGTTAAGTATTATTAAGGATTTACCATTACTTAAACGATTGGATCAAGAGGATTTGCAGGTGTTTAAATTTGCTATTGCAAACCACAATGCAATCAATATTAATGAAAGTGGCAATGAGAGAGAAGTTTTTTTTGCTAAAATCATTCGTGATGCAGATAAGCTTGATATTTATCGCGTACTAGAACCTTTGATTATGCCTGATGATGGTAGTGAATATAGCCCCATCTTTGTGCAAGGTTTTTTAAAAGGAGAGCAATGCGACTTTGCGCATATGAAGACTACGGCTGATCGTAAATTAGTACGTTTGCTATGGATGTATAATATAAATTTTTCGTGGACGATGCAAAAGTTAATAGAGCGGAAGTATGCAGATGAGATTATCAAAAAACTCCCCAATAATGAAATTACTAAAAAAGGTGAGGCTGTTTTAAGGGCCTATATGACGAAAAAAGCAAAAGGGTTTTAGGAATAGAAGGAAATTTACATTTTATCTCGAATATTAACCTTTTATCCGACAGCTAACGGTAGCTAGTTAAATATTATATTTTTGGCTTATGAAGAAAAAACAGCATTGGTAATTCAGGATTGGTTTTTGTCTGATAACTAATGCGCTCATCTAACGAAATAAGCGCTTCATAGATCCCCGCTTTTTAATAAAGGGGAGTTATACTCGCAGAAAACAGATGAGCGGTTAATTTCATAGGTAAGGTCAACTAAAAATTAGATGGAGTAAAAAATCCGATTGAGTTAAGTTTTACTTTATTGGGTTTGCTGCATTTTATATTTTGGATTTATAAATAAAGGAGCAGTTTTTATGGCAGAAAACTATACGATTGCAACAAATTTTGTGCAAAATATTGTTGAGGAAGACTTAAAAAATGGTAAATACAGTGAGGGGATTCATACGCGGTTCCCACCGGAACCAAATGGTTATTTGCATATCGGTCATGCAAAATCTATTTGCCTAAATTTTGGTTTAGCAAAATATAATCAAGGACTATGCAATCTTCGCTTTGATGATACGAATCCAACAAAAGAAGATGTAGAATATGTTGATTCTATTCAAGAAGATGTAAAATGGCTTGGCTTTGATTGGGAAGATCGAATGTTTTATGCTTCCAGTTATTTTGAAAGAATTTTTGAATTGACGATTGGTTTGATTAAAGATGGAAAAGCGTATGTATGTGATTTGTCACCAGAACAAATGCGTGAATATCGTGGGACTTTAACGGAGCCTGGGAAAGAGAGTCCATATCGCAATCGCAGTGTAGAAGAAAATTTGGATTTATTTATGCGGATGAAAAATGGAGAATTTGCCGATGGAGAAAGGGTACTTAGAGCAAAAATTGATATGAGTTCACCAAATATTAATTTGCGTGATCCAATTATTTATCGAATTTCTCATACGAAACATCATCGTACAGGAGATGCTTGGTGCATTTATCCAATGTATGACTATGCACATCCTATTTCTGATGCATTAGAAGGCATTACGCATTCGATTTGTACTTTAGAATTTGAAGATCATAGACCACTCTACGAATGGACGCTAGAAGCTTTAGGCTTTGATGCAAACACTCGTCCAAAACAAATTGAGTTTGCTCGCTTGAATTTAACAAATACCGTAATGAGCAAACGTAAATTAAGAATGCTTGTCGATGGTGGGTATGTAACGGGGTGGGATGATCCTCGCATGCCGACTATTTCAGGACTGCGCCGCCGTGGGTATACACCAGAATCAATTCGCGATTTCTGTGACCGTATTGGCGTTGCAAAAAGTAATAGCCTTGTTGATGTTGCAATGCTTGAGCATTGTATTCGGGAAGATTTAAATAAAACAGCAGATCGTGTAATGGCAGTGGTACGTCCATTAAAATTAGTTATTGAAAACTATCCTGAGGATAAAGTGGAATACATGATGGCTGAGAATAATCCGGAATGCCCTGCAATGGGGAAACGTATGATGCCATTTAGTCGTGAGATTTATATTGAACAAGAAGATTTTATGGAAGAACCGCCAAAGAAATTTTTCCGTTTAAAACCGGGTGGAGAAGTTCGTTTAAAGCATGCGTATATTATCAAATGTGAAGAAGTAATCAAAGATGAAGCTGGCAATATTGTTGAACTTCGTTGTAGCTATGACCCTGATACTAAAAGTGGAAGTCAACATAATAGTGGACGCAAAGTAAAAGGGACACTCCATTGGGTATCTGCTCGTCATGCCTTGCAAGCGGAGGCACGTTTATATGATTACTTATTAATGAGTGATGATGAAGAAAATACATCAGATTTCTTGGCGCAATTAAACGAGAAATCAGTTGAAGTAATAGAAAACTGTATGGTTGAACCAAGTTTAGCTTATACTGCTCCAGGTAATCGTTATCAATTTTTACGCCAAGGCTATTTTTGTGTAGATAAAGACTCTACAAAAGATAAACTTGTATTTAACCGCATTGTTGGGTTACGTGATTCTTGGGCAAAGGCAAAGAAAAGCTAAACCAGATGCCACAGGAAAGAGTGTGATAATATAAATGGCAAAGATACCAAGAAATTTAACTGATAAGGCAATGTTTGCAGATTACAAAGAAGTAGAAACTTTTGAAACAATGTTTTCTACCGAGGAAGAGCCTCAAGCTAAGCCTAAAGTTAAAGGTAAAGACAAAGAGGATTTGTCAATGGCTTTTTTAACGAAAGAGTTGCAAGAGAAGATTGGCAAAGCTTTATTAGAATTAAAATTAGAGTTGTACAAAGAAGGTATTGTAGAATACGATATAAAAGTAGTGCGTGAAGGGAAAAAGATTCTCTTAAATGCAGTACCACTTAAGAAAAAGAAGAAATAACTATGATGCTGACTATTTTAGCTCTAAATTGCTTAAGATAGTCAGCTTTTTATTTGATGATTTTTACTTATTTATTTAATGGAATAAATGGGTAGATTCACACAAAAATAAAAATTTTATTTCTTTGGTTATAAGATACTTTCTTTTATAGAGGGAACCTAAAATCGGCTAAGTTTCCCAATAAGTGTGGCTAAGGTTTAGATGGGGCAACAGTTCCACCTGAATCAAGTCTACTTTATAGATAAGGTGACAATGAAATAATTTATTAGGAAGTGGGTAGTTTGGAAAACAATGCATTATTAGCAGTGGTAATATTTGTTACTGCATATACATTGATTGTATCGGAAAAGGTACATCGTACTGTTGTAGCTTTAACTGGTGCAGTAGCTATGATACTCTTAGGAATTTTGAATCAAGATATGGCAATTCATCATATTGATTTTAACACCATTGGCTTATTGATTGGCATGATGATCATTGTAAATATTACGAGTGAGACTGGTTTATTTAATTATTTAGCGATATGGGCGGCGAAAAAAGTAAAGGGGGAACCTATTCGAATTTTAGTCGTCCTAAGTCTGTTGACTGCGCTCTGTTCTGCGTTTTTAGATAATGTAACGACGGTGCTTTTAACTGTCCCGGTTACGTTTAGTATAACTTCACAATTGAAAGTTTCACCTAAACCATTTTTAATTGCTCAGATTCTTTCCGCAAATATTGGTGGGGCGGCGACCTTAATTGGAGATCCGCCGAATATTATGATTGGTAGTGCGGTAAAGGAATTGGACTTTTTATCGTTTATCGTCAATTTAGGTACTGTATGTACGGTTATTTTAATTGTTACATTGTTTCTTTTAATGATTCTTTATCGGAAAGATTTACATACGACAGATGAGTTAAAAGCAAAGGTTTTACGTTTGAATGAGAAGAGTCAAATTAATAATCCTAAATTATTAAAGAAATGTTTGTTTGTCTTAGCTATTACGATTATGCTGTTTGCTTTGCATAGCCAGTTGCATTTAGAAACGGCAACAGCAGCTTTAACTGGTGCAAGTGTATTAATGGCGATTACGATTTCGCGTGATGAAGGTTTGCTTGCAAAAGTTTTTAGCAAAATAGAATGGTTAGCGATTTTCTTTTTTGCAGGTTTGTTTATTCTTGTTGGGGCTTTGGTTGAAACCGGTGTAATCGCGATGTTGGCGCGTGAAGCAATGCAAGTGACAAATGGTGATGTTAGCGCTACAGCGATGCTAATTTTATGGATGAGTGCAATTGCATCTGCTTTTATTGATAATATTCCATTCGTAGCAACGATGATACCGATGATTAAAGAAATGAGTACAATGGGACTTACGAATCTTGAACCTTTATGGTGGAGTTTATCTTTAGGCGCTTGCTTAGGTGGAAATGGTACCCTAGTTGGTGCAAGTGCGAATGTTGTAGTTGCTAGTATGGCAGCGCAAAAAGGACATCAGCTATCATTTGTAAAGTATTTGTTGATTGGCTTTCCGATGATGATTATTTCCATTATTATTTCGAGTATTTATATCTATTTTTGGCACTTATAAAATAAGGCTTGATTCAAATGGAAGTTTACTTTTATCGGATAAATAAAAAAGCTACGCTAATAAAAAAGCTACGCTAATAAATTAGCGTAGCTTTTAATTTTATAAGTAGTAGTATTTATTTTATGGAGTCGAAAATTCGAAGTGTTTTTTCATTTGGAGCTTTGTCTATAAGTGAAACCGCATAGATTGCAAGCATGGAGAAGAAAAAGCCAGGAACGATTTCATATAGTCCAAACCAACTAAATTGTTTCCAGATTAGAACAGTTAATCCACCGACGATGATACCAGCGAGGGCACCATTACGTGTAATCTTACGCCAAAATAATGACAATAAAATTACTGGACCGAACGCGGCGCCAAAGCCTGCCCAAGCGTAAGCAACCATATCTAAAACAAGATTATCAGGGTTTAAGCCAAGACTGATTGCAATAATTGAAATTACGATTACAGAGGTACGACTTGTCCATACTAATTCTTTATCTGATGCTTCTTTGTGAATTAATGATTTATAAAAATCTTGTGCAAAAGCGGATGCTGCAACGAGCAATTGTGAAGATGCAGTACTCATAATTGCAGCAAGTACGGCTGAAAGAACAAGACCAGCAACAAATGGTGAGAATAATTGATGTGTCATTACCATAAATACTGTTTCTACATCAGTACCCTCTAAAACAGTTGGTAGAAATACTCTACCAACTAAGCCAACAAGCACGGAAGCTATAAGCGATAGAACGACCCAAGTCATGGCAATTTTTGTTGCCTGTTTGATTTCGTCTGATGAACGAATTGCCATAAAGCGTACGAGAATATGTGGTTGACCGAAATAGCCAAGACCCCAAGCTAATAATGAGATAATTTCAATTACACTAAACATTGAACCGTCTGGCTTAGAAAACGGGTTGAAATATTCGGGGTTAAGTATGTAAATTGCTTCATAAGTTGGACTAATGCCACCTAACATATATGCGCCAGCTAACGGAACCATAATAATAGCAAAAAACATCATTACGCCTTGAACGAAGTCCGTCCAACATACAGCCATAAAACCACCGACAAACGTATAAAAGACGACTACGAATGCGCCTAATAGCAAAGCGTATTCATAAGGTATACCAAATACGGTGTTAAAGAGTTTACCTCCCGCAACAAATCCGGAAGATGTGTAAATAATAAAGAAGATAAGAATAAAAACTGCGGAAATCACTCTGAGAATACTCGATGTGTCATGAAAACGATTTTGTAAATAGTCTGGCATTGTTAAGGAATCATTCGCAGCTTCGGTGTATTTACGTAACCTTTTTGCAATGAATCTCCAGTTTGCATATGTCCCCAGTGCTAAACCCAAAGCAATCCATCCTGCGCCTAAACCGGCAACGTAGGCATAGCCAGGAAGTCCCATGAGCATCCAACCGCTCATATCGGATGCTTCTGCACTTAAAGAAGTAACCCATGCGCCGAGTTGTCGGCTTCCTAATATGTAATCGGACATTTTCTGTGTACGGCGATAAAAGTATACGCCAATTGACATCATTACAGCCAAATAGAGGATGAATGATAGGATTACATGAATATTTTGATTTTCCATAAAAAGAACGTCCCCCTTAAAAACATTGACATAAAGATTATTGCAAAGAACATGAAGTAGAGTTTTGACCCGATGACTAGGATTCAGATGCAGTCAAAATGCCACCTGAATCAAGTCTACTTTATTATCTTGGCAATAAAATTTATGAAACATAGTAAATATTATATGTAATTTGATTACATAATGCAATGGGAGAAAACACTTGTCGCGCTTACAAGAATAAAGTAAGTTTTAATTCAAGTTAAATTTTAATTCCAGTATAAAATGAAATGCAGAGATACTTAGTCAGAGAAAAGGGATTTTTTTTACTGGTATGTCATAAAGAATTTTTCTTATGCTATAATGAAAAATAGTAGATAGTTAAATGATGAAAGAGTTTGAGGTGAATTTATGAAACGATTACTTTTTGGTGGCGAATCTTTTGTTACAGGAAAAGACTCATTAGAATATTTAAAAAATATAACAGCGAAAAAGGCTTTTATTGTAGCGGGAAGTAATTCGATGATGAAAAATGGTGTTATCGGAAGGATTGAAGCTCTTTTACAAAAAAATGGAGCAGAAACATTGGTGCATTCGGGAATTAGCAAAAATCCCGATACCTTTTGTGTTTTAGAAGGCGTTGAAAAAATGCGGCAATTTTCACCTGATTTGGTCATTGCGATTGGCGGTGGATCACCGATGGACGCGGCAAAAGTGATGACGGTTTTTTATGAGAATGATGAATTAAACTTTGATAATGTACTAGAAAAAGGGCTACCAGATAAACGCAAAAAAGTAAAATTGATTGCGATTCCGACGACCTCTGGAACAGCAAGTGAAGTAACAAGAGCTGCGGTAGTAACCTTTAAAGAAAAAAATATCAAAATTGGGTTAAAGACAGATGCATTTATTCCTGATCTTGCAATTTTAGATCCAGTACTTACGTTATCCATGCCTAAGCACATTGTTGCTCAAACGGGGATGGATGCGATGACCCATGCGGTTGAAGCGTATTGTAATGAAAACCTTGATGATTTTACCGAAGTAATGGCACGCGGAGCAGTGGAAGGGCTCTATCGTTATTTGCCGATTTCCTATCAGGAAGGAACCGTAGAAAGCCGGGAAAAGGTACATAATTATCAATCTCTAGCCGGCTTTGCATTTACGAATGTGGGATTAGGGATGGTGCATGGAATTGCGCATGCGATTGGTGGACAATTTAATGAAGGGCATGGATTAATTAATGCTGTTGCGTTGCCTTATGTTCTTGAATATAATCGTCAGCATAGCAAAAAGGTTGCTGACAAATTAAATATATTGGCCAGGGCGATTGGCGTAGAGGATTTTGTTATGGCAATTCGTCAATTGAATAAAGTGCTGAATATTCCAAATTCATTTAAGGAAATGGGAATTAAACAAGAGGACTATTATGATAATTTTACACTATTATTGGGCAATGCACTGCAAGGTTCAACGAAATCTAATCCTGTAAAAATAAGTGAAGCAGATATGAAGGAACTTTTAAAAGAAATTTATGCAGGTATACACTATTGAAAAGTTATTTAACGGAATCTCAAAAAAAGTGTAAATCTCTTATTGACAATAGATGAATTAGTGAATATAATAATCACATCAACAAGATATTTGATGGCAATGAAGCCTTCTTACAAGTTACAGAGTATGATTTGTGACTGGTGAGAAGGCTTTTTCTTGTTTGTGAGATTTTGTTGATGGTAAAGGAGGCTGATAGTTATCATTATTTTTTACAAAGGAATATGTGTAGACAATGGCGTCTGGTAAATTAAACGGAAAGTTTAATTTATCAGACGTTTATTTATTTTAAGAAAAGAGGGAATGAAGATGAAAAAGTTATGGTCAACGATATTTAACACTTTGGTGTTATTTGTGATGACAGTTTCAGTTACATTTGCTGCCGACGGTGAGGCTGTGATTGATACAGGAGACACCGCGTGGGTATTGATTAGTGCAGCATTGGTATTCATCATGACTCCAGGTCTTGGTTTTTTCTATGGTGGTATGGTAAGAAATAAGAATGTATTGAGTACAATTATGCAAAGCTTTTTTATTGTTGGACTTATATCAGTTGAATGGGTTTTAATTGGCTATACATTAACTTTTGGCGATGATATTTCTGGATTTATTGGTGATTTATCTAAAATTGGTTTAAGTGGGATTGATGTTCATACAGTGATGGGAACAATCCCTGAGTTTGCTTTTGTTGCATTTCAATGTATGTTTGCAGTAATTACGCCAGCATTAATTACTGGTGCATTTGCAGAAAGAATGAAATTCTCCGCTTTTGTGACATTTATTTTGCTATGGGCTATACTTATTTATAACCCAATGGCACATTGGGTATGGGGCGGCGGTTGGCTTGCCGAATTAGGTGCGCTAGACTTCGCAGGTGGGTTAGTAATTCACATTCTTTCCGGTGTATCTGGCTTAGTTATTTGTTTAATGATTGGTAAAAGACGTGGCTATGGTAAGAGTCCAATTCTTCCGCACAATATTCCAATGGTTGTTTTAGGCGCGACTTTACTTTGGTTTGGTTGGTTTGGGTTTAATGTAGGTAGTGCTTTAGGCGCGAATGGTCTTGCTGCAAATGCATTTATTGTTACGCAAGCGGCAGCAGCAGCAGCGACAGTATCTTGGGTTTTTGCAGAGTGGATGCATAATGGAAAGCCTACTGTATTTGGTGCAGCCAGCGGATGTGTTGCGGGTCTTGTAGCGATTACTCCGGCAGCAGGTTTTGTAACTCCGATGCCAGCGATTTTAATTGGCCTTATCGGTGGTGTGATTTGTTACTTCTCTGTAGCAGTAGTAAAAGCAAAATTTGGTTATGATGATTCTTTGGATGCATTCGGGGTTCATGGTATTGGTGGTACTTGGGGTGCAATTGCAACTGGTCTTTGGGCAACAACTAGTGTAAATGAATCTGGCGCAGATGGATTATTCTACGGTAATCAAGATTTATTGTTTATTCAAATTCTTTCTGTTGTTGCTGCATGGGTGTTAGCAATTGTTGGGACAGTACTTTTAATTAAAATTATTGGTGCATTTATGAAAATTAGAGTGGATGAAAGTGATGAAATCGCTGGCGTGGATATTAGCGAGCATGGCGAACGTGCTTATGGTCAAAGTTTCGTTGCAGGTAATCCGTTGTTTGGAAATAAAGAATAGTTACTTTTAAGAGTCAATAGATTAAATTAAAAGGAGGAGTTTTTATGAGGAAGATTACGAAAATCGATATAATAACGAGACCTGGAAAATTAGAAGAGTTAAAAGAAGCTCTAAATGCAATCGGTGTTGCTGGTATGACGGTAAGTCAGGTATATGGCTGTGGATTGCAAAAAGGTCATAAGGAAATTTATCGTGGTACGGAATATACAATTAATCTTGTACCAAAGGTAAAGATAGAAACGGTAGTTTGTGAGATCCCAGTAGAAAAAGTATTAGAAGTTGCTAAACGTGTTTTAAATACAGGTCATATTGGCGATGGAAAAATATTTGTATACGATGTCGAAAATGCTGTAAGAATTCGTACTGGTGAAGAAGGCGATTTAGCAATTATAGACCAAAAATAATATTTAAATAAAAGAAAGCATTAAAGCTGATGATAAAGCTTTAATGCTTTTCTTTTGTTTAGATTTTTCATCTAAATCGAGCTTTTTCGGCAGGATTTTTTAGAAAAAAGTTTAACTTTTATAAATAGGAAATTAGTCATAGGAAGTTTATTGAATTGAAACTATATAAAAAATAAAGCATTTGTTAAAAATTTAATAAGAAATAATGGATAAAGTCATTTATGGCTGACTTAGCCCATCGAAAATGTTGACTATTCTATCTATGATTTTAATAAAAGATATCTAACTGGAAAGTCTAAGATTTGAAATGGACTGGTTGTAATTTTAATGAATGCAGAGTATTTTTTAGAAAAGTATGTTTAGTTTATTAAAAGTTAACATTAGAAAAGCAGGTGATAAAGTTGCGTAAGATTCGTTTATTAGTGGTAGATGACTCTCGGATTAGTCATGCAATGATAGAAGGTGTATTGGCGAGAACTAATTTTGAAATATGCGGCTCTGCTAAAAACTGTGCAGAAGCGGTAGAACTGTATAAGGAACTAAAACCTGATGCGGTAACTATGGATATGAATCTACCTGATGCAGATGGGTTAGAGTGTAGCAGGCGGATATTGGAGATTAATCCCAAAGCAAAAATTATAATGATTAGCGCAATGCGGGATGCGAAACTTATGATGCGAGGAAGAACAGTAGGAATTTCATCTTTTTTACAAAAACCGTTAAATGCAACTGAACTTATTGATACGTTAAAAATTGCGTGTGGATTTACTGATGGTGATATGAGTATTTTACAAGAAACTTACGTGAAGCCTTTTGTAAAAGTATTGCAACAAAATCTATTCAGTCTCGCTGGGGTACATAGCAAAGTTTCTGTAGAACAAGACACGTCTTCAAGAATTTTAGCAGATGGAATTGCTATTATTATTGGAATTACCGGGAAACCGATAGGTAGAATGATTTTACATTCTGATTTTGATACGATGTATAACTTTGCGCAGATGGTGTTGGGGGAAGTTGAAAATGTAACGGAAGAGGAGGCAAACGATAGCATGGAAGAACTTGCAAATATTATTGCTGGTAGAAGTGTCTCAATTATCAATGATATTTGCAAAGACAAAGAAATCCGCATCACACCGCCAGGAACGATTTGTGGAAACAATTTAGGTATAGTTAATCCAAAACTAACATCATTTAATGTTGAGGCTGTAACGAGATTAGGTGTATTTAAAATGAATATTGGCTTTGCTGGAGGAGAGTAATTGTGGATGTTAAATTAATAAACCCATTCATCGATGCTGTTACTACAGTCATGCCACAAATGGGATTCCAAGACATCGCAAAGGGAAAGGTTTCTGTCAGAGAAAAATCTGCGATGAGTTTGGGCGTTACTGTTTTAGTTGGTGTGACACAGGCAGTTCGAGGGAATGTAGCATATAATATGACAGACGATACAGCGAAATTCATCGCTTCAACAATGATGTGTGGTATGCCGGTAGAAAATTTTGATGATATGGCACAAAGTGCTATTTCAGAAATGGCAAATATGCTCACTGCAACAGCGGCAACAAATTTGACGACAATGGGATATGCTGTAGATATATCTACGCCAACATTGACAGTTGGTGATGGTTTTAATGTAAAAATCAGCAATTCCCAATATCTTGTCATTGAATTATTAATTAGTTCTAAACCATTTGAAATTAATATTGCGTTAGAATAAAGAAAAACACCTTGGAATCCAAGGTGTTTTTTTATAAATGTGTATATTAGCGGATATGTTTTTTTACAAAATTTTCGATGCGGTTTAATGCTTCTGAAATTTTACTTACTGATGTAGCATAAGAGCAACGAACAAATCCTTCACCACTTTCTCCAAATGCGTTTCCAGGTACTAAAGCAACGCGCTCACTGCGAAGCAGTTGTTCTGCGAATTCTTCAGAAGAAAGACCGGTGTTTTTGATGCAAGGGAAAATATAGAATGCGCCTTTCGGTTCAAAACACTCTAAGCCCATATTACGCATTCCATCAAGAATTAGGTGGCGGCGGCGATCATATTCAGCTACCATCTTTTTCATATTGGATTCGCCATGGCGAAGTGCTTCTACTGCGGCAATTTGTGCGGTAATTGGTGCGCAGAGCATTGTATATTGGTGAATTTTGGTCATTGCAGATATAAATTCTGGATTTGCTAATGCATACCCAATGCGCCAGCCAGTCATGGCATAAGATTTTGAAAAACCATTCAATAAGATGGTACGGTCTTGCATATTAGGAAGTGCTGAAAAGCATGTATGAACTGCATCACCATAGACTAAGTTTGAATAGATTTCATCGGAAATAACGATAAGATCGTGTGCTTCAGCAAATTTAGCTATTTCGAGCAATCCTTCTTTCGTCATAACTGCGCCAGTTGGATTATTGGGATATCCGATAAGTAAAACCTTTGTTTTGGGTGTAAGATGTTTTTCTAAATCTTCAACTGTTATACGAAATTCATTTTCAATACTTGTTGGCACGCCAATAGGATTTCCTCCAGCAAGTGTCACACAAGCTTTATAAGAAACGTAGCAAGGCTCGGGAATCAGAACTTCATCTCCAGGTGAAACTACAGTACGGAGTGCTAGATCAAGAGCTTCACTTACGCCAACGGTAATCAGAACTTCTTTTTTGGGATCATAAGAGACCTGATGATCTCTTAATAATAAACGGACAATTTCCTCACGAAGCTCTAATAATCCACGGTTTGCGGTATATGCGGTATATCCTTGTTCTAAACCGTAAACACAGCTCTCGCGAATGTGCCAAGGTGTAATAAAATCAGGTTCTCCTACACCTAAAGAGATAACGTCTTCCATTTCAGCGGCAATATCAAAAAAACGACGAATTCCAGAGGGAGCAATTGCATTTACCGAAGGGGAAATACGTTTTGACCAACTCATGGTGACACCACCAATCTACGATCTTTTTCTTGGTCGTTGATAATAACGCCATCTTTTTTGTACGCTTTTAACATAAAGTTGCTATGTGTACTGATAACACCATCAATTGTTGCAAGGCGAGTAGATACGAAATTGGAGACATCTTTTAAAGTTTTACCTTCAATCATAACAAGTAAGTCAAAACCACCAGACATAAGATATACTGAACGAACTTCGGCAAATCGATAAATACGTTCAGCGATTGCGTCAAATCCAACTTCGCGCTGTGGCGTCACTTTTACTTCAATCGTTGCTGTTACACTGTCTATGCCAAATTTCTCCCAGTTGATTAAAGTATTGTACTTTAAGATAACTTTATCTTTTTCTAACTGTTTGATTTGTTCGCTTACTTCATATACAGATCTATTTAACATGGCAGCTAGTTCTTCAACCGGTCGTTTCGCATCATGCTCTAAAAGTTCAAGTAATTGTTTCATAGTATCACTCCTATTTTTTAATATAAAAAAAGCCCCCATCCTAAAAAGGACGAGAACTACTCCCGCGGTACCACCTTGATTAGCTAAAAGCTCACCTTCACCTCGTTAACGCCGAGCTACGGTACATCCTACTAAAATTTTTTATTTGTTCGGATAACAGCTCATGGGCAGCTTTCCAAATTCATACTCCTACCGATTTACAGCACCATCGGCTCTCTGAAAAGATTTATGAAATGTACTCTTCCAATCATTGCTTATCATTTTATATTTGTATAAAATAATAACATAAGCCAAAAGAGGAATGCAATAGAATTTTTATAATAAATTTTAAGGAGTTGTTTTTATGATCGTAGGTCATATTCGTAATTTAGAAAATGAGAAGTATCGTTTTCCAGCAAGTATTAAAAAAGCTTTACATTTTTTAAAAGAACAGAATCTTTCAAAATTAAACGATGGAAAATATGAAATTGATGGTGAAAAAATTTTTGCTATGGTTTCTAGTTATATGAGTAAAGAACGCAGTGAGTGTAGGGCTGAAACACATCGAAAATATATTGATGTGCAGTTTATTGTAGAGGGAGAGGAGCTGATGGGGTATTGTGCATTGAATCCTGTGCTGGAAATTGAAGAAGACTGCGCTGAGGAACGCGATGCTATCTTCTATAAGGCTCTCATTCCAGAAAGTGATATTATCTTAAGTCAGGGAATGTACGCAGTAATTTATCCTCATGATGTGCATCGTCCTTGTTGTTTTCTTGATCAACCACAGAGGGTAAAAAAGGTTGTTATTAAAGTTAGTATTGACACTTTGGAAAAATAATATATAATACAATTGCCTTTATAAAGCAGACTTGATTTAGTGGAGTATTTACTCTATACGAATCCTAGTCGCTGAATAAAAAAAGGTTTTTGGTGGTTTATGTAGAATTGTAAATGAGCTATTGGCAGATTGGAAATACTAATTGAAAAGTAAGGTGATTAAATGGATATTAGGGAAATAAATAAATTGAAATTATATGGGTTTAATAATTTAACGAAAAGTTTGAGCTTTAATATGTATGACATTTGTTATGCAAAAACAGCTGAGCATAAAAAAGAATATATTGAGTATATTGACGAAGAATATAATGCTGAAAGACTCACTAATATCCTCACTGAGGTTGCGCATATCATTGGTGCTAACATTTTAAATATTGCGAAACAAGATTATGAACCGCAAGGTGCCAGCGTAACGATGTTGATTTCTGAAGAGCCAGTAGAACCAGTATCAGAAGCAGTAGTTTGTCATTTAGATAAAAGTCATATTACTGTTCACACGTATCCGGAAAGTCACCCTGATCAAGGAATTTCGACGTTTCGTGCCGATATTGACGTATCGACCTGTGGAAAAATTTCACCGCTTAAAGCATTAAACTATCTTTTAAAGTCTTTTTGCTCTGATATTGCGATTGTTGATTATCGGGTGAGAGGTTTTACACGTGATGTAAATGGTAAGAAATTCTTCATTGACCATAAAATTAACTCAATCCAAAATTATATTGATCAAGAAATTAGAAACAAGTATCAGATGATTGATGTTAATGTATATCAAGAGCATATTTTCCATACGAAAATGCTTTTACGTGAATTTGATCTTGATAATTATTTATTTGGGACACCAAAGAATGAATTGACCATTGGTGAAAAGAAAAAAATTAAACAACGCTTGAAAAAGGAAATGGCAGAAATTTTCTATGGGCGTAATATTCCAAAAGTAAGAGGAACTTTATCCGAGGGCTCATAACATTTGTTGTAGTCCTTAATTTCTTACCTGTTTTTATAGGCAAGCTATGTTTATAAGCAGATAAGTTTCATAAGGTTCCTCTTACTTGCTGGAATTGATTTATTGGAGAGAATTTGCAATAATAAGTATTTAAGTTTGTAATTTTAGAGGGAGGTCTGACATTGGGAGTAAAAAGAATTTATGTAGAAAAACGTCAAGGTTTTGATATACCGGCACAAGCTTTATTTGCTGACTTAGTAGAAAGTTTCAGTTTAGATAAATTAAAGCGAGTTCGTATGATTAATCGTTATGATATCGAAGGCATCAGTGATGAAGAATACGCAAAGGCTCGCAATATTGTTTTTTCTGAACCTCCAGTTGATTTAGTATATGATGAAGAATTGCCACAAATGAATAATACTCGAATATTTGCTGTAGAATATTTACCAGGTCAATATGATCAGACGGCAGACTCTGCAGCGCAATGTGTACAATTACTAACACAAAAAGAACGCCCTGTAATTTCTACGGCTAGAGTAATTGCGCTTGTAGGTGATATTACGGATGAAGAGTTTGTGAAAATTAAGAGCTATTGCATTAATGCAATTGAAAGTCGTGAAGCATCACTTGAAAAACCACAAACTTTGAATTTGCAAGTGGAAATTCCTGCTGATGTTAAAATATTAACTGGTTTTGTTAAGAAAAATGATGCACAGTTAAAAGCTTTTATGGAAGAGCAAGGTTTTGCGATGAGTTTTGAAGATTTGAAATTCTGTCAAAGCTATTTCCGTGATACGGAAAAGCGTGATCCTAGCATTACTGAAATTAAAGTGATTGATACTTATTGGTCCGACCATTGCCGTCATACAACTTTTATGACAAAAGTGGAAGCGGTTGAGTTCGAAGATGGGTATTTTTCTGAACCAATTAAAGAAGCTTATCGTTTATACTTAAAAGATCGCGAATTTGTTTATGGTGATACAGATCGCGATATTACGTTGATGGACATTGCCGTAATTGGGATGAAACAATTACGTAAATTAGGAAAAATTCAAGATTTAGATATTTCAGAAGAAATTAATGCATGTAGTATTGTGGTCAATGCGGATATAGATGGGAAAAATGAAGATTGGCTGGTTATGTTTAAAAATGAAACACATAATCATCCGACGGAAATTGAACCATTTGGTGGTGCGGCGACTTGCTTAGGTGGTGCAATTCGCGATCCACTTTCTGGCCGTTCTTATGTTTATCAAGCAATGCGTGTTACAGGTTGTGCCGATCCGCGTACGACTGTTGCCGATACGATGGCAGGAAAATTGCCACAAAAGAAAATTACATTAGGTGCAGCGACTGGGTATAGTTCTTATGGTAACCAAATTGGCTTGGCGACTGGACAAGTTGCTGAAGTATATCATGAAAACTTTGTTGCAAAACGTCTTGAAGTTGGTGCAGTTATTGCTGCAGCGCCAAAATGTAACGTTGTACGTGAAGTACCAGCCGTTGGTGATGTTGTTGTTTTAGTTGGTGGAAAAACTGGACGTGATGGTTGTGGCGGTGCAACTGGTTCATCAAAAGAGCATACGGAAGAATCATTAACAAGTTGTGGTGCTGAAGTACAAAAAGGAAATGCGCCAACGGAAAGAAAAATTCAACGGTTATTTAGAAACCCAGAAGTTAGCCGAATGATTAAGCGTTGTAATGATTTTGGTGCAGGCGGAGTTGCCGTTGCAATTGGTGAGTTAACAGACGGACTTGTCATTAACCTTGATGCTGTGCCGAAAAAATATGAGGGGCTCGATGGTACTGAACTTGCGATTTCCGAGTCCCAAGAGCGTATGGCTGTCGTAATAAAAAAAGCAGATGTAGAAAGATTTGTTCGTTACGCAGATGAAGAAAATTTAGAGGCAACGCTTGTTGCTGAAGTGACCGATAATGAACGTTTAACGATGAATTGGCGTGGAAAACCTATTGTAAGTTTAAGTCGTGATTTCTTAAATACAAATGGTGTAAAACAAGTGGTTGATGTAAAAGTAGCTGCACCGGTAGAAAAGGAAAACTACTTACGTAAGATACCAGTTGCAGTAGAAGATCAGATGGATGATTTAGAGAAAGCATGGCTTGCCAACTTATCGCAACTAAACGTATGCGGTCAAAAAGGATTAGTGGAACGATTTGATGCAACAATAGGTGCAAATACTGTACTGATGCCATTTGGGGGTAAATATCAAAAAACTCCTGCGGAAGGTATGGTTGCGAAACTTCCAGTTTTGGGTGGCGAAACGAATACGGCTACAGCAATGACGTTTGGTTTTGATCCATATTTATTAGAATGGAGTCCGTTCCATGGTGCAATGTATGCTGTTGTTGAGTCAGTTGCAAAAATTGTTGCTTTAGGTGGACATTATGATAGCATTCGTTTAACTTTCCAGGAATATTTTGAACGTCTTGGCAAAGAAAGTATTCGTTGGGGAAAACCATTTAGTGCGTTGTTAGGTGCGTTAAAAGCGCAACATGAATTTGCTATTCCGGCAATTGGTGGTAAAGACAGCATGTCCGGAACATTTAAAGATATTAATGTCCCTCCATCCTTGATTTCTTTTGCTGTCGATGTAGTAGAAGCAGATAAAGTTATTTCTCCAGAATTTAAAAAGGGAAATAGTAGAGTCGTTGTTGTTCCAGCAAAACGTGATGAGTATGATTTACCAGACTTTACGCAGCTGAAGAAAAACTTTACAAAAATCAGTCAATTAATCGCAGACGGTAAAGTATTTGCGGCGCATAGTGTACGTGTGGGTGGTATAGCTGCTGCAATCAGTAAGATGTCATTAGGTAATGAAATTGGTTTTGCTTTCAGTCGTCAGCTAGAAGCAAAAGATTTATTTATGAGTGATTATGGCTCTATTATTTTAGAAATTGCAGATTATGTAGATATTGAAGTAGATTTAGCTGGAACTAATGCTTATCTATTAGGGACGACAACAGAAAAAGCGGATATTCGTTTAAGTGGTACAATGGTATCTTTAGCAAAAGTAGAAAAAGCTTATATGGGTACGTTAGAGAAAATATTCCCAACCCAAACGAAAACAAGTGCGAAAAAAGTTCACTTTACTCCACATACTGCGGGAGGGAAAATTGCATCTCGTACAACTGTTGCTAAACCGCGTATTTTTATTCCTGTATTTCCGGGAACGAATTGTGAATATGATTCAGCGAAGGCTTTTGAAAGAGTTGGCGGCATTGCCGATACGTTAGTGATTCGTAATTTAACTGCAAGTGCAGTTGAAGAATCTGTAGAAGCGATTGTAAAAGGAATTAATGAAGCGCAAATTGTAATGCTTCCAGGTGGATTTAGCGCAGGAGATGAGCCAGACGGTTCTGGTAAATTTATTGCTGCAATGTTTAGAAATCCTCGTATAAAAGAGGCGATAACTTCATTATTAAAGCAACGTGATGGCTTGATGCTTGGTATTTGTAATGGTTTCCAAGCACTTATTAAATTAGGACTTGTGCCATATGGTGAGATTACAGATTTAACAATAGAAAGTCCAACGTTAACACATAATAATATTGGACGCCATGTATCTTGCATGGTACAAACGAAGGTCGTATCTAATTTATCTCCTTGGTTCAATAATGTCCAAGTAGGCGATATTCATACAATTGCAGTCTCACATGGCGAAGGTCGTTTTGCTGCGGATGCGGAAGTTGTTGCTAAACTTCGTGTGAAAGGGCAAATTGCAACGCAATATGTTGATTATGCAGGTGCTCCAAGTATGAATATTCCATTTAATCCGAATGGTTCAATAGAGGCAATTGAAGGGATTACAAGCCCTGATGGACGTGTATTAGGTAAAATGGGGCATTCGGAGCGTATCGGTACATCAGTTTGTATGAACGTTCCAGGAACGAAAGATCAGCAGTTATTTGCAGCCGGCGTTCGTTACTACAAATAAAAAATGTATTTTTGAATAGTTTTAAGATGTATTTCACATCTTAAAACTATTCTTTTTTTCTTAATCAATTACTAATCCGATTGATTTAATAAGAATTAGTTGTATAAAAAGTCTTAGATTGTTATAATAAGAAACGAGGAGTGATTATTATTAAATTTAAATTATTAGAACAAACAGATAAAGCGATTTTTGATTCGTTTTTTCACGATAGATATTATGAAAATTCACATTGTAATTTTACGAATTTATTTATGTGGCGCAATCCTTATCAAATTGCATGGGCAGTAAAAGATGAAGTTCTTTATTTAAAAGGAAGTTGGCAAGGTAAAGAATTTGCAATGCAACCTTTTGGCCCTAAAGAAAAAATGCCCAAAGCAATTGGTTTTTGGCTGAACTATTTTAAAGAGAAAAATACGGATTTTATTATGTCGGGGCTGGAAAAAAGTATGGTAGAAGAAATGGACAAGCATTATCCGAAACGATTTCATATTAGTGAAGATAGAGATAACTTTGATTATGTTTATGAGACAGCAGCTTTAATTTCTTTGTCAGGACGAAAATATCATAGTAAAAAGAATCACCTAAATAGTTTTAAGAAAACTTATCCTGAGGCCATTTATCAACCGATTACAAGTGAAATTAGTTTGCGATGTAAGCTGAGTATCAATACGTGGTATAAACAACATGGAACTTTTGATGATCCGATATTAACAGAAGAAAGAAAAGCCATTATTGAGGTTTTGAATAATTTTGAGTACTTGAATCTAAAAGGTGGTGCAATTTTTATTGGTGAAAGAGTTGTGGCATTTACTTTCGGCGAGCAATTAAATGAAAATACTGCAGTTATCCATGTAGAAAAAGCTGATCCAGAAATTCGTGGCGCATATACAGCGATTAACCAAGCTTTTTGTCAGCGGGAATGGGCTCATTTACAATATGTAAATAGAGAAGAGGATATGGGAATCGAAGGACTTAGAAAAGCAAAACTAAGTTATAAGCCGGTAAAAATGGTTGAAAAATTTGTTGCAGTTTTAAAAGATGATTTAAATCCAATTGATCCAAATCTGTCTATTTAAAAATAAATCTTGGAAAGTGTATTATTTTTTTTTTAAAGCATATACTAGGAGTGAGAAAGCAAGCGATTACTTTCTCATGTGGAGGCACCGTCAGTTTAGCAATAAACTGGCGGTGCTACGGTTTTTTTATAGAGGAAAAAGGAAGTTTATTGTTTAATAAACTTTTTTAGTTTGTAAATATAACCAATGAAAGAACTTAAATTGTGGCTTGAAAAATTTTTATTTAAAGATTATAATGTAGACTTTGTATGGATAATTATTTTCAATTTACATACTTTTGTTGTTGGCAATGGTGATGCATTACGCTATAATATTCTATAGTATTATAGAGGAGATTTTGATGAATAAGGTAGTAGTTACAGTTATTGGAATACAAAAAGATGCTATGGGGGAAGAAAATCGTATAGAATTCGTTACTACAGGTACACATTACTTTAAGAACGGAATTCATTATGTACTTTATGAAGATAGTGAAGTAAGTGGAATGGAAGGGACTTCGAATCTGTTAAAAATTTCCGATCATCATGTTACTTTAGTAAGAAAAGGTGCTGTATCACAAGAACAGCATTTTGAATTGGCAAAAAAGAGTTCAAGTGTTTATCGTACTCCCTATGGTAAACTTACCTTAACGGTATTGACAAATAAATTAGATATTTGTTATGGTTCAATTTCTGGAAATATCGATATTGTTTATGAGTTATCGATTGATGGACATTGGCAGAGTGAAAACCAACTTCAAATCAGTGTCTGTGCAGATGCTGAAACTTATAGTCATATGAATTGAGTTTTACAGGAGGACGTTATATTTTGGATATTAAAGAAATTCTAATTGATGCAATTTGTCGCGCCGCACAGCAATCTATTGTTGATGGGGCGTTTCATGCTGAGAAATTACCTCAGATTATCTTAGAAGTACCACCGCAAAAAGAATTTGGTGATTATGCCACAAACTTTGCATTACAAGCAGCGCGTGCAGCGAAAACGAATCCGAGAACAATTGCCGAAGCGATTGTTCAGCGTTTAAGTGAAAGCTGGTTAGAAAAAGCGGAAATTGCTGGACCAGGCTTTATTAATTTTTATCTAAAATCGGATATAATCTATGACCGTTTAGCGGCTATTATTGAAAAAGGTGAAACCTATGGTGATTTAGCAGCGAGAAATGATGGAAAAATTCAGGTTGAATATGTAAGTGCAAATCCGACGGGGCCATTACATGTTGGACATGGACGCGGGGCAGCCATGGGGAGTGCTTTAGTAAACTTACTTAGAGCTGCTGGTTATCATGTAGCAAGTGAGTACTATATTAATGATGCTGGAAATCAAATTGATAATTTAGCAGCATCAGTGAATGCAAGATATTTAGAATTGCTAGGTCAAACGGTTGATTTCCCGGAAAATGGATATCATGGTCATGACATTATTGATACTGCAAAACGCATTATCGATGGACATCAAGACGAATACTTAGCAATGAGTGCTGAAGAACGGTTAACAATTTTTAAAGAGTTAGCATTAAAAGAAAAATTAGCGGCGCTGAAGGAAGATTTAGCAGCATTCAATGTACATTTTGATCAGTGGTTTAGTGAACGCAGTTTACATCAAGCAGATGCAATTCATGAAACTTGTGAGTTTCTTAAAGGAAACGGGAATATTTATGAAAAAGATGGTGCATTATGGCTGAAATCAACAGCTTATGGTGATGATAAAGATCGTGTAGTTATTCGTGATAATGGCGTACCTACGTATTTAGCAGCGGATATTGCTTATCATCGTGATAAGTTAGAACGTGGTTTTGATACATTAATTAATATTTGGGGCGCAGATCATCATGGCTATATTTGTCGGGTTAGAGCTGCCATTGAAGCTATGGGGTATAAAGGGGATGCGCTTGAGGTTCTAATTTTGCAGATGGTTAGCTTGTATCGTGATGGTGCGTTAGTAAAAATGTCAAAACGCACTGGACAAAGTGTAACTTTAGCAGAATTAATCGAGGAAGTTGGAACAGATGCAGCAAGATTCTTCTTTATTATGCGTTCTATTGATAGCCAATTAGATTTTGATTTAGATTTAGCTAAGTCTAAATCTAATGAAAATCCAGTTTATTATATTCAATACGCATATGCCCGCATTTGTAGTATATTTAGACAAGCCGAAGAAAATGGATTAGCATTTACTAGTCAAGCAAAATTAAATCTGCTTACCACTGAATCTGAAATTGATTTAATTAAAAAGATGGCAGATTATGAAGAAGAAATTGCTTTTGCCGCAAAAGATCGTGCGCCCCATCGCATTGCAAGATATGTGCATGAATTAGCAGGGGATTTTCATAGTTTTTATAATCAATGCCGTATTATGGGTGTTGAAAAAGATTTGGCTGAGGCTAGACTTAGTTTAGTGAAAGCTGTACAAAATACGATTCGTCATGCATTAAATATTTTAGGCGTTAGTGCACCGGAAAAAATGTAGAAAATTAATTTGTGAAATGTTCGTTTAAATATGAGGGGAGTTTTTTGTTTTGGATATGACAAAAATGGCAGAAGTAGATATTGCTTATCAAATTTTAAGTGCAGCAGGGCAGCCAATTTATTTTAAAGATTTAATTATGGAAATCATTGATAAAAAACAAAAACCAGTGCAATCATTATCTCTAGCTATTTCTGAGGTATACACACTAATTAATATGGATAGCAGATTTCATCATGTAGGAAAAGGAATGTGGGGTTTAGCTGAGCTTACACCACAAGAGGTGAAACGTTCTAGTAGCTCCAGTTCGAGTACAAAATCGAATACAAAACGCAGAGAAAAACTTCTTGAAGAGATTCAAGATTTAGATCCAGTTTCCAAAAAGCGTGATGAAGAGTAACGCTTGACAGCAGATATAAATACAGGATACAATTGTTGGCGTATTTTTAGGTCAATATAAAAATGAATATAGATTCATTTAAGATTTTTATAGAATAATGCAAGGGCAAAAATAGGAGGATTTTTCGCATGGCAAAGTATGTTTTTGTTACCGGAGGGGTTGTTTCCTCATTAGGTAAAGGCATCACAGCGGCTTCATTAGGACGGTTATTAAAGACTCGCGGGATAAAAGTGACGATTCAGAAGTTTGATCCATATATCAATATTGACCCGGGGACGATGAGCCCGTACCAACATGGGGAAGTTTTTGTTACTGAAGATGGAGCAGAAACAGATTTAGATCTAGGACACTATGAGCGTTTTATTGATATTAATCTAAGTAAAGGGTCTAACGTTACTGCCGGTAAAATTTATTGGTCTGTATTAAATAAAGAGCGTAAAGGAGAATACTTAGGCAGTACAGTTCAAGTGATTCCGCATATAACAAATGAAATTAAACAACGAATTTATAGTGTTGCTGATGAAAGTGATGCAGAAGTTGTTATTACGGAAATTGGCGGTACAGTTGGTGATATCGAAAGCTTACCGTTTATGGAAGCAATTCGCCAAGTCAAAAAAGAAGTTGGAAGAAATGATGTACTTTATATTCACGTAACTTTAGTTCCTTACATTTCTGCGGCAGGTGAGTTAAAAACTAAACCTACACAGCATAGTGTAAAAGAATTGAGAAGTATTGGAATCCAACCTGACATTTTAGTGTGTCGCACGGAAAAAGAAATTTCACCGGAAATGAAAGAAAAATTGGCTTTATTCTGTGATGTTGATGCAGATGCGGTCATTCAAAATAGAACAGCTTCTACAATTTATCAAGTGCCTTTGATGATGCAGGAAGAAGGATTAGATAAAATTGTTTTAGAAAAATTAAAAATGGATTATGGCCCCGCTGATATGACTGAGTGGGCAAAAATGGTAGATAAAATAAATCATCCGTCTCGTGATGTAACAATTGCTATGGTTGGGAAATATGTTGAATTGCAAGATGCATATATCAGTGTTTCCGAATCACTGCACCATGCAGGGATTGCAAATGATGCAGATATAAAAATAAAATGGGTGAATGCAGAAGAAATTGAAACTAATGGGATAAACTATGATGAAGTATTTGCTGGCTGTCAAGGTATCCTTGTTCCTGGTGGTTTTGGTGATCGTGGTGTTGAAGGCAAGATTCTCGCAATTCAATATGCACGTGAAAATAAAATTCCATTTTTGGGTCTGTGCTTAGGCATGCAATGTGCGGTAATTGAATATGCGCGCAATGTTTGCAATATGCAAGGTGCAAATAGTACGGAAATGGATGCTGATACGAAATATCCAGTGATTGATTTAATGTCAGATCAAGTGGATATTGAAGATAAAGGTGGAACGATGCGCTTAGGTTCTTATCCATGTAAAGTTAGAAAAGATACAAAAACATATGAAGCTTATGGTAGTGAATTAATTCATGAACGTCATCGCCATCGTTTAGAGTTCAATAATAAATATCGTGAAGAGTTAGAAAGCGCAGGCTTGACGATTGCTGGTACCTTACCAGATGATAGTTTGGTAGAAATTATTGAAGTGAAAGATCATCCATGGTTTGTTGCTTCGCAATTTCATCCTGAACTAAAATCCCGTCCGAATAATCCTCATCCATTATTTAGAGAGTTTGTTGGAGCGGCATTAAAATTTAAATAATGGTCTTAATTAAAATTTTAAGATTAAAGGTCATGATAACATTGCATGGTATCTATGGGCACAATAACAGAAACTGTTGGTTATCCAACAGTTTTCTTTTTAAGGAGAATAGATGATGAATAAGAAAAAAACTATGTTAATTATTGCTTTAGTTATTCTTTTTTCCGTTGTTTTGTTAAACTTAAGTGGTAAAAAATCTGAAGATAATACAAATGGTGATTCAAGAGGAAGTAAAGAACAAATTGCTGTCATTTATGTTGATGGTGTCATTAAGAGTGAACGAAATACAGCCAACGTATTTTCAGAGGACGGTGGTAGTGAAGGGTTAATCAAACAGCTCCATAAAGCTAGTGATGATCCTTCGATTAAAGCAATTATTCTTAGAATTAATAGCCCTGGTGGTGCGGTTACGGCTACACAAGAAGTAGGAGATGAAATTAAGAAAATTAGAGCAAAAGGAAAATTGGTTGTTACTTCTATGGGTGATATTGCTGCCTCAGGTGGTTATTGGTTAGCCGCTTGTACAGATAAAATTTATGCAAATTCGACAACGCTTACAGGCAGTATAGGCGTTTATATTTCCTATTCTAATTGGGAAGAACTTTATCAAAAAATTGGTATTAAGTCAGATAAAATTAAAAGTGGTGAGCATAAGGATATCTTAGCAAATGATCGTCCAATGACACCTGAGGAGCGACAGTTAATTCAAAATATTGTAGACGAAAATTATAATGAATTTGTGAGGGTTGTTGCTGAAGGGCGTAAGCTGGATATAGAGAAAGTAAAATCCTTGGCCGATGGCAGAATTTATAGTGGAAAACAGGCAAAAGAACTTGGGTTAGTGGATGAGTTAGGTAATCTTTATGATGTAATAGATAAAACGGCAAAAGAAGTCGGCATTCAAGGAAAAGTTAAAATTAAAGAATATGGAAATAATAATCCTTTCTCTGCACTTTTAGAAAGCAATAGCAAGGCAAATTTATTGGAACTTTTTCTTTCTCAGACAAAAGCAGAAAATGAAGTAAAATCAATTGTGCCGATGGCTATACCGGCAAGAGGATAGGTGAGTAACATGGGAGAATTTTTAGAAACAATTTATGATGTGATATTTAAACCTAAAGAGGCTTTTCAAAAATTTGCACAAACGCCGCAAATTTTGCAAGCTTGTCTAGTCGTATTTATTACGACGACTTTATCGTTTATTGCAATCTCTGCTGGCAGTGGCGGGGTATCGCATCGAGGTGGACTGATTGCTTTACAGCTTATCGGAAATTTTACTACTCTATTTATTATGGTTGCAATTTGGCATTTAATTGCTGAATTAATGGCAGGTACAGGTCAGGTAAAGTCATTACTAACTGTTGTAGGTTTTTCCTATTTTCCTCAATTATTAATTACGCCAATTTATTTAATTGCAAGTTTTTTATCTGCTGATATTGCAGCTACATTAATTTTAGTAGCTACTTTTGTTGTTGTTATATGGATTTTCTATTTGAACTTTACAGGGATAAAAATCGTATATCAAGTGACTGGTGCTAAAGCTTTTTTGGTGATGATTTTGCCAATGCTTGTTGTGGCTGTGATTCTATTTTTATCATTCATCTTACTTGGGACGATGTTTATGTCAATTTTTAATGGCACTATCCCTGTACCACCGACGTTATGATGAGATATCTTCTTTTGTTAGTCAGTATTGCATTATGCATTACGGGATGTATGGTAAATCAGGAAAATCAGAGTCAAAAGCAAGGTACGTTAATTGAGTCTGTAATGGAAGAAGATGCACTTAAAGAGCATATAATTACTGAAGGAGAAGGAAGTTCATACCGTCTCCTTCAGAATGGTAATGAGGAAGTGCCATTATTAGAGCTTGCTGCTGGTCAGGATGGTAGGATTATTTATAGAGATCAAATGTTTGCAGATATATCGAGTACGGTTAATTTTAAGTTGCAATTTTTATCTACACAGGGAACAGGTCGCTTTGTAGTTGATGGGGTGGACGCTGACGGTAATGTTATAGCTGGTATAGGATGGGTAGTTACAGGAGATTTGCCTAAAAACACGAAAACGATGAAATGGGTAGATTCTAGATATAGTATTAATTTTATTGGCTCTTGGATTGATACCTATTACAATGTAAAAGTTATGTTTGATAAAGAGCTTGGGCATGTAGATTATTCGAAAATTGCAAATTTTCGATTTTATGTAGAGGCTAGTGACGGACAACACGCATTAATTGCAAGAAGAGATTTATTTGATGATCATTCTAAATCTTTGCATATGATACCACTACAAAATTTTTATCAGGTAGACAAAGATGAATGGATTACTATTCAAGCAATTTTACAAAATCGAAGTCAACAAGTCATAGATAGTGCTGGTGTAGAGCTTGTTATGCCATACGGTTATGGACTTGTAACCATAGAGGATACACAAAGGATAAATGAGTACCTTCAACCGGGAGAAAAGCGGGTATTAACTTGGAAGGTAAAAGCGAATCGCGCCGATATTGTAAACTTAAATAAACCGTGGCAGATTTTTTTCAAAATTAATGGAGTCGTTGAAGAGGAAAGTCCTGTAGAGGTATCTATTAACGATAGGGAAGATGGACGAGTATATTATGTATTAACGGAAGATTTAGAACCTGCTGACAGCGCTGGATATTCTATTGCATGGGGAAATCAAGATGGATGGTTAAATCCAGAAGAATTAACAGTTCAAATGATAAGCAAAGCAGAAAAAATGAATCAAATTGCAGATCGATATGGTGCAAAATGGACGCATTATATTGCCCTACCGATTTTGAAAGCAGCTGCATGGGCAGAAGAAAAGGCACCGAAGCAAGGCTGGAAAGAGACTATAGAGAAAGTTAAAAATTCGGTACACGAGCAAACTAAATTAGGACATGCATACGCTTTGCATATGCATATGGATTATGATCCATATATAAGTGTGAATCTATTATCTTTTAATAAAGAGCGTAATGGCTTCTGGGGAAATCATTTGTTGCATGGATGGGCGAATTTATTACCAGAAGAAGGGGAGTATGACATTTATCAAAGTAGAGTAGGTTCTTTATATGCATATCAATCTATGCTGGAAGAAATGATTGGTAATGCCACTATGGGGCAAAGTTTAACGGCTAGAGCAGGTTCATTTGATTTCGGGGATGGTGCACAAGAAGAAATGATAAGTACACGTGCATATCAAAAAGCCGGGTATTTAGCTTCAAGTGATGCGGATGGCAATATTCAGGGGTATACTTCGGCTGACTATGGAAACGAGATTTATTTTGCTTCGAAGTCAGATATCAATGCACCTACGAAAGATTTACAGGATGTCGGTTTAGTGGAATTTCGATTAACACCAAAAGAGTTTATTGCCTATGAAAAAGGCAATGAATTGGATTGGAATCAGAAAGTTGATCAGGGCATGAACTATTTTGTTGGGAGTGGTAAAGTTATGCCAGGCGTTCATGCAATTGTTGGTTTCACGCATGCCTTTTTTATGATGGGAAATGGTGATTGGCGAAGTTTAGAAGGTGGACATTTTGATTTGCTTAATAACCATTTGTCTTATGTGGAAAAGCGTTATGTAAAGCCGGGTTTACTGCGTTTTGCTACTGCTGATGAATTGGTAGAAGCGTATCTTGATTATTATACACCGCAACTTTTGGCTGTTTATGGACGGATCCTTGATGAAAATCTATTAACTACACATTATGAAATTAAATTGTTAGGTAAAGATATTCCGGTCAACCAAGGTAATCCATTGATGGTAAAAGTGAAGTATCCTTTATGGCTGCGTGAAAAAGCGTATAAAATTATTGTACTTAAAGAGGGGAAGCCAATTAAGATTCAAGACTTTTTGCCGACTGAAAGTAATGAAATTGAATTTTTGGTCGATGATAAAAATGCAACATACAGCATGCGAATCTATCATAATGAATGGATATACAGATTATTTCAGTTGTTTTAATAGGACTGTAACTTATTTTAAACAGAAAATTTTACCACTATTTACTTAATTTTAGCAGGAGATTAAGGGAAAAAAGCGAAATGTAAAAAGATAGAAAATTTAATACTATACTGAAAGAGAGCAAGGTGAAAAAATGACATTATCTAAGAGTACAGTATTAGTGGTAGACGACCAACCGGGAATTCGGAGACTATTAGTAGAAGTGCTGACGGATGAAGGTTATGAAGTAAATGTTGCTGCAAATGGTTATGAAGGCTTAGAGACTGTAAAAAAGTTAAAACCTAGTTTGATTTTAATGGATATGAAAATGCCTGGTATGGATGGGATTGCAACTCTACAAGAGTTGAAAGAGATAGGTATGGCAAGTAGAGTTATCATGATGACTGCTTATGGTGAGCTTGATTTAGTTACAAAAGCCAAAGAACTTGGTGCATATGCGTATATTACAAAACCATTTGATATTATTACATTATGTGAAATGGTTGCCAGTTATCTTGATGGTCATAAAGAAGAATTGATGATAGGGTAATGTTGTTTACTAATTTCACACTAAAAATAGGAGAATGATGAGAAGCATTCTCCTATTTTTATGAATTATTTTCAAGAAGGAATTCTTTGCTATATGGCGAATCTATCAATCAAGAAAGGAGTGAGTTGCATGCTGATTCATGCTGCTTTGTCGATTGCATTATATTGTCAACGTTGTGGAAAAATTGAGATTCATGATATTTCTTATTTTTTATCACGGAATAAGGTCAGTATGTTGAAATGTAGCTGTAACCATATTCAAGCGACATTAGTGCGTGATGATTCTAATAGATTTAGATTAAGAATTCCTTGTGGTGTTTGTGAAAATGTACATGAACATTTAATAAAGTTGAAAGATATAAAGAACTTTACAATTCGAAAAATTTATTGTGAAAAGGATTATTTTGAACTTGGGTATATTGGTAAGCGAAAATATATTGAAGAGATATTAACTTTTAATAAATTGGCCTTTGAAAAAACTTCTTGTAATGAAGTTCCAGAAAAAATTGAAAAACAACAGTTGGTTTTAGACGTGCTAAATAAAGTACATGATATGGTCGAACAGGGAAATGTGATATGCCCATGTGGAAAAGAAGAATTCAGAGCCGATATTATGGGGGATAATCTGGTTTTGGAATGTATGCATTGTGACAGTTATCATATTATCTCTATGCGTAGTGAATCAGATTTAACTTTTTTAAATAAAACGGAAACTATAACTTTAAAACATGCCTCAAATTATGTAAGAAATATTGATTTAGATTAAAAATGAGTCGATATATTTATTTGAAAGTAGTACTGTTTTTTGTACAATAAAGTTACTAAAAAATTTTCATTAAGATATAATTTTTTAGTTACTTTATAGAGGAGGCGCGATATCATGTTTTTTGATTCGCAATAAGCAGCAAAGCAAATTTTTTAGAAATAATGAATTTGTTCTGCTGCTTATTTTTATTTGGAAATACAAAGAAATTGATAAGATAAAGTAAGAAGGTTTAAGAAAAAATGAAAAGTTTTATATAATTAATGAAAAAGCTAAATCACTATTGAGGATATTTATGAACAAACGCATCAAACAAGCAAAGCGGCGACAAAAACAAAAAATGCAACTGCCTTGATTACATCCATTGTGGAGGAAACGAATTTATTATCTTTGTATGCTTCAATTTAGGCAGTACCTGCAGGGGAACAAGGCAGAGCATTTGCCGTAGTAGCATTACAAATTCAAAAATTAGTGGAGAAATCGAATAATTCAGCGCATTTAATCGAAGAGATTAGTGCAACGTTGCTTATGGATTACAGAAGAAACTTCTGCTTCGACAACAGAAATCAATGATACCATTGGTGATATTTCAGAAGATGCAACGAAGCTGAAAACGATATCAGATGCATTAGAGGAAAATATAAATATATTTAAAACAAAATAATTTATTGTAAATATGAGGTTGTTACAATCTATATGAATTAGATACGATTAAAAGGAGTCATTAATGATTATGATGATTGACGAACAGGTATTACAAGAACCCTACGCTGAAATTGAGCGAAAAATGCATCTTTTGTTACAAACGGGGCAGATGCTTATGGAAAGTGGGGCGGACACAAATCGCATTGTGCGGGATATGAAACGCGTAGCTGCCTATATGGGAATTCCAAAGCGGAAAATTCACTTACATATTACGTGTACGACGATTATGCTTAATATAAGTGACGGAGATCATTCTTACACACAGTTTCGTAAATGTCAGCACCATAGTGTGAATATGACAGTTATCTCTGCACTTATAAAACTTTCTTGGCATGCGTTGGAGAGAAACTATACGTTGGATGAATACGAAGCTGAACTTATGAGAATTAGAAAACTTAGACGAAATTATTCGCCACTTTTATCTGTCTTAGGAGCAGGTCTTGCTTGTGGAAGTTTCGGTAAGTTATTTGGCTGTGATTGGGCGGCATTTTTTTGGACAATGATTTGTGCTTCTAGCGGATTTTGGGTGAGAAGCCTTTGTAATAAATGGGGTGTGAATCCCTATGCAGGAATTTCTATTGCTGCATTTGTAGCCACTTTTCTTGCTTATCTTACGCAATTTATTTCAGGATCAGTTACGCCTTGGTATCCAATGATTGCTTGTACGTTATTTATTATCCCAGGGATTCCACTTATCAATGCTGTCGATGATATGCTCAATAATTATATAGCGGCAGGAACAACGCGTAGTATCAATACATTGCTTATTGTCGCAAGTATGACTTTTGGAATTATTCTTGCAATTCGCATTGCAAATGTTGCTGATTTTACAACACTCAACGTTGTACCGGACAGTATTTATCTTTCTCATGCAATTTTTGCTGCGATTGCAGCAGCTGGTTTCTCCATTATTTTCAATGTGCCACCTCGCTTATTAATCATGACAGTGATTGGTGGGATTATTTCCGTATGTCTACGTAATTTTTTTGCTTTTGAACTTGGAATGAGTCAAGTAGCAGGATCATTTATTGGTGCAGTTGTAGTAGGTCTTATTACGATGAAATCTACGCATTGGCTAAATACGTCAGCCTATGTACTTTCGATACCATCCGTTATTCCGCTTATTCCAGGCGTGTTACTTTATCGCTTACTTTTTGCTATTATTAATATAAAAGAATTGGATACGGTGGCACTACTGGTTGCGATTCAAAATGGTGTTACTGCTGTACTTATTATTATTAGTGTTGCTGTTGGCATTACAATTCCAAATCTTATTGCTCAGCGTTATCTTGACAAAACTAAGGATGAATATATAGAAGAATTGATTGAAGAGCGTCGTCAAAATATCGAAAGGGATTTATTTTAGGTAGTGATTTAAGGTGGGAGTAAAAACTTTCCCTGAGTCAGTGGTTGTATATTATTATAAGATGAAAATCTACTGTAGCTAAACATGGTGAGTGTTTAGTGCAGTAGATTTTTTTTGCATAAAATTTCTTTTTCCCGTTAAGGATAATTATAGTATCTAAAATTTGTAAAAAAATAGGTGGGCGATTCTATGACATTAAAAAAAGTTAACTATAAAAAATTTTTATGTGTTTTACTTGCGTTTAGTTTTCTTGCAGGTATTACTTGGTGTTTATTGCAACAAGCGCCAGAGTCAAAACAGTTGCATGAACCGCTTATGGAAGTTGAAGCAGTAGAAGAACTTGCTCCTGAGGAGCCTGCATTGCCTGCGAATGCAGAAATGGAGCAGTATAAGAATAAGCATGATGAAGAGAAAGTTCCAGTATCACGGGCGAATATATCACAGTTTATTGCACCTACACATGGGGTAGTAACGTCAGAGTTTGGAGCACGTGGAGGAAGAAATCATAATGGCGTTGATATAGCAAATGACTTAGGAACACCAATTTTAGCGGCAAAAGATGGAAAAGTAAGTTTTACTGGGTGGATCTCTGGTTATGGTAACACAATTATAATTGAACATAAACAAGGGTATACTACGTTATATGGACATTTACAATCTATTTTGGTCGAAACAGATAGTATTGTAAAAGCGGGGGAAACGATTGCTACGATGGGAAGTACGGGAAATTCTACAGGTCCGCATCTACATTTTGAAGTAGAGCGTGATGGTGTATTGATGAATCCTGCAATAATCTTAAATAATTGAGGAGAGTACAATGAAAATATGTTATCATTGTGAAATTTGTGGCGCGGATATTGATGAAATTGAACTAGCGGTAGTGGATGAAAAAAAGCTTGGCTTTGATTGCTTGACTGGTGATGAACGGAAAGCTATAATTAGTGTTGATACATTATCCGATACGATGGATGTACAGTCGTTATGCGATGCATGTATTAAAGAACTGGGGTTGGATGATGTACAGGATCAGGCTACTTCATTTCCGGTAAACGGACTAAACTTATTACATTGAGATAGTTCTAAAAAAAGAGAAATTTGCATATATATGATAGGGCTTTAGCGATAGCTAAAGCCCCTTTTGGCATGGGTGAGGTGTAAAAATGGAAAAGCTGTTTGAGCTAGTTAAGCGAGACAAATCAATTGCTAAAGTGGTAAATTGCTTTGCAAAGGATCATGCAGAAAGTTTAATTTATGGATTGTCAGGCTCGCAGAAAAGTATGGTTTTAGCAAGTTGCTTTAAAGAAAACCAACGCACGACGATTATTTTAACAAATACGAAAGAATCTATAGAAGCTTTGCAGGCTGATTTATCTATGTTGCTTCCTGATACCGCAGTTTTAGAATTGCCAGCACTTGATATGGTTACTTTTTCTGCTGCAGCAAAGAGCATGGCACTGGCAGCAAAACGAATGGATGTTTTAGGGCGACTAATTCGTAAGGAAAAGATTATTGTCTTAGCAAGTGCAGCCGCTGCTGTACAAAAAGGTTTGTCAAAACAAGAATTTGAAAAATCAAGTTTATCGCTTTTTATTGGTTTATTAATAGAGCGAGAGAGGGTATTAAAAAAGCTTGTTGAACTAGGATACGAACGTGTGGAGCAAGTAGATAGTATTGGTCAATTTAGTGCGCGAGGCGGCATTGTTGATATTTTTCCGATTAATCGTCAACTGCCGATTCGTATGGAGTTTTTTGGTGATGAGATAGATTCTTTGCGAGAATTTGATTTAACGACGCAACGTTCCTTGCAAAACATTACGAATGCTGATGTTTTGCCATTGATGCAGACAGATAATACAGGCAAGCCAGAAATGTTTCTGGCATATTTAGAGGAGCAAGTGACGGTTATATTTGATGAACCATCACGTATTCGGGAACAAATTACTTCTTTAGTGAAAGAAAATCCTGAATTAAAGAAGCATATGTTTAACTGGCATGAAATTATTGCTTTAGCGAAGCAACATAATGTCATGTATTTATCTTTATTATTACAGAAAACACCAAATGCAGAGCCAAGCGAAATTATCAGTGTCCTTGCAAAAGCAGCAACACCGTATCATAAGCAGATGGATTTATTGGTAAGTGAGCTTAATGGCTGGCTTGAACGCAAGATGAAACCGATTTTATTTATGACAAGTGCACAGAAAGTAGAATCTATGCGTGCTTCTTTAAATGAGCAGAAGATACCATCTATCGTATTTGATGGGAAATCTGATTTTGTTGATTCGGCTGTGTATATCTGTTTAGGAACGTTAAATAATGGTTTTGAATTGCCACAAGCAAATTTAGTTGTTCTTACGGAAAAAGATATTTTCGGCAGGCAGAAAAAACGTGCGTTGCCACGCGCGGCAAAAGGAGAGAAAATAACCTATTTCCGTGACATTAATATTGGTGATTATGTTGTTCATGTAAATCATGGAATCGGCAAATATATCGGTGTAGAAACAATTGAAGTTGGCGGAATGAATCGCGATTATTTGCATATACGTTATGGCGGCGATGATAAATTATTTGTGCCAACGGATCAAGTACATTTGTTGCAAAAATATATTGGTTCAGAAGGAGAAGTGCCACGTCTGCATAAAATGGGTGGTACGGAGTGGACAAAAGCCAAAGCTAAAGCAAAAGCTTGCGTTGTAGATATGGCAAAGGAATTAATTCAGCTCTATGCAAAACGAAAAACGGAGACTGGTTTTGCCTTTGAAGCTGATACGCCATGGCAAAGAGAGTTTGAAGAGGCTTTTCCCTATCAAGAAACGCCGGATCAATTGGCGGCGATTGAAGAGATTAAAGCTGATATGGAAAAACCTCGACCAATGGATCGATTGCTTTGTGGTGACGTTGGTTTTGGAAAAACGGAAGTGGCAATTCGGGCGGCGTTTAAAGCGGTCATGAGTGGAAAGCAAGTTGCGGTTTTAGTACCAACTACAGTTCTAGCGCAGCAACATTTTAAGACTTTTCAAAATCGCTTTGCTGGTTTTGGTCCTGTAGTTGATGTTGTATGTAGATTTAGAACGGCGAAAGAGCAAAAAGAAACGCTGGCGAAACTGGAGACTGGTCAAGTCGATGTTTTAATCGGTACCCATCGAATTTTAAATCAAGAAGTAAGGTTTAAAGATTTGGGGTTACTCATTGTTGATGAAGAACAGAGATTTGGTGTTGCTCAAAAAGAAAAACTGAAAAAGTGGAGTCATGGAATAGATGTGTTAACGTTGAGTGCGACTCCAATTCCTAGAACACTCCATATGTCACTTGTCGGGGCAAGGGATATGAGTATCATTGAAACGCCGCCGGAAGAACGTTACCCAGTTCAAACGTATGTGGTTGAGAATAATGATACGATTATTCGCGATGCAATCAAGCGAGAACTAAAGCGTGGTGGACAGGTATATTTTGTTTATAACCGTGTGGAAACCATTGATAAGATGAGTAATTATCTTGCGAATATGCTTCCTGATGCAAAAATTCAAGTTGGACACGGACAAATGGCAGAAGAACTATTGGAGCAAGTTATGTTAGATTTTTATGAAGGGCAAGATGATATCTTAGTTGCAACGAGTATTATCGAAAATGGACTTGATGTCCCGAATGCGAATACAATTATTATTTACGATGCGGATCGTTTTGGTCTTTCGCAGCTTTATCAGATGCGCGGGCGTGTTGGCAGATCGAATCATATGGCATTTGCATACTTTGTTTATCAAGCGGATAAAGTATTAACCGAAGTTGCAGAAAAAAGATTACAGGCGATTAAAGAGTTTGCTGAACTTGGGGCAGGGTTTAAAATTGCGATGC
Organism: Selenobaculum gibii; assembly: GCF_030273445.1. NCBI lineage: Bacteria > Bacillati > Bacillota > Negativicutes > Selenomonadales > Sporomusaceae > Anaerosinus > Anaerosinus gibii. The sequence goes on from NZ_CP120678.1 coordinate 671,448, forward strand.
GTGATTTGGAAATCCGTGGTGCTGGGAATCTGCTTGGGGCACAACAACATGGGCATATTGCTAGTGTTGGTTTTGAAATGTATTGTCGATTATTAGAAGAGGCAATTCAAGAGGAGAAAACAGGTGAACCGGTGAAAGGCTATGAAGAGCCTATGATTGATTTAAAGATAGAAGCATATTTACCGGGGGATTATATTGCTGATGCGATGCATAAGATAGAAATATATCAGCGTATTGCAGCAATTCGAAATAAACAGCATTTAGAACAGTTGTTAGATGAATTGATTGACCGATTTGGAGAACCGCCAGAAGAGGTAATGAATTTATTGACTGTTGCGCGCATAAAAAATATTGCGCGGCATTTAGGTTTAAAATCTATTATTCAGCAACCGATGCAGATTGAGTTTATTTTTAGCGATGTGCCGAACGTAGAGATGGAAAATATAATAAAATTAAAAGCTTTATTTGCAGCATTTATAAAAGTTGTTCCTGGGCCGCCAGAAATTATTCGTATGCGGCTAACGCAAAATTATGCAAAAAATATTTTGAAATATGTGACGAAAATATTGATTACTTTAGCCGTAACAGAGAAGAAAAAGTAACAGGATCTCTTTTCAATACGATGAATAAATTTCAATATGCAGATATATACTATTATTGGAATCGAATGTCAGAAGGTGTTGAAAAGGGGGGATAATATTTGAAAGCAACAGGCATTGTAAGAAGAATTGATGATTTGGGAAGGGTGGTTATTCCGAAGGAAATTCGCCGTACCCTAAGGATTCGTGAAGGTGATCCATTAGAGATTTATGTGGATCGAGATGGCGAAGTAATTTTAAAGAAATACTCTCCAGTAAATGAACTAGGTGACTTTGCAAAAGAATATTGTGATTCTTTATACGAATCAATTGGACACATCGTTTTAATTGCTGACCGCGATGAAATTGTAGCAGTGGCGGGGACGGCAAAAAAGGAATTTTTAAATAAAGGATTAAGTACGTTGGTCGAAAAAATCATGGAAGACCGTAAAGCCGTACTTATCAATAATCCAATTGAATATAAAGGCAGAATTTGCCCAATTGACATTGATGATGATGAAATAGAAAATTTTAAATTGTCATCCGAAGTAATTGCACCGATCATTGTAGAAGGAGATGCAATTGGCGCGGTAATCATTTGTACAAAGCAGCCAAATGTCAAAATGGGAGATGTTGAATTAAAGTTAGCGGAAACAGCCGCAGGATTTTTGGGAAAACAAATGGCAATGTAAAAGTTGTAGCAGGGATATTGTGAAATTAGAAATGAAAATCTATTTTACAGTATCCCTTTTTAGTTGTTGGCGAAAAGAGGGTGATATTGTGTGAAACATAGATTTATTCAAGGGGCATTAATATTAACGATTGCAGGGATCGTTGTTAAGATTATTGGTTCGGTAAATCGAATCATTCTATCGAGAATGCTCGGTGGTGAAGGTATAGGTTTATATCAGATGGCTTATCCAATTTACCAATTGGCACTAAGTGTATCTTCTGCAGGAATTCCTGTAGCTATTTCGATCTTAACAGCGGAAAAATTAGCATTAAAAGATTACATAGGAGCAAATAGAATATTTCGCTTATCATTAAAATTGATGATGGTAACAGGCTTGTTCTTTAGCTGGTTATTGTATTATGGAGCGGGATGGCTGGTTGATGCACAGATTGTACGTGATGAACGCGCCTATTATGCAATTGCTGCACTTGCACCAGCAATTTTTTTCGTTACGATTTTATCAAGTTATCGTGGCTATTTTCAGGGAATGCAGATGATGACACCAACGGCCATATCGCAAATTGTTGAACAAGCGATTCGCGTCGTTGTGATGATAGCTTTGGCAATTGTACTTTTGCCCTATGGATTAGCGTATGCTTCAGCTGGGGCAAGTTTTGGAGCAGCACCAGGCGCAGCAGCAGGCGTAATCGTACTTCTTTACTATTATTGGCGACACAGAATTATACATAAAGAACAGTTGAAAATGCAAAATCGCGAGATTGTGCAAGAGTCTAGTTATTCTATTATTAAGAGGATGGTCATTCTTGCACTCCCTGTATCATTAGCAAATATTATGTTGCCGCTTACGGCGAGTATTGATTTATTTATCGTTCCAGCAAGATTGGAGAATGCTGGTTATAGTGTTGAAGTTGCAACAGAACTCTTTGGGTATTTAACAGGTATGGCAGTTTCATTAGTCAATCTGCCGACAATTTTAACTGCATCTCTTGCCGCCAGTCTTGTGCCGGCAATTTCAGAAGCTGTGGCGCTTAAAGATCGGTATGGGATTACGCTGCGAACGGTAACAGCGCTTCGGATGGCAATTTTATTGATGATTCCAAGCTTTGCTGGTTTATATTTATTAGCGATGCCAATTTCTGAAATGTTATATGCTACGCCAAATGCTAGCAGTTGTATAGCTGTACTTTCATTCGGCGTTGTTTTATTAGGAATTGGGCAAGTAACAACAGGAATATTACAAGGTTTAGGTCATACGACGATTCCTTTAATTAATATGATTATTGCAGCATTTGTAAAAGTGATTTTAAGCTGGACGCTAACGGCAAATTCATCATGGGGAATTGAAGGTGCTGCTTGGGCGACAAATGCAGATTTTGGTACAGCGGCACTGTTAAATTTATTTTTTATTTATCGTTATGTTGGTAAAGCTCTTGAATTAAAATCTATTTTTAAAGTGATGGTGGCAACGGTGATGATGAGTATAGCAGTATTTGTTTCCTATGATGCATTGATGAGAGAGTTTTGGGGAAATACAATATCGACTATGGGAGCAATCATAAGTGGCGGAGTTATTTATACAATTTTTATTTTGTTAATTGGTGGAGTTACAAAAAATGAGATTGAAAGCATCCCTAAAGTTGGGAAAAGTGTTAGTAGAGTATTAGAAAAAATGCGCTTAATTTGATAGAAGAGATAAATAAGGCTGTTATAAGGGATTATCCCGTTTAACAGCCTTATTTAATTCTAATTGACAAAAAATTGGTTATATCATAATGCGAAAAATCTATTACGTTAAACAATGCAGAATTAAAAAAAGCAGTAAATTTGGCAAAGGAGAAAGGGGTAATTTTAGCTGAAGCTATGACAATTTATCATATGCCGCTTTATAAAAAGCTAAAGGAATTTATAGCTTCAGGGATGCTTGGAGCAGTAAGAATGATACAATTAAATTTTGGCAGTTATTGAGAGTATGATATGACAAGTCGTTTTTTAAATAAAAATTTAGCAGGTGGGGCATTACTTGATATTGGCGTGTATGCAATTTCATTAGCGAGATATTTTATGTCTATTAAACCTAAGCAAATTCTTTCTCAAATAAGATTTGCTGAAAGTGGAGTGGATGAACGAGCCGAGATGGCAACGATTGCATTAACATTGCATAAAAGAGCGGTGATTGCTTTTGAAAAGGGATATATTGAAATCATGGAATATCCAAGAGCTGATGAAGAGAAAATTGTATATACATCGTCGGGAACCATAGAAACAATAGTTGCTGGAAAGCGCTCAGATGCATTGCAGTATGAAATGGAGGACATGGAAGAAGCAATCATTTCAAGAAAAAAAGATATGCTGCTTACCAATACGCTTGATGTAATGGATATTATGACGGAGATTAGGCACAGATGGGGAATGTATTATGACTCGGAAAAAAATCTTTAGTTTAATATTTTTAATCTTGATCATTGTATAATTTGATTTTTTAACTATATAGAATATAATGAAATATGCATTTATTTTGGTTAGGAGGATGAATTACTTTTGTAATTCAAGATTTAGAAATGGGAGAAATAACGATTGTTGGACTTGGACCGGGATCATTTGGGTATATTACGATGGAAACGTGGGATAAAATAACATCGGCTGAAACGCTTTTGCTTAGAACTGCGAAACATCCAACCGTGGAGGAAATGCAAGCTAGAGGTGTTCAGTTTAACTCATATGATTATGTGTATAATACAAAAGAGACCTTTGAAGAGGTCTATCAAACGATTGCAAATGATTGCATAAGTCGTGCACAATGCGGAGAAAATATTGTATACGCTGTTCCAGGCAGTCCGCTGGTTGCTGAAAAAACAGTAGTTTTGATTCGCGAATTAGGTAAAAAACTAAAGGTAAAAGTTAATATTTTAGCTGGAATGAGTTTTATTGAAGTCTTGTATGTTAGATTAGGAATTGATCCGATTGAAGGTCTTACCGTAATTGATAGCAAGGACATTGATCGATTGGTTTGTAGTACAGAAAATGGGATTGTGATTACGCAGGTGTATAACAGTCAAGTTGCATCGGATACAAAATTAAGCTTAATGGAAATTTATCCAGATGATTTTAAAGTCACATTAATTCAAAATTTAGGGTTGCCAAATGAAAAAATAATAGAGATAGCATTGTATGAATTAGATCGGCAAACAGGAATTGATCACTTGACAAGCCTTTATATTCCTCCGTATAAACAATCGCAAGAATGTTTTGATTTAGCTCCGCTTACGGATGTAATGGCAAGACTTCGCTCACCCGGCGGATGTGTATGGGATATTGAGCAAACACATCGTTCGTTAAGGCGAAATCTAATTGAAGAGGTATATGAAGTAGTAGAGGCAATTGATTTTGAAAATGCGGAGCTCTTATGTGAAGAGTTGGGGGATTTGCTTTTACAAATTGTGTTTCATGCACGTATGGCAGAAGAAACAGGGGTTTTTTCGATGCAAGATGTGATTGATGGAATTACAGAAAAATTAATTCGTCGTCATCCCCATGTTTTTGGTGATGTTACAGTACGTGATGCTGGTGAAGTTGTATTGAACTGGGAAGAAATTAAACGCAAAGAAAAAGCAAAAGAACGTACGCATATTCTTGATGGTGTGCCAAAAGATTTACCATCATTAATGCGTGCATATAAATTACAACATAAAGCTGCAAAAGTTGGCTTTGATTGGGATAATATTACCCCAGTTTGGGATAAAATAGAGGAAGAAATTAAAGAATTAAAAGAAGCTATCGCGTTGTCTGATCCAAAAAAAGTAGAAGAAGAATTGGGTGATGTGATATTCTCAATTGTAAATTTATCAAGATTTCTAAAAGTAGATGCTGAAATTGCATTAAATTCGACAAATAATAAATTTGTTAAAAGATTTTCTTATATTGAAAATAAGTTGAAAGATGAAGGAAAATCATGGAAGGAAACAGCGTTAGAAGAGCTTGATAAGTACTGGAATGAGGCGAAAGTCACATTTTTGATGTAATATCACGGTTTTTTTTGTAAAATTTTTTAAAAGAAAGAGGAATAGGCAAATAAACAGCGAATAAAGCTAATCGTAATCATTTCATGAGGAGGATATGTTTGTGAATAAAACTGAATTAGTAGCTAGCGTTGCTGAAAAAGCTGGCTTAACGAAAAAAGATGCTGAAAAAGCGGTGAATGCGCTATTTGCTAGCGTAGAAGAAGCTTTAGTAGCAAATGACAAAGTTCAAGTAATTGGTTTCGGTACTTTCGAAGTTAAAGAACGTGAAGAAAGAAAAGGCCGCAATCCACAAACTGGTGCTGAAATTACAATTCCTGCATCGAAAAACCCTGTTTTCAAAGCAGGTAAAGGTCTTAAAGACGCTGTAAATGCATAATTTATGATAAAAGTCAGGTCGCGAGATCTGGCTTTTATTGTGTATTGGGATAATAATATCATGAGGGGTCGTGTAAGATGAAGCAAGAAATCCTTATTGTCGATGATGAACAATCGATTCGTGAATTATTAAAATTTAATTTAGAGAAAGCCGGTTATATTATAAGACTTGCGGATAATGGAAAAAGTGCATTAGAAGAAGTTGGCTTAAAGACGGATTTAATCCTTTTAGATTTAATGTTGCCTGAATTGGATGGACTGGAAGTATGCCGTAGATTAAAGGGAGATGTAAAGACATCCAGTATTCCGATTATTATGCTGACAGCAAAAAATGAAGAAATTGATAAAATTCTTGGTTTAGAATTAGGAGCGGATGATTACTTAACGAAACCTTTTAGCCCAAGAGAGTTAATTGCGCGAATTAAAGCAGTACTCAGAAGGAGTAATAAAGATACGACAGTTGTTGGTGAATTTAAAGTCGGCAATTTAAAAATGAATTTTAGCACATATAAAACATTTATTGGAAGAACACAGATAGAATTGACCCCAAAAGAATATGAATTACTGAAGTTGTTTATTACGAATATTGATCGGGCATATTCTCGTGAAGAACTACTGGATAAAATATGGGGATATGAATATTATGGAGATACGAGAACTGTAGATGTACATGTGCGTCATTTACGTGCAAAGCTTAGTATTGAATCTCAGTTAGCAGAAGCAATTGAAACAGTACGTGGTGTTGGCTATAGATTTACAGATTTGAAAGGCAGTCAATGATGGAAAAAAAAGTTGCGGTAATCACAGGGGGAACTTCAGGAATTGGGCTTGCTGCTGCAAAATGCTTATTGCGCGACGGATATCAAATCGTTCTCATTGGTCGGTCAGAGACGAGGGGAAAGCTGGCAGTAAAATTGCTTGGGGAAAACGCTGCATTCTTTTCTGGTGATGTTAGTAAAGTCAGCGAATGCAAGCGGTTAGCTAAAAAAATAGATGCAAGTTATGGACAGATACATACATTGGTGAACAGTGCGGGCATTTATCTTGAAAAATCTATTGGCGATATGACGGAAGAAGATTTTTTAGCTGTCATGGATACGAATGTAAAAGGAACATATTTTATGTGTAAGGAATGTTTGCCGTTACTTGCGAAAGATGGCACTGCCTCTATTGTTAATGTGTCTTCAGATGCAGGCTTAAAAGGGAATTATCTTTGTAGTGCTTATTGTGCTTCAAAGGGAGCTGTAACACTATTTACAAAGGCTTTAGCGTTAGAAGTTGCGGCAGAAGGTATTCGGGTAAACTGTGTATGTCCGGCTGATATTGATACGCCAATGACGCGAGCACAATTTATTCAAAATGTAGATGAATCTATGCAGTTAAAAGCGATGTGTGATGTGTATCCACTGGGGCGGATTGGAACTCCAGAAGAGGTGGCAGAAACTATCGCTTTTTTAGTATCTGAAAAAGCTGCTTTTGTAACAGGTGCAGCCTGGAGTATTGATGGTGGAATAACAGCATAAAAGAAAAGGTGTGAGGACTGATGAAGAAGGTTTTATCAGAAGAGATAGCACTATTTGCGATATGCGCTTCATTTTTTGCAACAGAAGTTGAGGCAGGTACATTGTTAGATAAAAGTGATCAAATTGTATTAGTGCGGGCAAAAGAGACGCTGGCTAAAGTAGGTTTTTATGAAAAAAATAATAAAAGTCATTGGATTGAAAAATGGCAGACGAGCGGTTACATTGGAAGAAATGGGCTAACGACGGATAAACATGAAGGCGATGGGAAAACGCCAATTGGTGTATATGATCTTGGTTTAGCTTTTGGCGTAGAAAAAAATCCTGGAACAAAAATTCCCTATAAAGAACTCGATGAAAAAGATGTGTGGGTCGATGATATAAATTCTAAGTATTATAATCGATATGTGAGAAGTGATATTGCTGATAAAGATTGGATTTCAGAGGAACATTTATGCAATTATAAAGAAAGTTATACTTATGCAATTGTAATTGAATATAATACTCAGCCGATTGTGAGAGGAGCTGGTTCAGCAGTTTTTTTACATGTTGAAACTAAGGAACCTACAGCGGGATGTGTGAGTATTCCAAAAAAATATATGAAAAAGTTTTTGCAACTATTAAAACCAGGTGCTAAAATTATTATTACCAGGTACTAAATTTTGCTTGACAATATTATTAGCTATATGTATAATCAAAATTGTTATAATAAATAATTCATATGACAGGCAATATAGGACTGACGGATAAGTGGAGCACCACATGGACTATATTGTAAAATAGAAGCCGACCGTCTGGGCATTTTTCGTTTATGCTTAGATGGTTTTTTTGTACCATGAGTCAATTTTAATAAAGAGTTTTTAAGTGAAATGGAATATGGATTGGCGGATATAGCGTGGTAGATGATCACGTGAACTATATGGTGAGAGAATTCGACCGCCTGGGCATGGAGTTTTATATTTTGCTCAGGGGGTCTTTCTATATGATAAACAAGGTATTCTAAATATAGCTAAGATTGGAAAGGGTGGTTTTCATGGATTTTGAATATTGGCAAGGTTTTAATGAGGGTAGATGGCAACAAATTATTGATGTAAGAAATTTTATTCAAGCAAATTATAAGCCTTATGATGGCAACGCAGATTTCTTAGCAGGGATTACTGATAAAACAAAAAGAGTATGGGATAAATGTCTGGATTTATTAGCACTTGAACACGAAAAAGGTGGTGTTCTTGATGTAGATACAACGAAAGTTTCTAAGATTGTATCGCATAAAGCTGGATACATTGACAAAGAGAATGAAGTGATTTTGGGACTTCAGACGGAAAAACCATTATGCCGTGGTGTTGTTGTAAACGGTGGAGAACGTATGGCTGAGCAGGCTTGTAGTGAATATGGCTATACACTAAGCCCTGAAATTAAAGAGATTTACACGAATCATGCAACTACGCATAATAGTGCAGTATTTAGTGTTTATACTCCAGAGATGCGCAAGGCTCGTAAATTAGGAATTATTACAGGTCTTCCTGATGCGTATGGTAGAGGGAGAATTATTGGCGATTATCGTCGTATTGCTCTCTATGGAATTGATGTTCTTATTGAAAAAAAACAACGTGATTTGGATGTTTTATTTGATAAACCTATGGATGAAGAAACGTTGCGTAGCCGTAGTGAAATTGCTCAGCAAATAAAAGCGCTTAAAGATATGATTGCTATGGCAAAAGAATATGGCTGTGATATTGCAAGGCCAGCAAGAAATGCAAAAGAAGCAGTCCAAGCTGTATACTTTGGTTATTTAGCCGCAATTAAAGAACAAAATGGAGCGGCAATGTCGATTGGCCGTGTTTCTACGTTCTTAGATATCTATATTGAACGCGACTTGAAAAAGGGTATTTTAACAGAAGAAACAGCACAAGAATTGATGGATCAATTTGTCATTAAACTTCGTTTGGCAAGAATGCTTAGAACCCCAGAATACAACGAATTATTTGCTGGTGATCCGTTATGGGTAACCGAATCTATCGGTGGAATTGGTCAAGATGGCCGTAGCATGGTAACAAAAAGTTCTTACCGTATTTTGCATACGTTATATAACCTTGGCCCAGCACCAGAACCGAATCTAACTGTATTATGGTCAGATAAATTACCGGAAAATTTTAAGAAGTTTTGTGCGCAGGTTTCGATTGATACAAGTGCAATTCAATATGAGAATGATGAAATTATGCGTCCAATTTACGGCGATGATTATGGAATTGCCTGCTGTGTATCTGCAATGCAAATTGGCGGACAAATGCAATTCTTTGGCGCACGGGCAAATTTAGCAAAATCTTTATTATTAGCAATCAATGGTGGTAAAGATGAAAATACAGCTGAACAATTATCACCATCGATGCCAATCTTGACAGATGAATATTTGGATTACGATAAAGTGCGTAAAAATTATTCTGAGGTATTAGAATGGTTGGCAGAGTTATATGTAAACACGATGAATTTAATTCATTTCATGCATGATCGTCATGCATATGAAGCGGGACAAATGGCGCTTCATCATAGCGAAGTAAAACGTTTGATGGCGTTTGGTGTAGCAGGATTATCCGTTGCAGTAGATTCTTTAAGTGCGATTCGCTACGCGAAAGTAAAAGCAATTCGTGATGAAAATGGAATTGCAAAAGATTTTGCAATTGAGGGTGATTTCCCTAAGTATGGGAACAATGATGAACGCGTTGATAGTATGGTAAAAGAATTAACGCATGAATTTATTACAAAACTTAGAAAGCATCCTGCATATCGTAATGCAGAGCATACTTTATCTGTGCTTACGATTACTTCGAATGTTATGTATGGCAAGAAAACGGGAGCTACTCCAGACGGGCGTAAAGCTGGTGAAGCTTTTGCACCTGGGGCAAATCCTATGCATGGACGTGATCAACATGGAGCATTGGCGGCGATGAAATCGGTAACAAATATTTCTTATAGCGATTGCCGTGACGGTATTTCTTATACTTTCTCCATCGTACCAGGAGCCTTGGGCAAGACTGCTGAAGAACGCAGGAAAAACCTCGTTGCTTTGCTAGACGGTTATTCCTTATTAAAAGGACACCATATCAATATCAATGTATTTGATCGTTCGTTGTTAGAAGCGGCAATGCAAGAGCCGGAAAAATATCCACAACTTACGATTCGCGTTTCTGGTTATGCGGTTAATTTCGTGAAATTGAGTAAAGCACATCAATTAGAAGTGATTCGCAGGACTTTCTATGACGCAGTCTAATCTTGTTGGGTATTATCACTCAAAGGAAACCTTTGGTACAGTAGATGGCAGAGGTATTCGTTATGTATTATTTTTAACAAAATGCGGACTAGGCTGTGCGTTTTGTCATAATCCAGATACCTGGCAAGCGGGTGAAAAGACGATAACCGTGGATGAAGTCATTAGTGATTACAAGCAGTATGAATCTTTTTATCAGTCCACTAATGGCGGCATTACCATTAGTGGTGGTGAGCCGCTTTTACAGGCAGAGTTTGTAGCTGAACTTTTAAGAAAATGTAAACAAGCAGGAATTCATACAACGCTTGATACGGCTGGATTTTATTCGAAGGAAGCACTTGAAAAGGTTTTGCCCTATTGCGATCAGATTCTATTTTCTTTAAAGGCTGCGAACATAGATACGCATAAATATTTAACGGTAACAGATAATGTGACGATATTAGAAAACTTGCAATATGCCGCTTTACATGCTCCAGTTATCGTAAGATATGTCGTTGTACCAACGGTGAATGATTCATTGTCAGAAATAAAAACGTTGGCACAGATATTGAAAAGGTTTGCTCCCAATGCTAAAGTGGAATTGCTAGGCTATCATATTATGGGAAAATATAAATGGGATAACTTGCAGTTGGAGTATAAATTGTCAGAGGTAAATCCAGCGGGCAAAAAGGATTTAGCAAAAGTTCGTGAAATTCTTGAAAATGAAAATATTTCAATGTTAATTGCCTATGAATAAAAAAATCCGCGTGTTTTCACGCGGATTTTTTATTTAAACGGAGATACCACTCGTTGTACTATCGGTTGAAATTGATTCTGATGTTGTTAATATATTGACATTGCCTCCGCTCGCTGACTGAGTATCAAGAGCTGATAGAGTTGGAAGAGATACTGGGGCTATACCATTACTATCACCGCTGGTATCAGCGTTTTTTACATCGGATAGTTCTTTGGTTTTGCGATTGGTTTTGCGCAGTCTTAATTCCTCTTCTTGCTGTTTTGCTTTTTCGATTTCTTGTTGCCTTTTTGCAAGAGCTATTTGTTTTGCTTTCTTTTCTTCAATTTTAAGATTTTTAATTTTTTCTGAGCCTTTTTCCATAACAACTTTAATTTGACGTGCGGTATTAGAATTGCTGGAATTTTTTTTCGCTTGGTTAAGTTTGATTCCCAGACGTCCAATAATGTGTTTGACTTGCGCCTGATTATGGGCGGAAGCTATTGCTAAAAGTTCTTGTCTAGCGTTAAAACTAGGAGGATTTTTTGATGCGCTTTGCGCATTGATTTGATTCTTATTCAATCCATCCTTTTGATTGAAATAAGAGGAATATAAAGAAGCAGATTGAACAATTCCATCCATGGGATTTTCACTCCTTTTATATTTAATTCATGGTCTATGTATTTTATTAAATTCATTGTAATATATTGTATGGGAAAATACAACTATCGTAAAAATTGCGAAATTTACTCTAGCAAAGGAGAAAAATATTTGGGTTGCTCGCTTTGACAAAAAAGAAAAACTTTACTATACTCATAGTTAGTTGACTAACTATTTTACCGGAGGTTTCCATCATGACAAGATCAATTCCATCCAAAAAAGTTTTAGAAAAACATGCTCAGATTATGCCGGAAATTAATCCTTCGGCGGTAATTGCAATGCTAGAAGTGTTGCAGGCTGCGGATGAAATTCAGCATGCAGTTATTGATGTTTTAGAGAAAAACTATCAATTGTCTAAAGGAAAATTACATGTGATGATCATTCTACATCAGTCGCAGAAAGAAGGAATAACACCATCGAGTTTAGCAGAAAAAGTTGGTGTGACTCGTGCTACGATTAGTGCAATGCTGCGTCGAATGAAACGAGATGGACTAACCTATTCTTTTTCTGATATAGAGGACGGAAGAGGAAAGAAAGTTTGTTTAACTGAGAAGGGGTGGAATTTCATGAATGAGATTTTACCTGGACATTATTTAAGAATAACAAAATTAATGGGAAAACTCTCGGAAACTGAGCGAGAAAATTTAATTGAGCTATTAAAAAAAATTGTGAAAAATTGATATGATAGGTCCTATAATTATTATTTAATGACTAGAATTCAAATGGAGTGGAAACGACATTTGAATCAAAACTACTTTATTATCTATAGATAGTTAGTTAGCTAATTATTTATATAGATTTTTTATATTATATTGGAGCAATTTTATTTAATTGATTAGTCGGCTAATTATATAAAAAAGGGGATAGCTATGGATTTAAAGAAAAAATCATTTCGTATGGGTATTGTACTTTTGTCTTTATTTTTTATTGGAGGAATCATTTTACTTTATAAAGGAAATGATGCGATTGCTTTAGCTGTAGAAAAAAAAGCTGGAATTTTAACAGCAGAACAAGTAAAAGTCGCTTTTGATTCGGTAGGCGGGCGTTTAACTTGTGAAGCAGTAAAGGAAGCGCAAAATGTAAAGAAAGGAGATATTCTAATGGTGCTAGATAGTACGGATATCGATCTTTCTATTGCAAAAATAAAAGCACAAATTGCACAAATTGATGCGCAAATAAATGCTTTAAATGGTTCAATTAAAATTGGCTATGCAAAAACGGATACGAATGAGAAGCAAAGTTTTCGTCAAATTGATCAACAAAGGGAAGCCTTAAATTCTGCTAGAGCAACTTATGAAAATAAACTATTGGACTATAATCGAAAAGTTGAGCTGGCTTCAGTTGGTGCGATTGCCCAATCAGAATTAGATAATGCACAGATGAATTTAAATGTTGCACAGGCTAATGTTGCACGCGAAGAGCAATCACTGGCAACTTTACTTGCTGGTGTGAATGATACAGGAAATACCGACGAATTAAATTTACCACTTATTACCCAAGCGAGAAGTGAATTGGATAATAAACAGTATGATGTTCAAAGTCTTATTGGACAAAAACAATTTCTAGAGGCTGAATTAAGAGAATTAGAAGTAAATAAAGAACGGTTAATTCTTAGGGCATCAGAAGATGGAAAGATATTAAAAGTATTGGCGAAAGAAGGTGAAATGGTTGCAGCGAATGTTCCCGTAATTTTATTAGAAAGCAAACGTTGCTATTATGATATTTACTTAAGTGAAGAACAGGCAGTAAAGCTTGCCGAAGGGGATACTGTTATTGGAAAAACTGTAGCCGATAAAAAAGATATTGAAGGTACTGTACGCTTTATTACGCCAGCTCCTGGTTTTGCTGATCTTAAAATGACGCGCGAAAAAGGACAAGCGGATTTATCTGCATTCCAAGTTAGAATTTATACAGAGCGAGAAAATGGAATTTTGCCGGGCATGACAGTTGAGGTGACAAAAGATGAATTCACTAAAAGATGAGTTGGGATTTTTCTTTTCCGGACGAGGAATGCCTTATGAAAAAGTATCGTTGATGGTTGCTATTGTCGTAGCAATTGTTTTTTCTATGGTTTTTTCCAATAATTACATCAAAGATGCAAGCGTTTCAGTAATTGACTTAGATAATTCAAAATATAGTCGAGAGTTGATTAAGCGGTTAGATGCATCTCCCTATATTGGTATTCAACATGTTGTCAATGTGCCTGTGGAACCTAAAAGTTTATTTTATCGCGATAAAAGTGTAGCGGTTATTTATTTACCAAATGATTTAGAAAAAAATCGTTATACCTATTCGTCAGGAAGTATTGGAGTATTTTATGACCAAAGTAATGCTGCACAGACTGGAAATTTAAAAGCTGCATTAAATGAATTTATTGCAATGGAAAATCAAAAAAATATAGAAGAATTTGCGACTGTAAATGGGACTATGATGCAAGATAGCAGTATTCTTTTGCATGATAGAGAACTTTTTAATCCGGCTGATTCAGCGGCGAATGGTGAAAATCTTGGCTTTTTAATGTTCTTTTCACTAATGTTTTTTGTTTTTGCAACGATTGGGCTTGTGCCAAGGCTTCGCTTAGAGAAAAAGTGGGAGCATCAACTTTATGAAGAAACTCCCTTTTCTTTAATATTGAGAATTGTTCCTTATGGATGCTGCTTTATTACAGCAATTATCGTCGGTCTGGCAATTTTGAGAGTTGTGGGGGATTTAACGATCGCGGGAAACTTTTTTCTTTTTCTTTTATCACTTGTTTTATTAGTTATTTCTACAGGGATGATGAGTCTGCTTTTTGGTTGGAATGCTGCAAATCCTGGAGTTGCAGCAAGTCGGATGATTCTTTTTATTCCTGGAGGTTTTATTCTCGGTGGGATGACAGGCCCGATTCCGATTCTTCCAGAGTGGGCGCAGCTTTTATCTAACTTTTTTCCCTTAGTTTGGGTATATCGTTTTACACGAGATGTTTTATTGCGGGGCGCGTCGTTTATGGATTGTGCACAAGATTTTGGTGGGTTTATGATTTATACAGCAATTATTGCTATGTTTTTTTGCATTCGATTTTATCGGGAACAAAATCTAAATGTTTTGCCTGTTGAAGAATAGATATGAATATATCTGTTTCAGTATGTCTTTTCCCATGCCCTTATCCAGTGCTGATTGTTCGATAAAGTTAAACAAAAAAATAGGCAATGGTCAGCAGAAGTTTTCGCGACCATTGCCTATTTTACGTTCTTGTAGATTTTGAAATCTTATATAAATTTTTTTATTTTGGATATAGCAAAGACTTGAGGATAATATAAATTTTAACAAAAAATTAACATCCTAATAACAAATACAATTGTTATTTTGTGATATAGTGCAAGTAGAATTTACTTAGGAGGTTTCCTAAATGGAATATACGATAGCAGCAAAAAATTTAAAATTATATTATGGCGAGAGTCTTGCATTAAAGGGCGTTTCTTTAAACGTTGAGAAGAATACAGTTGTTGCGCTCATTGGGCCATCTGGTTGTGGAAAATCTACTTTTCTTAAAACTTTAAATAGAATGAATGATTTAGTTGAAAGCGTTCGAATTGAAGGCGAAGTTAAACTTGATGGGGTGAACATTTATCAGCCAAATACAGATGTTGTAGAATTAAGAAAACGAGTTGGCATGGTATTTCAGCGCCCAAACCCGTTTCCAATGTCTATTTACGACAATATCGCTTATGGGCCGCGAATTCATGGAACGAATAACAAAAAGGTATTAGATGAATTAGTAGAAAAAAGTTTGCGTGGTGCGGCACTTTGGGATGAGGTGAAAGATCGGTTAAATGCTTCTGCAATGGGCATGTCAGGGGGTCAGCAACAAAGACTTTGTATTGCTAGATTGCTTGCTGTAGAACCAGAGGTTTTGTTAATGGATGAACCGTGTTCTGCGCTCGATCCGATTTCAACGATGAAAATCGAGGAACTAGTTACGGAATTAAAAGAAAAATATACGATTGTCATGGTTACTCATAACATGCAACAAGCGGCTCGAGTATCTGATTATACGGCGTTCTTTTTATCGGGCGAATTAATTGAGCATGATAAAACTGATGTTATTTTTACTAGACCATCCAATCAGAAAACTGAAGATTATATAACGGGTAGATTTGGTTAATTGACTACAGAGGAGATGAATTTAATGCCAGAGAGTGTGACAAGATTAGCTTATATTGAAGAGCTGGAAAGTTTAAGGCAGGAAATATCCAAAATGGGTGCGATGGTTGCAGAAGCCGTGAATAATTCAATGAAAGCGCTATTGGAAAAAGATAATATGCTGGCCGAACGAGTAATGTCCGGTGATGACTTTATTGATAATATTAATGTTGTTGTCGAAGATAAATGTATGCTATTAATTGCTAGGCAACAGCCAATTGCTCGCGATTTACGAATCATAGCGACGGGACTGAAAATATCAACAGATTTAGAACGTATTGGTGATCATGCAGCTGATATTGCGAAAATAGCTACAGAACTAGACAGTCGTCCATTTATAAAGAAAATTGTAGATCTTCCTAAAATGGCAGAAATGGCAAGTCAGATGCTATTAGAATCTATTGAAGCATATCGGAATTTTGATATTAAGCTTGCAGAAAAAGTTTGCAATGACGATGATGTCGTAGATGAATTATATGCAAAAACTTTTCGGGAACTATCAAAGTTTGCAGTAGATGATACAGCAGATATGAAGCAAGCGACACAACTTATTTTTGTATCAAGATATCTAGAGCGTGTTGCAGATCATGCGACAAATATCGCAGAGTGGGTTATCTACTTAGTCACAGCACAAAGAATTCGAAAATAAAAATGGTACGGTAGAATAAAGTTTCTACCGTACCATTTTTATTTTCGAAATGAGAGTATAAATGTTGTACCTTTATTTACTTCACTTGTTACGTCTATTTTCCCACCGAGAATTTCAACGATGAAACGAACTAAGGATAGTCCAAGCCCAGAACCTCCTGCATTTCGAGACCGCGCTTTATCTACACGATAAAAACGTTCAAAAATAAAAGGTAAGTGGCTAGCAGCAATTCCAATACCATTATCTTTTATAGAGATGTAAATAGTTCGATCTTCTTCCCAAGCATTTAAAATGATTTCACCGTCATTTGGTGTATATTTTATTGCGTTTTCTCCCAAATTAATGATAACCTGAAGTATCCAATCGTAATTTGCGTGAAGGGTTAGGTCTGTATTTATTGGCAATAAAAGAAATGTTTGATTTTTTGCTTGAAATTGAGGTGATAGTTTATATTTAACTGAGTTTAAAATTTCATATAGGGAAAGAGGTTCTTTTTTCACTTGACTTCGATATTCTGCAGAATCAAGCTTGGCTAACAATAATAAGTCTTTAATTAAACGATTCATTCGCTGGGCTTCAGTATGGATAATATCGACGAATTTATAACTTAGTTCTGGGTCTTCTAAGGCACCATCCAGTAATGTTTCCGTAAAGCCTTGAATAGAAGTAAGCGGTGTAGCTAGTTCGTGTGAAGCATTGGAAACGAAGTCAACTTGTCGTTCATAATTTTCTTGAATTGTCGTAATATCATGAAATACGCTGAGTACACCTGTTAATTTTTGATCGTTATTAATAAATGGTGCGAGAAAAACTTGATAGGTTTGTTTAATATTATTCAATTTTGTGGTAATATTAATATTCTGTGGTTGTAGTGAATGGAGGACTTCATTGGCAGCTTGAGTAAGTAGACTGCTACCGATGACACTGATGCTATGTTTTCCAAATAAATCCGATTTTATCTGGAAAATTAATTTTGCTTGTTTATTTGCGTCGATCACATTTCCGCTTGCATCAAGCAGGATTACTGCATTGTCCATATTTTCTAAAATTAAAGAAAGCTTCTTGGCTTCGGTATTTATTTGATGAAGTTTTTCTTCTAAACTAGAGGTAAGCTGATTGATGGTATTAGCAAGCAATCCGAGCTCATCTTTTGAATGGAGTTCGATACGTGTGGAAAGATCCCCATTGGCAATCTTTTTTGCTTGTGTAGTCATGTAAAGAATAGGCTTCGTGTTTTTATGAGTAAGCCATATGCCAAGTAAAATAGATAGTAAACTAGTACAAAGTAAAGCGGATAGGATTACTTGTTTAATTGTTTCATAATTGTTTTCAATCGGTGTAAGTGTTGTTGCAGTGCGGACGATTCCGATAAATTCATTGTTTTTATAGACGGGAATCGCAACGTAAAGCATATTTTGCCCCAGTGTATCACTGTAACGAGTACTGGTAGCATATTCATTGGATAAAGCACCTTGAATTTCGGTGCGATTTAAATGGTTATCAAGTGTTGGAGGAGATTCCCAAGAATCAGCTAATACATACCCTTGAGCATCTAAAATAGTTATGCGCAGATTTACAGTGTTGCTTATACGCCTAATTTCTGTTTCAATATAAGAGCGTTTATCTTGATTATATAAATCTTGTTCGAGGGTTAATTCGATAATTTTAGCATTTGTAATTAAATGTTGTGTTTTATTTTCAAGATTTTGTGTATAAAAATAATGTAATAAATAGAATCCTAATAATGTAAGTGATGTTATAACGAGAAGGAGAAAAGAATAGGTAATACGATTCTTTATCCCGATATTTATCATAAAAATCTCCTTTTATTTGAAAATATAAATCTGTATGGTTAATTATAGATTTATTTTTTCAAATGAGCAATGAAAATATGATATTTTTCCTTTTAATTTCCAATTATCTCTTAACAAAATGATAAGTTTATATTATATTAGAGTAGAGATTAAGAAAGACTTGATTCAGGCAGATTTTTCAATGCAGCAGAATCTTAGTCACACTTATCTATGGACTGAGTCGATTTTAACTTCCATTTACAGAAACTGGGGATTTTATATTGAATTAGTCATCGGATAAATGAAAGGGAGTAACCTATGTATGCAAACAAGAAAAACTTTCTAATCGTTACTGCATCTATTGGTTCTGGTCATAACCGAGCAGCCCAAGCGATTGGCAAGGAAATACGAAGTAAATATCCACAAGCAAATATACATATTGTAGATTTTATGTCTACAAAGACAGCATATTTGAATATGTTATTAAAAGAGGCATACTTGGCTATGCTAAATTTACTTCCTGATCTGTATAAGCTGTTATATAGCTGGAGTGGTGGTAGATTGAAGGGAGTATCCATTCAAACGCTACTAGCATTAGCGATGAAAAATGATATGATGCATTTAATTAAACATTATCAAGCAGATGTTGTTATATGTACGCATCCGTTTCCGTGTGCAGCGGCAGCCTATATTAAGAAAAATAATAAAGCGAATATATTACTCGCTGGAGTTATTACTGATTTTGCGATACATCAAGTATGGGTATATAAAGAAGTCGATATGTATTTTCTTTGTAATGCGTCAATGGGCGCTCTTTTAGCGGAAAAGGGAGTAGAATCTTGGCGAATTTTTGATACGGGAATACCTATTGATACTTCATTTACAATGAAGTATGATAAGCATCAGCTTGCTAAAGAAATGAATTTAGATTTAAATATCCCAATTGTACTCGTTATGGGCGGCGGTTTAGGAATGGGTGGCGTAAAAATGGCGCTGACAGCACTTGAAACTTTGAAAATGAAATTGCAGGTTCTCGTGGTAGCAGGTGAGAATCATAATCTTCGTGCAGAGTTAAGAAAAATTGCTGAGTCGTCAAAGCATTTAGTTAGAGTGTGGGGATTTTCCGATAATATTCAAGAGTTAATGGCAGTGGCTACTTTATTAATTACGAAGCCAGGAGCGTTAACAATCAGTGAAGCCTTAGCAATGGAATTGCCGATGGTATTAAGTGAACCAATCCCAGGCCAGGAAAAAGAAAATGCGGAATATATAGAAGCCACAGGAACTGCTTTGTGGGTAAAAAATACAAATGAGTTGGCGAAAATCATCGAACAAGTTATATTAGATAATGAAATTTTAACAAAAATGCGCATAAATGCACGCTTCTATAAAAGACCATATGCTGCTAAAACCATCGTGGAAGAAATTGAGAGATATTTAACAAATTCGCAAAATCAAGTATCCGGGATGTAATGAGTTTAGATAAAAAATTAGCTTTTTATTAAAGATGAGAAATATTTTTAGGTAGTTAAGCATAGAATTAAATGTATTTCGAATATTTTTAATAAAATTAGCTTCGTTTTTTTCCTACAATTATTGCAATTCAATGCTAGATAGATTAAAATAATTATAGGTAATAGGGTCTATGAATTAATAAGAATTGTTTTTTAGAAAGCTGTGGTGATTTTATGCAACCTGTGAAATTAAGGAAGAATGAAAATGGCGATTGTTTATGCCCTTTATGTAAAACTGTTTTAAAATTTTCACCACGAGAACCGGTACAAGTTGTGGATGGTAAATTAAAACAAGGTACAGAGGCACATTATATATGCGAGTCTTGTAAAATGGTTTATCGGCCATTAGTAAATACAGAGTATTATCAATGTTATTCAGAGTAAGGGATAACCTCCATCAACGAATGTTGATGGAGGTTTATTTTTTTTTGTTGATTGGGAAAGCATATCAAAATAAAATTAACAATTCCATAACATTTCTGTAACAAATTTTTTGCTGTTTTATTTTAGAATAAGACCATAGAAAGAAACAAATTCAGGAGGCAGAAAATGAAAAGCTTTGGCAAATCGAAATTATTAACAACATTATTGGTCCTAATGATAGGTTTAATGATGGTTGCAGGATGTGGTTCAAATAGTGGTGACAAAACTGCAAATCAAGCAGCAGAAGTATCAGGAAAAGTAAGTGCTTCAGGGTCTACCGCATTATTACCTTTATTAAAGCCAGCGCAAGAAGAATTTCATAAGATGTATGATAAAGTTACGGTAAATATTGCTGGCGGCGGATCTTTTACAGGAATGAATCAAGTATCTGAAGGTACTGTGAATATTGGAAATTCTGATGTAGCATTACCGACAGAATTTAAAGACAAAGGGATTGTAGATCATAAAGTGGTAGTTTTACCATTTGTATTTATTACCAATAAAGACGTAACAGTAGATAATTTAACAGAGCAGCAAACAGTTGATATTTTAACTGGCAAAATAACAAACTGGAAGGAAGTAGGCGGACAGGATAAAGCGATTACAATTATTCATCGTGCTAAATCTTCCGGTTCCAGAGCAACGATTACAGAAACAGTGCTAAAAGGTGCAGCATTTACTGATCAAGCAGTAATCCAAGATTCAAATGGTGCGGTAAAAGCAGCAATCGCCAATACACCAGGTGCAATTGGTTATGTAGATGCACCTTATGCAGATGGAAGTGTGAAAACATTAGATTATAATGGTGTGAAATATTCACCTGAAGCAGTGACTAGTGGCAAATATCCTGTATACTCTTATGGACATATGTATACGAAAGGTGAAGCAACGGGAGCTACGAAAGCATTTATTGATTATGTAATGAGCGCTGATTTCCAAAATACCTACGTGGAAAAAACAGGCTTCATTCCAATCACCAAAATGCCGAAATAAAATGTTTCATATAGAATGGCTGCACGATTAAATTTGCAGCCATTCTTATCATTTCAGAAAAATGAAGGAGAACACCTATGGATAATCACAATCTGAAATTGATGTACGATAAATATGTCAAATATTTATTTATTACCTGTGCAGGATTAATGGCGGTAATCATTTTTTCAATCATTTTTTTTGTTGGAAAACAAGGGCTTTTAACGTTTACGGAGGTAAGTCCATTCGAATTCTTTAGTAGTGCTAAATGGGATCCGTGGGAACATCAATTTGGTGCATTTAGCTTTATTTTTGGCTCGGTAGTTGTAACTTTGCTTGCCATTGTTTTTGGAGCTCCATTGGGATTGACAGGGGCGGTATTTATGGCAAAGATTGCTCCTAAATGGCTTCGCGATTTAATGAGACCAGCAACGGATTTGTATGTGGCAATTCCTTCAGTTGTTTACGGTTACTTGGGACTTATGCTTCTTGTACCGTTTTTACGTGACTTTTTTCAAGTAAATACGGGTTTTGGGCTTATGGCAGCAGCGATGATTTTAGCAATTATGATTTTGCCAACGATTATTAGCATATGTGAAGATGCAATACGTGCAGTTCCAAAACCGCTGGAGGAAGCTTCCTTGGCTTTAGGCGCAACGCGCTGGCAGACGTTGTGGAAAGTTGTAATTCCAGCAGCGCTACCTGGAATATTAACTGCGATTATCCTCGCAATGGCGAGAGCGATTGGGGAAACGATGGCAGTACAAATGCTAATTGGTAATACACCAGTAGTAGCAACGAATTTATTTACGCCGACGTCTACATTGACAAGTAATATCGTTGTCGAAATGGGGAATACTCCATTTGGTTCGGCTTGGGGAAATTCACTATTTTTAATGGCACTTGTCTTACTGGTAATTTCATTGGGAATGATTTTATTAATTAGAAAAATTGGTGCAAGGAGGCTAGCTTAGATGAATGCGAAGATAGTAGATAAAATTGCCACTGTTTGTATGTGGTTTGCAGGTGTTGTCATCCTTGGCATCTTAGTAGCTTTTTTAGGGTATATTTTATATAAAGGGTTACCTGTTTTATCATTTGATTTTATTTTAGGTAAACCGAGTGATATTGAATCTGGTGGTGGTGTTGGACCGCAGTTGTTCAATTCTTTCTATATTTTGTTTTTATCTATGATAGTTTCTGTTCCTATAGCGGTTGGGGCTGGAATTTATCTTGCAGAATATGCAAAAGAAAACAAATTAACGTATTTTATTCGCTTGAGTACGGAAAGTTTAGCTACAGTTCCCTCAATTGTTTTAGGTTTGTTTGGAATGATCATTTTTGTTAATTTCTTAGGTTTTGGATTTAGTATTATTGGTGGTGCATTAACGCTGCTTTTGTTAAATTTGCCTGTACTAGTAAGGGTAACGGAAGAATCTATCAATACCGTTCCTAATCATTATAGAGAAGCTAGTTTAGCTTTAGGTGCAACAAAGTGGCAAACGATTTGGAAAGTAGTACTACCAAATGCGCTTCCGGGGATTATTACAGGAATTACGCTTACTGCTGGTAGAGCATTAGGGGAAACCGCGATTCTTATTTTTACCGCAGGTACCACAGTATCGAGACATATGTTTGATACTGATGTGTTCGCTGCGGGAGAAACCTTAGCAGTGCACATGTGGTATTTGATGTCTACTGGACTTGTTCCAGATCGGGATATTATTGCGGACGGTATAGGTGCACTCCTTATTATCACAATTTTATTATTTAATCTTGTATTCACAATTCCAATGCGAATTATGCAAAAACGGGCAGGCGCGATTCGCCATTAATTGATAAATTTATGTATAAAAATCAGCCGTTTTCATAAGCTAAATATGATGAGAAATCATTTTTGATTAATGCATAATTTAGTGATGAAAGGGGCTGATTTTTTGCAAAGGCTGTTTCTCATTGTATTCTTGATTTTAAGTGTTTTGCTTGGTGGATGTAATAATGATATGCAGAAAAATGATAATTTGCAGCAAAATAAAAAAGTTAGTGACGAACCTACAATTAGTGTTTATATGCACAAGACTGGCGAAACAAAACAGATGAAATTAGAAGAGTATTTATGTGGTGTTGTTGCAGGAGAGATGCATAATGATTGGGAATTGGAAGCTTTAGCTGCGCAAGCGATTATTGCACGTACTTTTACGTTGCAAGCTTTGGAGAAAGGTCAACTAACATCAAAAGGAACACAAGCATCTACTGATATCGAAGAATTTCAAGCATATAATGCAGATGCAATAAATGATCGGGTAAAGCAAGCAGTCGAATTGACTCGTGGCAAAGTTGCAACTTATGCTGGAAGTCCGATTATTGGATGGTTCCATGCATCTGCAGGTGGAAAAACTGCAATGGCAAAAGAAGGTTTAGCATATAAATATGATGAACCTCCGTATATTCAAAGTGTAGATTCACCAGATGATTTGGCGCCTGCTGATGTACAAAACTGGCAAGTAGCATTTTCTCAAGCTGATGTTTTAAAAGCTTTAAATAATCCGGCACTTGTGGAGATAAAAAGTGCTAGAATAGGACAAAAAGGCCCATCTGGCAGAGCAATTAGTTTAGTTTTTAATGATGCAATGGAAATTTCTGCTTCATCGTTTCGTTTAGCCATTGGTAGTACCAAATTAAAGTCAACTTTGCTTGATAAAATTGAAGTGCAGGGAGATCAAATTATATTTAGCGGTAAGGGATATGGACATGGTGTTGGTTTGTCACAATGGGGTGCGAGAAAAATGGCGGTGGAAGGGAAAAAGGCCGAAGATATTGTTTCACACTATTTTAAGGGAATTAAAATTGAAAAACGGTGGTAGTAAGAAAATGGTGCTTAATTTAAGCACCATTTTCTTATGTGACTGGAGTTCTATTTTTTTTGCCTGTGCATATAGTTAAATAGTAATAGCTATAGGAGGTAGGGCGATGAATACAGATAAAACACCCGTATGGCGCCATCAGGTAACGTTAGTTGATAGAAATGAATTGATAATTGATGGTGCAACGAGCTTAGGCAGCTATGATGAAAAAGAGATTTCTATGGATACAGAGTCCGGTATGCTAAATGTGCGTGGTGAAGGTATGACGGTAAAGGAATTAAATTTGGAAGAAGGAAAAATTGTTGTAGAGGGTAAGATTAAAAGTATAGGATATGAAGAAAATAATAAAGAGCGGAGAGGTTTACTCAATCGATTATTAAAATAAAATATTAAAGGGCGGAAATAGAAGTGGAAATGCAGGTGAGCAGCTTTCTCACAGCGCTCTGTATCGGCCTTATTCTAGGAATTATTTTTGATCTTTTTCGTGTTATTCGTACAACTTTTCATTTACATATAATTGCAACGAGTATACTTGATATATTATATTGGATTATTGCATTGGTAATCGCATTTACTTTGCTGATTATGAGTAATTGGGGAGAGTTTAGATTTTATATATTTATAGGAATTACATTAGGCGGAGGACTTTACTATAAATTTATTAGTCGTTATATGATGCAGTTATTTTTTCAAGTGGTACATGTAGGAAATGTTTTTGTTTTTTATACGAATAAGGTGGTAAATAATATTTTAATAAAACCTATCTTATCTTTGACAAAAATTTTTCTATGGCTTCTTAGAAAAGTAAAAAAATGCTGTAATTTTCAGAAAACTAAAGATGAATTATGACTAATTTTGGTTATAAAGTATTGCAATAAACAAAAAATGTATGTATCATAAATATTATAGATGATTTAATCATATGGACTTATAAAAGATAAATAACATGGGGTTATTAGATAATAATTGTTATTTAAAATTTGGACTTGATTAGGATGGTGCAATATGCGGGTTAAGCCGAAAGTAACATGGTTTCGTTTAGTATTAGTAGGAATTATAGTATATTTTGGTTCTATTTTAGTTAATCAACAGAGTCATTTGAATGAAATTAGTAAAGAACAGTCGCTTGCTGATACAAAATTACAGCAAGTAACTGATTTACATAAGAGTTTAGAAGAAGAAAAACATAATTTAAATGATCTTGCTTACATAGAGAAAATTGCAAGAGAAGAATTAGGTTTAGTGAAGAAAGGGGAAATGCCGTTTATATTATCAAATAAAAGCTAACATTTAGAGTCTCTTTTCTTGACACTTTTTATATCACGAGGTTATAATATTTTTGTGTAATGTTTCATTTAATAAGGAGGAAATTTGAATAGTATGTCCATCGAAGTTGGCAGTGTGGTAGAGGGCGTTGTTACCGGAATTACAAATTTTGGTGCATTTGTTGAACTACCGGGAGGAAAAGTAGGTCTTATCCATATCTCGGAGGTTGCAGATGTATATGTCCGCGACGTAAAGGATTTCTTAAAGGAACAAGATAAAGTAAAAGTAAAAGTATTAACAGTTGATGAACGTGGAAAGATAGGTTTATCTATAAAACAACTTCAAGAACCCAAATCTCCTAGTATATCACCTGATACAGCAAATGCTGCATCAAGTTATAGACCGGCACCAAGAAGAGCTCCGGCTAATGATTTTAAACGTCCGAACCGTTTAAATAGTGCAACTTCTTTTGAAGATAAATTGTCAAAATTTTTAAAAGACAGCGATGAACGTCTACTGGATTTGAAAAAGAATACTGATTCAAAACGTGGTGGACGCGGCGCACGTAGAGCTGAATAGTTAAAAAGCACTCTAAATAGAGTGCTTTTGTTTTTTTTTTACCAATCGTCTGTTTTTGGCGTATTCGCAGGCGTTATGTCGGTATATTTTTTTTTATTACTCTCTTATTTAGACAAGAATTAAACTTGAATATATGTAAAATATAACCAATCAGATTATGGGAGTGGTAATATGCAAAAAACGCCGGTTATGACTTTTCCGAAAGAATTCATTGCTTTTATGACGGAAACGAAGAGAGAGACAAGGAATATTTCTAAAAATATCTTTTCATTGGAATCACTAAAAGGACAAGCTGTACATTTATTGTCATATCGTGATCATATTTTACTCAATTTATTGGCTGTGCTATTGGGTAGGCTTACGATTCTTGGTGATTTATCTCCATTTGGTTTAGCATTTTTTGCTGCCGTATTACAAGTAGAAAAAAATAAAGCAATCACTGTTGGATTTTGGTCCCTTATGGGCGTGCTTAGTGCAGGAAGGTATCAAGAGGCGATTATGTATTTAATTGTTATTGTCGGGGTTTTAAAATGTCGTATGCAATTAAATCGCCTTCAGCGCAAGGTGGTTGCTTTACCATTGATGGTATTTTCCTTTATTTTTATTAGTGGAATTATTGTTAATTTTTGTTTAGATGCAGCATTGTATGATAATCTTGTCGTTTTATTTAATGCGTTTCTCTGTGTAATTGCAATTTACTTATTTAAATATGGTTTGCCGTTAATTTTGAATCGCTCTTTAGTTGTCGAAGCATATCATAAAGCTGCAAATGAAGCGATGATTGGTTTTGTATTTATTCTTGCATTAGGAGTAGCTGGTATTGGTGATATTAGAATTGCTGATTATCAGATGCAAGTCATTGTAGGAAATATGATGATTATTGCGTTGGCTCTAGCAGGAGGGGCTGGACTTGGTGCTTCAGTAGGTGTTGTACTTGGAATAGTAATTGGGCTTAGCTCTGGAGGTAATGCAATGGCAACAGTTGCTTTATATGCAGTTAGTGGTACTGTTGCAGGATTATTTAGGGGATTAGGAAAGTATGCGGTAATTCTTGGTTTTATTTTAGGAAATTTGTTCATGCAGTTGGGCTTTACCCAATTGCCGCTACTATTAAAATCTTTGACAGAAGCTTTAATTGCAATTGTAATTTTGTTCTTTTTGCCACTTGGAAAGATTATGTCACTACAAGATAATCTGAATGTTTCTGTTGAGGGAGTTTCTGTTAAGTCAAAAATCCTTGATGAAAATAATGAAAAATTAAATCGAATCTCTACAATGTTTTATGAACTTGGTAGTATATTTAGTTTGTCACATGAACAGGAAAAAGAATCTATAGAAGAAATTGATATAGAGGTATTACTAAGTTCTGTTAGCCGTTATGTTTGCGAAAGCTGCCCTTGTCGCCAGGAATGTTGGGATGATAATTATTATAAAACATATCAATCTTTTATGGATTTATTTAGATTAAACAATGCAAAGAAAAAAACGTTACAGTATTTGCCCGACTTGTTTGAAAATACATGTGTAAATACAAAAGAAATTTTACGAATTATTGAACAAACCGTAAGTAAAAACCAAATGAGTCGTTATTGGCAGTATCAATTTTTACAGCAGAAAGAAATGGTAAGCGAACAAATGAAAGCTACAGGAAATATTTTATCGAATTTGGCTGAAGAATTAAGACGTTTACCTCATGATAGAGGGAATAGAAAGCAAAGGATAGCTACACAATATAAAGTAAAACCGGCCATTGCTTCTATTGCAAAAGAAAATCAAATTATTTGTGGCGATAATACATCTATAACAAAACTCAATCATAATCGTGTAGGCATTCTAATTAGTGATGGTATGGGAAGCGGTGATGGTGCAGCCCGCGAGAGTAAAATGACGGTGGATTGCTTAGGAAAGTTATTACAAGCAGGATTTTCTATTGATGTATCAGTAAAAACGGTAAATTCACTGCTAGCACTTCGGAGTGCAGGGGAAAATTTTGCAACTGTAGATATGGCGATTATTGATCAATATAATGGTGAAGTAGAATTTTTAAAGATTTCCGCAGCCGTAAGCTATATTAAACGCGTGCGTGAAATTATTCCAATTCGAGCCGCAGCTTTGCCAATTGGAATTTTAAATCATATCGAAATTGTGCCTACGCAAGCGCGAATGGTTGCAAATGACTTTTTAATTATGCTAAGTGATGGTATTGATGATATTAAAGAGTTGAAACAACGTTATGATGATAAAGATGGATGGTTGATTAATTTTTTGCGGCGCGCTGATTATGATGATCCACAAGATTTCGCTAATGGAATCTTAAATGAAGCAATGCGTCTATCTGATGGTAAAGCAAAAGACGATATGACAGTTATTGTTGTAAAGTTAATTGAGAGATAAAGTAAGAATGAAATTTAATATTTTGGAAATAAATATTTAAAAATGGGGCGGTGGATAACGCCTCATTTTATTTTTTCGTGGTATAATAATTTGGTGACTCAAAGTGGAAAGGGATTTTTATGCTAGAAAGAATTAGAAAATATTGCAGGGAAAATTCAATATTATCTTATGGCGATAAAATCGTAATTGCTTGCTCAGGTGGGGCGGATTCACTTACTTTAGTAGATGTTTTATTAAAACTAAAAGAAGAATATGCTCTTACTCTAGTTGTTGCGCATTTAGATCATATGTTTCGAGGTGACGCTTCGGCCGCTGATGCAAAGTTCGTTCAAGAATTTTGTTTAGCTAAAGGTATTCCTTGTCATATGCAGCAGACGGATGTAAATGTATTTGCTGCTTTGCACGGACTCGGAAGTGAAGAAGCAGCTCGGATTGTTCGATATCAATTTTTGCGTAAAGTAGCAAGTGATTTAGGCGGCGCGAAAATTGCAACAGGACATCATAAGGATGATCAGGCAGAAACGATACTTTTGCATTTGTTAAGAGGGGCAGGAAGTGCAGGAATTTCTGGCATTCGCCCAATAAATCATGATATAATAAGACCGTTATTGTCGGTAACGCGCAAAGAGATTGATTTATATTGTGAGCAAAATCATTTTTTACCACGGATTGATCAAACGAATTTTGAAGATTGTTATACACGCAATCGTATAAGATTGTCATTATTGCCCAAACTTAAGGAAGAGTTTAATCCTTCAATTACAGATGCGTTGTGTAAGACTGCGCAACTTGTTGGCGACGAACATGATTATGTTGTCGAAAGTGCAAAGTTACATATTAAAAAATTACTACAGAAATCACAGAAAAATAGTGTGATTGAAAAAAAAGATTTTTTAAGATTGCATATAGCATTGAAAAGAGAAGTTATTAGGCAGATTATCATAATGAAGCAAGGTGATTTGAAAGGTGTCACTTTTCAGCATATTGAAAAAATGATTGAGATTGCTGAATTTGGACAAGTTGGTGCTGTTTTTATTTTACCTAGTGAAATAATGATGAAAGTAAGTTATAATACATTAGTGTTTTGCTTAGATGAGGGAGATCATACGAGTCAAGAAATGAATCAATTTAGTGAAATTGTTTTAGATGAGACAATGAGGAATGATTTCTTTAATATTACAATTACGGCGCAGTTATTGGAGGAGTATCCACAAGAGACAGGGGAATATTCTGCTGTTTTTGATGCAGAGAAAATTTACCTGCCTTTATTTGTGCGAGCAAGAGAAAATGGCGATAGATTTAAGCCGTTGGGAATGAAGGGGAGTAAAAAATTAAAGGAATATTTTATTGATCAAAAAATTGAGAGAAGTGACAGGGGTAAAATTCCATTAATTTGCGATCAGCAAGGGATTTTGTGGGTTGTTGGTCATCGTCTAAGTGAAGTGGGGAAGGTAACAGCTTCAACAAAAAAATTTTTACAAGTGATAATCTCTGGGAGGAAATGAAGAAAGATGAGGAAAGATATTCAAGAAGTATTGTTAGACGAAGAAACTTTAGCAAAGCGTATTAAAGAGATGGGCGAACAAATTAGTAAAGATTACGAGGGCAAAGAAGTTATTGTTATTGGTATCTTAAAAGGTTCGGTTATTTTTGTTGCGGACTTAGTTAGAGAGGTTACAGTTCCAGTGTCATTTGACTTTATGGCAGTATCTAGCTATGGAAATAGAACAACGACAACTGGAACCGTACGTATTTTAAAAGATTTAGACTACGATATCGAAGGAAAACATGTACTGATTGTTGAAGATATTATTGATTCAGGTGTTACACTTAGTTATTTAATTGAGCATTTAGCAGGTCGTAAGCCAGCAAGCTTAAAGTTATGTACATTATTAAATAAACCTGAAAGACGTAAAGTAGAAGTAAAAGTTGACTATATAGGATTTACTGTACCAGATGCATTCTTAGTTGGTTTTGGTTTAGATTATGCAGAAAAATATCGTAACTTACCTTTCATTGGGATATTAAAAGAAGAGATATATGCTTAGATAATCTATTTTAAGTATGGCATAAATGAAACGAAAACTAGTTATACTGTTAGTATGAAAATCTTTAGATTTATCAATAGGAAGAATTGTGGAAATTTAGATTTGATGATATAATATTTTTCTATGGAGACTCTCGTATAAAAGGTAGACTCCGCGAAGAGGGAGGGCGAATTATTGAATAAGTTTTTACGTAATGTTGGCTTCTATCTATTAATTATATTAATAGCTATATCCATCATTGACTATTTCTCTACAAAGAATAACAGCAAGCAAGAAATTGATTATACGGAATTCTTGCGTCAAATTGAAACGCAGAATGTTGAAAAAGTAACAATTGTTGATGATGTTATTCGTGGGAAGTTAACAGATGGAACAGAGTTTACTACAATTACACCGAATGATCCAGCATTAATTGGAAATCTTCGTGAAAAAGGAATTGAGATTAAAGCGGAACAAACGCCGCAGCCACCTTGGTGGACGACGATTTTCTCTTCTATTTTGCCAATGATTTTATTAATTGGTGTATGGTTTTTCATTATGCAACAGACACAAGGCGGTGGAAACCGTGTAATGTCTTTTGGAAAAAGTCGTGCGAAATTAAATAATGATGATAAAATTAAAGTTACTTTTTCTGATGTAGCTGGGGCTGATGAAGCAAAGCAAGAATTAGAAGAGGTTGTCGAGTTTTTAAAACATCCGAAAAAGTTTAATGATTTAGGGGCGAGAATTCCTAAAGGCGTACTTTTATTTGGACCTCCAGGGACAGGAAAAACTTTATTGGCAAAAGCTGTTGCTGGTGAAGCTGGGGTACCGTTTTTCAGTATTAGTGGTTCTGATTTCGTAGAAATGTTCGTTGGTGTTGGTGCATCTAGAGTACGTGATTTGTTTGAACAAGCAAAGAAAAATGCGCCTTGTATTGTTTTTATTGATGAGATTGATGCTGTTGGTCGTCAGCGTGGTGCCGGTGTAGGCGGCGGACATGACGAACGTGAACAGACACTAAATCAATTATTAGTTGAAATGGATGGATTTGCAGCGAATGAAGGAATCATTATTATTGCAGCTACGAATCGTCCAGATATTTTAGACCCTGCACTGCTTAGACCAGGTCGTTTTGATCGACAAATTGTCGTTGATAAGCCAGACGTGAAAGGGCGCGCGGCAATCTTGAAAGTACATACAAAAGGCAAACCTATTGCTGAGGATGCAAATATTGATGTACTGGCAAGACGTACTCCTGGATTTACTGGTGCTGATTTAAGTAATCTAGTTAATGAAGCGGCGCTTTTATCTGCTAGACGCAATAAGAAAAAAATTGCGATGTCTGAAATGGAAGAATCTATTGAACGTGTAATTGCTGGACCAGAGCGAAAAAGCAAAGTAATTAGTGATAAAGAAAAACGTCTAACTGCATATCATGAAGGTGGTCATACCCTTGTAGGGATGTTATTACCTAATGCAGATCCGGTTCATAAGGTAACGATTATTCCACGGGGTAGAGCCGGTGGTTACACATTAATGTTACCGAAAGAAGATCGTTCTTATGCTACGCGTAGCGAACTTTTAGATCAATTGCAAACATTACTTGCTGGACGCGTAGCGGAAGAAGTTGTACTAAAAGAAATTAGTACAGGTGCGCAAAATGATATTGAGAGAGCTTCCGCCTTGGTGCGCAATATGATTACGCAATATGGAATGAGTGATGTATTAGGTCCAATTGCGTTTGGCAAAGGGCAAAATCACCAAGTGTTTCTTGGAAGGGATATCAATCATGAACGTAATTACAGTGAAGAAGTAGCTTGTCAAATTGATAAAGAAGTTCGTCAATATATTGAAACGGCGTATGAAAATTGCCGTAAGCTCTTGACTGATAATATTGATAAGTTGCACTTGATTGCAAAGTATCTAATCGAAAGAGAAACTTTAGAAGCGGTTGAATTAGAAAAATTAATGAAAGATGGCACATTGGACGATCTTGATAAAGTGAAAGCCAATGATGAGGATAATCAACCGAAGAAAAGTGTTGACATTTTAGTAGATGATGAAACGAATAAGCAAGAATCTACTGAACCAAAAGTTGTTTATATTACGCGAAATTTTAATAAACTCTAAAAGTACAAGAAAAGCACTTAGGTGCTTTTCTTGCTATTATGATAGATTGGCAAGGAGTAGAGGAATAAAATGAGTGAAGTGTTACTGCACTATACGCGCGCAGGTAAAGTGGAAAGTATTCATAGAGGGGATATTGTAGCCGTTGATACAAAAGGTAAAATTGTAGATGTTGTTGGTGACGCTCACAAAGATATGTTTTGGCGCTCGGCGGCGAAACCGTTTCAAGCATTACCTTTTGTTTATGAAGGTGGTTTAGAAAAATTTAATATTACAGAGGCAGAACTAGCATTATTGGTATCTTCACATAGTGGAGAACCCGTTCATGTGAATTTAGTAAAAAGTATTTTAGAAAAAGTACATGTTGAATTAAACGTATTAGATTGTGGATCGGCTCGCCCAATGAGTAGTAAAGCAGCAAAAATATTAGCAGAAAATAAGGAAAAGCCTCAGGCAGTACATAATGCCTGTTCAGGTAAACATTCTGGAATGCTTGCACTTTGCCAAATGCTTGGAATTCCAGTGGAAGGGTATACGAAGCCAGACCATCAAGTACAAAAAATTATGCATCAGTCTGTTGCAGAATGTGCAAAAATTTCTCCCGAAAAGTTGGAAATTGGAATTGATGGTTGTGGTGTACCAGTGTTTTATTTACCTTTATATAATATGTCTCTTGCTTATGCTAGACTTGCAAAACCGAGTGATGGCGATTGGAGAGAAAAAGAAGCAGCAGTTACGAAGATTCGCAATGCAATGATTGCACATCCTTTAGTTGTTTCTGGGACAGGCAGAATAGATGAGGCAGTTTCAGCAATTACTAAAGGGAGAATTATTGCGAAAATCGGAGCAGAGGCAGTATATTGTTTAGCTTCAACGACAGATGGAATTGGGATTACGTTTAAAATTGAAGATGGCAGCTATAGAGCAATTAATCCTGTTGTTATTGGTACATTAAAACGCATGGATTTAATTTCAAAATCAGAATATGACCAACTTATTGAAAAGTATCCACCAATCTTAAAAAATCATCGCGGGGATATTATCGGAACAATTGAAACGATGTTTTAAAAAAGAATATCAAGTATAAAAAATCCGCTATTTATTTTAGCAGATTTTTTATGTTAAGATTGAGCATTAAGTATAATAATTTATTAAAATGGACTTAGTTTATAGTGCTTTGTCGATTAATTATGTATTTAATACATAATGTTTTTTAAAAGAAAAATGAAAAACGGTTATAGATAACGATATGGAATTTGTTAACTATAACCGTTTTTAAATTATTTTTTTATGTTTGTTTTCCATAAGTTATGAAGGTTACAATAAGCATAAACATCAACATCAATTTCATCACCGACATAGAATGTTACTTCAGGTGCTTGGTCTGGTTCTAATTCAAGTCGTTCTACTCTATCACCACTAACAACTGCAATCCATTTGATATAATGGCCTTCGATCATTGGATGTGCGACCTTTACGGAAATTTTTCCTCCCTCAATAAATTTTACAGTAGGAAGATGTTTTTCACTGGATGCTTCCGTGGTATTAGGTACTAAAAGTTCCATTTCTTTAGAACAACAAACTAATACTGCATCTGCAATCGTAGTTGTTTTGGCGAAAGAAGTACCTTTTGTAATTACTTGTCTTTTACCGAAATCGATAACATCAACAACGTATCCGCAATCAAGGCATCTGTAAATTTTTAAGTCTCTAGCCATAAAGATAACCTCCTAAAAATAAAAAGTGGATTTGAATTCTAATATTTACTTATAGCAAAAAAGCTTATCAATAGTGTATAATATGTAGGTATAGGACTAGTTATGCAAATTTAGCATGATTTAGCAGACAATATGATTGATTAGAGGAGATGAAAAAAATGAAGAAAAAGATTGTTGCGGCAATGCTTGCTTTATCTGTAGTTTCAGCTGTATCGGCTCCGAATGTAACGAATGCTGGCTGGACAGACCTTTTAAAAGTTGGTGGAATTTCAATTCTGGTTGATAAATTTTCTGAACCATTAAATAACTTTATCAATACTTTGACAGCAAAACATGCTGTAAGTAGTGATTATGCAACGAAGGTTGTACCGATTATTGTTGTTGGTAGTGGTACATATACAGGAGCAGCTCAGGTAACTGGCCCTCAGGCGTTAGTTGACCAGACAAAAGCAGTTCTTCAAATAGAAGGGAATTTCAGTGGAAATCAATTTAGAGTAAAAGCATTGATCCCAATTGATAGTAAAAATGTTACAAATTTTTCAAGAGTTCAAGGTGTTGGGGTTTCTGCACAAATTGATGTGAAAATTTAATAAAGTATAGGTAGAAAAGTAAGTAAAATGGAATCAAGCCGTCTATCGTATTTAAGCGATAGACGGCTTTTTATCTTATTGAAAATGATAATTTTTCTCAATTTATATTGACATGGAGATATTTTTGTATTAATATAAAAACGAAGTTAGAGAATGAGAATCATAATCGATTAAGTGAGTGATATGATGAAATGGGGGATTCGTAATGAAGTTAAGTGAGATAAAAGCTGGGCAGACAGTTAGAATAGAAAAATTAGAAGCATCTACATTAAAGTCGCGCTTGATGAGTATGGGGATGATTAAAGGAACAAAGGTGAAAGTTTTGCAATCGGCACCATTTGGTGATCCAATGGCAGTATCTGTACGTTCTTATGTTTTATCTCTTAGACTGGCAGATGCAGAAAACATTCAAGTTAGTTCAATAACAGAGTAGAGGTGATCAATATGTCAACTATTTCAGTGGCGTTAACCGGGAATCCTAATACAGGGAAAACAACGCTGTTTAATGCTTTAACAGGTGCGCGTCAAAAAATTGGGAATTGGCCAGGAGTAACAGTAGATAAAAAAGTAGGGTATTTCAATCATAAGGATCGAATTGTTTCAGTTGTTGATTTACCTGGGACATATAGTATGAATGCGCGTTCGGCAGAAGAAATGATTGTTTCAGACTATTTGTTAAATGAAAAACCAGATGTTGTTGTTAACGTTTTAGATGCAACAAATTTAGAAAGAAATCTATTTTTAACTCTGCAATTATTAGAATCTGGAATTCCTGTAATCTTAGACTTAAATATGGTAGATGAAGCAAAAAAACAAAATATACATATTCAAGTAAAAACTTTGGAAGAACAAATTGGTATGCCAGTAGTAGAAACTGTTGCAAAAGATACAAAAAGTATTCAGCACCTTATGGATGTATTTACTCAGCCATCCTTACAAAGAT
Source organism: Selenobaculum gibii (assembly GCF_030273445.1). NCBI lineage: Bacteria > Bacillati > Bacillota > Negativicutes > Selenomonadales > Sporomusaceae > Anaerosinus > Anaerosinus gibii. Next base: position 707,315 of record NZ_CP120678.1, read on the forward strand.
ATGAGCCAAGTGCACTGATTCAGGCACATATTGAAAAAGTAAAAACATTGACTTTATTGGATAATGAGGATTATGAAGAAAAAATCATTGAATTACGTTATGCATTAATTGATGAGATTTTAGAAAAGAGTGTAAAGCGCAATTCAACTCATACGACTTTTACAACAAAACTGGATCGGATTTTTGCTAATGGGGTTTTAGCGTTACCAATTTTATTAGCAATGATGTATGGGGTATTTGAAATTACTTTTAGCTGGATTGGTCAGCCTTTAGCCGATTGGGTTGATGGATTCATTGCTGATGGTATTACCCCATGGGCAGAGGAAACGTTGGCAAGTTTAGAAGTAGCGGATTGGATGCAATCTTTAGTTCTTGATGGAATTATTGCTGGTGTAGGTGGAGTTTTGACCTTTGTACCATTGATTTTTACGTTATTCTTTTGTTTGAGTTTTCTTGATGGAACAGGATATATGTCGCGTGTTGCGTTTATCATGGATCCGATTATGCGCCGTGTTGGACTTACAGGTAAGGGTGTTATGCCACTCATTATGGGATTTGGCTGTGCTGTTCCTGCGATTATGGGAGCGAGGGCTTTAGATTCGGAAAAGGATAGAAAAATTGCAATTTTAGTTACACCGTTTTTAACTTGTGGTGCGAAATTGCCGATTATGGCATTATTCGCTGCTGTTTTCTTTCCACAGCAAGCAACAAATGTAGTATTTTCAATTTATATTGCAGGAATTCTTGCAGTAATGCTTATGGCGAAATTGTTGAATCGTGTGATGTTTAAAAAGGAAGAAAGTACGTTTTTATTGGAGTTACCACCGTATAGATTTCCAGATATGCGAACAGTTTTATTAGAAACTTGGGATAAAGGTAAGGGATTCTTGATAAAAGCCGGTACGATTATTTTTGCAATGTCTATCGTTATTTGGTTTTTAAGCAATTATAATTTTAGTGGTATGGTAGATATGGAAGATAGCTTCTTGGCTAGTATTGGCGGAGTAGTTGCACATTTATTTGCATGGCATGGATTTGCAACTTGGGAAGCCGGTGCAGCAGTCATTACAGGAATCTTAGCAAAAGAGGCTGTGGTATCAACACTTGGAGTTTTATATGGAGTTGCAGAGGTATCAGAAGAAGCGATGGAAGCTGCAGGGCAGATGCAAGGAAGTTTAGGTATAGCATTTACTTCATTATCTGCTTATGCATTTATGATTTTTGCTGCTCTATATACACCATGTATGACTGCATTAGGAACGATTAAGAAGGAAATTGCAACTTGGAAGTGGACGCTTTTTTCTGCAGTTTATACGTTTATGGTTGCTTGGGTGATTTCTTTACTAGTTTATCAAATTGGACTTTTACTTGGATTTGGAAACTAACCATCGTTAGTTATCGGATAAAATAATTTAGGATATAGGAGTTGAAAAAAGATGTCGGGAAGCATTGTAACAGGAGTACTTGCCATCGGTATTGGCATTGTATTCTTTATAGGATTTAGGAAGATTGTCCGCAAATTTACAAAAGGCGAAAGTGATTGCTGCAGTACATCAGCATGCGGAAGTTGTTCATGTCAATGTGCAAGTAAAAAATAAATAAAGGTTAAGGACAGTATAAATTTTATACTGTCCTTAACTTTTTATTAAAAACTTTTGATTTATATTGCTTCTGTTTCTCTTATAATCGAAAGATAGATGATAAGAAATAAAAAAAGAAAAAACTTGCACGAAAAATTTATAACTGTTATGCTAATGTCCAGAACAAAAAATTAAGTTAGTCTAGATTTGTAATTAAGTTGGGGAGAGATATTTATCATGGACTTTATTTCAACATTTCAATCGGGTGGTTTCTCGATGTATATTTTACTTATTTGCTTTATTATGGTTTTAGTAATTGCAGGTGAACGATATAAGTATTATAAATCTGTAAAAGTGAATAATGAAGATTTTATTGAGCAATTAAAAATTATCCTTAAACAAAAAAATTGGAAATATGCGATGGAACTTTGTAAAAGCGACGAAAGTTTAATTTCCGCAGTTGCTGAAACTGGAATTGAATCATTGATAAATAAAAAGGCAAATATTTCTGCCGCTATAGAAGCAAGATCGGCAGTTGTTATTGCAAATTTAAAACGTAATTTAAATTTTTTGGATACAATGGTGATGATTGCTCCTATCATTGGATTATTGGGAACTGTATTAAATATTATGGCTTCATTAAATGAAAAAGTGGAACAAACTTCGGGAATTGGTGTTATCATTGCTGGGGCCTTAAGCTCTACAGCTTTTGGTTTGTTTATTGCGGCTTCATCGATAGTGATTTTGAGTTATTTTAATTATCGTTTAGAGAAAATGACAAATGAGATTGGAGAAATTTCTAATATGCTTAATTCACAGACTTTAAAAAATGATGAAAAATAAGATTTTTATCCAAGAATAATTTGTTCATGTTTTATAATAAAAAGTGTTGACATGAATAATCTACTGTGATATTATATAGAAGTCGGTTAACGAACATGTTAATCCACGCGGGAGTGGCGGAATTGGCAGACGCACCAGACTTAGGATCTGGCGGGGTGACTCGTGGGGGTTCAAGTCCCTTCTCCCGCACCATTAAGAATTTATTACCCTTGCAATTGCAAGGGTTTTTTTGTATACATTTATATGAAATAAAAGCTAAAGAGGCGATTGGAATGCAGAGTAATATCACTAGACAAAAGGCTTTAGAATTGTTACAAAAGTATAATCAGGAATCTTTTCATCTTTTACACGCATTAACGGTGGAAGGTGTAATGAAATGGTATGCTAATGAACTTGGATTTCATGATGAAATTGAATACTGGGGGATTGTTGGTCTGTTGCATGATATTGATTTTGAGCTTTATCCACGGGAGCATTGCAAAAAAGCAGCAGAGCTTTTGCGTGAGGCGAGTGTTGATGAAGCAATGATTTCTTCTATTTGTTCACATGGTTATGGGATTTGTGTAGATATAGAACCGAAGCATCAAATGGAAAAAATCCTATTTGCAACAGATGAGCTTACGGGACTTATTGGAGCGGCTGCAAGAATGCGTCCATCGAAAAGTGTTTTGGATATGGAAGTGTCAAGTTTAAAGAAAAAATATAAAGATAAAAAGTTTGCCGCAGGATGTTCTAGGGAAGTAATCAATAAAGGTGCAGCGATGCTGAGTTGGGAATTAAATACGTTATTTGAAAAAACAATTTTAGCGATGCGTTCTTGTGAGTCAGCAGTAGAGCAAGAGATTAAAGAAATGAGTAAATAAAGTAGACTTTTTACGCTATCTGAATCTAGACATCGGATAAAAAGACTTTTGAGTAGAGGGTGAAGAAATGTCGCTTGAAAAAGTGAAAGATTATTTTAGACAGTTTGGACTAGAAGATAGAATTTTAGAATTTGCAACATCGAGTGCTACTGTTGAACTGGCAGCTGAGGCCGCAGGGTGTGAGCCTAAACGCATTGCAAAAACTTTATCGTTTAAAGTGAATGATACATGTGTTTTAATTGTTGCGGCTGGGGATGCGAAGGTTGATAATGCAAAATATAAGGCTGAGTTTTCTACTAAAGCGAAAATGTTGTCTCCAGAAGAAGCTTTCATGATGATTGGACATGCAGTTGGAGGAATTTGCCCGTTTGCTGTTAATGAGGGCGTTAAAGTTTATCTTGATTGTTCTTTAAAAAGATTTTCTACGGTGTTTCCCGCATGTGGTAGTAGCAATAGTGCAATTGAATTGACGCTCGATGAACTTGAAAAGTATTCAAATTACATAACATGGATTGATGTTTGTAAAGCATGGCAGGAAGAATAGTTACTAAATATTGCATAAATAAATGGTAATAGTTGAATACTAAGGTTGGATAAGGAAAGTTTTTGCAGTAAAATTTGCTAGACTTTACTTTGCGTAATGGTGTATGATGGTGTAGAATGTTAACAGATTTAGCTTGTAGGTGATAAATTTGGTAAAGAACTCAATGTTTGATGTGGTAAAAAAAGATTTAGAGGAATTAGAGAAAGAAATGCTCTCTGTTGTATCTTCTCCAGTAGATTTAATAACAGAAATTAGCACGCATTTGGTAGAAGCAGGAGGAAAAAGATTACGTCCTGCACTTTATTTCTTAGGAGTAAGAGCGAGAAAAGAAGTTAGTAAATATGCTACTGATTTAGCAATTGCCCTTGAATTGATTCATATGGCAACATTAGTGCATGATGACGTTATTGATAGTGCGGCTACTAGACGTGGTATTCCAACGGCGAATTCAAAGTGGGGAAATCAGATGTCTGTTTTGACTGGGGATTATTTGTTTGCTAAGGCATTTTCGTTAGTTGCACTTAGTAAGTATGACCAACGAGTGTTACTGGCATTAACAAATATTATCTGTGCAATGAGTGAGGGCGAGATCGTTCAAAATCGTCAGACTTTTATACCATCCACAGATGAACAGGAGTATTTCAGCAGGATTGCAAAGAAAACAGCAGATTTTATTGCAGCTAGCTGTCAGTTGGGCGGAATTATAGCTGAGCTAAATGATGATGAAATTGCGGCTTTATATGAATACGGCTATTCGATTGGTATGGCTTTCCAGGTTACAGATGATATTCTTGATATTACGGCGACTTCTGAACAGCTTGGAAAACCAGCGGGAAATGATATTTTGCAGGGAATTGTAACATTGCCAGTCATTCGCGCATTAACGGTAAGTTCAGATAAAGAGGAATTGACGAAAATTGTTTCGACTAAAGGTATGGACCAGGAAATGTTGAAACGAGGGCTAGAGATTGTACATGCCACAGATGCGGTTGAATATTCTTATCGTGCGGTTGATGAATTTTTGGATCGAGCAAGAACTGTTTTACCAAGCTCACTTCCACAAGAAATTCGTGATACGTATATTTATGTAGCTGACTTTATTGCAAAGCGTAAATTTTAGTAAACAGAATCAGGGACAGGTTCTTTGTACGGGATAAAATATTTATTCTATGTGCAGATTAACTTTGTCCCTTTTTTACTCTTTAGATGTTTTTTGTTCAAGAAAGAATGTATTTTTTAAATTACCTTTGAGTTACATTGTCTTTTTTTTGTGTAAATTGTATAATAAAATTATTATTATTTTGAGGAGGATTTTTTTATGTTTGGTATTGGTATGCCGGAATTAATTTTAATTTTAATTATTGGATTAGTGGTCTTTGGACCGGGAAAATTGCCGGAAGTTGGCCGTGCAATAGGGAAAAGTTTACAAGAGTTCAAAAAAGCTACAAATGGAATTAATGAAGATGAAAAACCGATTCGTAAAGTAGATGCAAGTGTAGATACGATTGAGCAAAAGACTAAAGAACAAGATAAATCAGATGCTACAAAGTGAGGTTTGATTTATGGAACATGAATCGGTAGAGCATAATGAGCAGATCAAGCAAGTAGTAAATGAAAATCATGATACAGCAATGCCAATCATTAATCATCTAGAAGAATTTCGCAAACGATTAATTATTTCGTTAATTACAGTTGGTTTTTGTAGCATTATTAGTTACTATTTTGCAGAAGAATTAGTAGGTTTTATTACTGCTCCTGCTGGAAAGCTGTATTACATGCAACCAGCAGAAGCTTTTTTTACTTATATGAAAGTTTCTATATTTGCTGGATTTTTAGTATCAGTTCCAATGATTGTTTATCAAGGTTGGGCTTTTTTAGTGCCGGCTTTAACTATACGTGAGAGGGCAATAGCAGGAGCCTTTATTCCAGCTATAGTATTTTTATTTTTTGTTGGAATTGCATTTTCCTATTTTTTAGTATTGCCGACGGGAATTCAATTTTTCTTAGGTTTTGCGACAAATGAATTACAACCATTATTATCTGTAGGCAATTATTTAGATTTTGTTATTATGTTTATCCTTCCCTTTGGTTTTGTATTTGAATTGCCACTTGTTCTAGTGATTTTAGCTAGATTAGGACTGGTAACTTCGAAAATGTTGATTGCTAAACGAAATATTGTAATTTTTGGGGCTTTTGTTGTTGGTGCAATTATTTCACCACCAGAAGTCTTTTCGCAAGTTATGATTGCGATTCCAATGATTGTATTATATGAGGTTGGAATTTTCATTATAAAATATATCATGAAAAAGTAGGTTTCACTAGGAGGAGAACTGGGTGGCTTTTAAGGATTTACGAGAGTTTATTGATGCGTTAGATGAACGCGGCTGGTTAAAAAGAATTTCCACAGAGGTGGATTGTGAATTAGAAATTACGGAAATTACAGATCGTGTATCAAAAATGAAAGGCGATAAAAATGTCGCATTGTTATTTGAGAATGTAAAAGGCTATGATATGCCTGTATTAATGAATGCTTTTGGTAGTATGGAACGTATGGCTTTGGCATTCGGTGTAGAAAAAGTGGATGATATTGCCCAGGAAATAAGAGAAATATTAAAATTACCTTATATTTCTTTGCAAAATAAATTAGATTTGGTACATATTATTCCAACGGCGAAGCGAGCAATTAATTTTCCTAAGTATGTGAAAAAGGGACCATGCAAAGAAGTTATTATTAAGGATCAGCCATCTATTGATAAATTCCCAATTTTAAAATGTTGGCCAGATGATGGTGGCCGCTTTATTACCTTACCTTTAGTTTTCACAAAGAATCCAAAAACAGGCAAACGCAACGTTGGAATGTATCGTTTGCAAAAATATGATGGACAAACGACGGGAATGCATTGGCATATACATAAAAACGGTGCGGAAAACTTTAGAGATCATAAGGAAATGGGATTAGATAGAATCGAAGTTGCAGTAGCCATTGGTACGGATCCAGTACTTACTTATGCTGCAACAGCACCATTGCCTCGTGATATTGATGAAATGGTTTTTGCTGGAATGCTACGAAAAAAATCTGTGGAAATGATTAAATGTGAAACGGTAGATGTGGAAGTACCAGCGCATAGTGAAATTGTATTAGAAGGCTATGTAATGCTTGATGAATTACGGCGTGAAGGACCGTTTGGTGATCATACTGGGTATTATTCATTAGCAGACATGTATCCTGTTTTTCATATTACTTGTATCACTCATCGTAAAGATGCGATTTATCCATCTACGATTGTGGGGAAGCCGCCGATGGAGGATTGCTATCTGGCAAAAGCGACGGAGAGAATTTTCTTACCATTTCTACAAATGCAAATACCAGAGATTATAGATATTAATTTACCGCTTGAAGGCGTATTTCACAATTGCGCGATGATTTCTATTAAGAAGACTTATCCGCAACAAGCGAAAAAAGTTATGCATGCAATTTGGGGAATGGGACAGATGATGTTTACGAAAATGATTATTATCGTTGATTCTCATGTTAATGTACAAGATACAAACGAAGTATGGTGGCGAGTCTTCAATAATATTGATGCGCGGCGTGATATTGTTATGGTAGATGGACCACTTGATGTATTAGATCATTCTTCACCAATGCCAAATTGGGGAACGAAAGTAGGAATTGATGCAACAAAATCATGGCCAAGTGAAGGACAAACACGTGAATGGCCAGATGAAATCGTAATGAGCCAAGACATTAAAGATTTAGTTGATCAAAAATGGAAGGATCTTGGACTTGAGTAAGTTATCTGCACATATCAACAATATCGCATTACATCATTCAATATTTGCTTTACCTTTTGCATATATGGGAGCATTCTTGGCAGCGAATGGTGTACCGTCTTGGGCAGAGTTTATTTGGATTACAGTCGCTATGGTTGGGGCGCGAAGTGCAGCATTAGCTTTAAATAACTTCATTGATTTAAAATATGATAAGATTCACCCAAGATTTACAAAGCGTCCAATGGTTACAGGAGAAGTGAAACCTTGGGAGGCAATTTCTCTCATCGTGATTAGTTTTGCAATTTTTATTGTGGCAACGTTGCATTTGGCACCGATTTGTGTAAAATTAGTGCCGCTTGCAGTCTTACCATTTGTCATTTATCCGTATATGAAAAGATATACATGGGCTTGCCATTTGGTTTTAGGATGGGCTTTATCTGTAGCACCGATAGGCGGTTGGGTGGCAATACGTGGTGATTTAAATTTGGCGATTATTTTACTAGGCTTAGCAGTAGGAATTTGGATTGCTGCTTTTGATGTAATTTATGGATGCCAAGATGTTGAGTTTGATAAAGCTCATCAATTAAATTCAATGGCGGTTAGATTTACGGTAGAAGGTGCGTTGAAAATTTCTCGCGTCATGCATTTTATCAGTATGTTATGTTTTGTTTTTGTTGGTGTATTATTGAATTTATCATTGATTTATTATGTTGGAGTAATGATTGCTATTTTTGTTCTTATCTATCAACATAAAATTGTTAGCCCAACGGATTTCTCTCGTGTTACCCAAGTGTATTTTATGCGCAATGGATTGGTGGGAATTTCCGTTTTTCTCTTCACTTTTGCAAGTTTAATGATGTGAGTTTATTAAATTAAAGGCAGGGATTCGTAGATGACAGCTAAAATTTTAGAAGGTAAAGTATTTGCAACACAAATAAAAGAAGAAGTAAAGTGTGACGTAGAGTCACTGAAAGCTGAATATGGTGTAACTCCAGGTCTGGCAGTAATTATCGTTGGTGAGAATCCTGCATCTAAAGTATACGTTGCCAATAAGCATCGTTCTTGTGGTGAAGTTGGGATTTATTCTGCGGTAATCGAAATGCCAGAAGATACAACCAAAGAGCAGTTACTAAAAAAAATAGATGAATTAAATAAAGATGAAAAAATTCATGGGATTTTGGTTCAATTACCATTACCGGCGCATATTAGCGCTGATGAAGCGGAAATTCTTGATTTTATTCATCCGGATAAAGATGTCGATGGATTTCATCCAATCAATGTTGGTAAATTATCTGTTGGACAAGAACATTTAGTTCCTTGTACACCGCTTGGCTGCATCAAAATGATGGAGTTGGCAGGGATTGAGATTAAAGGAAAAAATGCAGTTGTGATAGGTAGGAGCAATATTGTTGGTAAGCCGATGTTTAACCTACTGTTATCTCGTCATGCAACTGTTACAGTTTGTCATTCACGTACGAAAAATTTAGCAGAGATAACTCGTTTGGCAGATATTCTTGTTGTAGCGATTGGAAAGCCGAATTTTGTTACTGCGGATATGGTGAAACCAGGAGCAGTGGTTATCGATGTAGGTATAAACCGGATTGCGCCGAAAAAATTAGTCGGTGATGTTGATTTTGAAAGTGTAAAAGAGGTTGCTGGTGCGATTACACCTGTTCCAGGTGGAGTCGGACTGCTTACCATTGCCATGTTGATGCATAATACAGTAAAAGCTGCGCGCATTCAATTTAATAGATAAAGTAGATTTGATTCAGAGGGATTTTTACTCTGCCTGAATCCTAGTCGCCTTTATCTAGAAATTTAGCTACTTGTGTCTTGTGAGTCTTAAAGCAGAGTAGTCATCGGATAATTTAATAAGAAATGTGAGGAGAGGATTCTAGTCATGAAAAGTGATGTTGAAATTGCGCAAGAAGCGCAAATGAAACCAATTGTAGAGATTGCGAAGCAACTTGATATTCCAGAAGAAGAGTTGGAGTTATATGGACGTTATAAAACGAAAGTATCTTTGGAAACTTGGGAAAGAATTAAAGATCGTCCAGATGGTAAGTTGATTTTAGTGAGTGCAATCAATCCTACACCTGCTGGAGAAGGTAAAACGACGACAAGTGTTGGTTTAAGTGATGCACTTCGCAAAATTAATAAAAAAACAATCGTTGCTCTTCGTGAACCATCCCTTGGGCCTTGCTTTGGAATAAAAGGCGGTGCTGCTGGCGGTGGATATGCGCAAGTTGTACCAATGGAAGATATTAACTTGCATTTTACAGGTGATTTCCATGCAATTACTTCGGCTCATAATTTACTTGCTGCGGTGATTGATAATCATATTCAACAAGGAAATGAACTTGGACTTGATGTACGTCGCATTACATGGCGCCGTGTTGTGGATTTAAATGATCGTGCGCTACGCAACATTGTTTGTGGCATGGGTGGCAAAGCACATGGCGTACCGCGTGAAACAGGTTTTGACATTACTGTTGCTTCAGAAATGATGGCAATTTTATGTTTAGCAAAAGATTTGGATGATATGAAAAAACGTATCGGGAAAATTATTATTGGGTATACCTTTGATGGAAGACCAGTTCGTGCGGAAGAGCTTAATGTTACTGGTGCATTAACTTTATTATTTAAAGATGCAATAAAACCTAATCTTGTACAAACGCTCGAAGGAACACCAGCCTTTGTACACGGTGGCCCGTTTGCTAATATTGCACATGGTTGCAATAGTATTATGGCAACGAAGTTTGCTCTCAAATTAGCAGATGTAGTTGTAACGGAAGCAGGATTCGGTGCTGATCTTGGTGCTGAGAAATTCCTTGATATTAAATGTCGTTTTGCAAACATTCGTCCAGATGCAGTAGTTATTGTTGCTACAGTTCGTGCATTAAAGATGCATGGTGGAATGGACAAAAAAGAATTAGCAACTGTTGATATGAAAGCACTTGAGGCTGGTATTACAAATTTAACAAAACATATTGAGAATATGCAAAAATTTGGACTGCCTACAGTTGTTGCAATTAATGCGTTCCCAACGGATACAAAAGAAGAACTTGATTTTGTAGAAGCAAAATGCAATGAAATGGGTGTTGAAGTTGCATTGTCTGAAGTGTGGGCAAAAGGCGGAGACGGTGGCATTGATTTAGCAAATAAAGTAATGGCCGCAACTGAAAAAACAAATAACTTTAAATTTATGTATGATGTAAATGAGTCCATCGAAGCTAAAATTACAGCAGTTGCCAAAGAAATTTATGGTGCTGACGGTGTAGTATTTACTCCTCCTGCACAAAAAGCAATAAAAGAATTAACGGATTTAGGACTTTCAAATATGCCGGTATGTATGGCGAAAACACAATCTTCTTTAAGTGATGATCCTGCTAAATTTGGGCGCCCAACAAACTTTACTGTTACTGTGCGTGAAATTAAAGTTTCTGCAGGAGCTGGCTTTATCGTGGCATTAACAGGAAGTATTCTTACAATGCCAGGCTTGCCAAAACATCCGGCGGCAGAAAGAATGGACATTACAAACGACGGCAAGATTACCGGCTTATTTTAATGAGGAGGTAGGTAAATGACTCGAGTTTCCGTTGAATTAGTTCCTCGTGACAAGGCTTCGATTAAAGAAGAATTAGAACTTTTAAAAGAGAATTTTTCTGGTATTGATGTAATTAATATCCCTGAACTATTGCGTTATGATATTAGAAGCTGGGAAGGGGCAAAGATTGCGCAAAATTATTATGAAAATACAATGCCGCATATTCGCGCCATCGATATTGATTTAGATAAACCGCTGCCAATGACGGAGTTCCTCCTTGAAAATAAAATTAATGAAGTGCTTGTCATTACGGGCGATCCGCCACAAGATATGTCACGAAAAATCTATCCGACAGTGAGTACGGATGTAATTAGAAAGTTTCGCGATGAATTGCCACATATTAAAGTTTATGCTGGAATAGATCAGTATCGCAGCAGTATGCGTCAAGAAGAGTACAACATTAGGCGAAAAATTCAAGCTGGTGCGGCAGGCTTTTTTACGCAACCTTTTTTCGATTTGCGGTATATGGAAATGTATGCGGAAATGCTAGATGGTAGAGAAGTATATTGGGGCGTATCGCCAGTGATGTCGGAGCGTTCGGTAAATTATTGGGAGACAAAAAACAATGTAATTTTCCCAAAAAACTTCGTTCCAACATTGGAGTGGAACATTGATTTTGCACAAAAGACTTTTGATTTTGTGCGTAAAAATAATACAAATATTTATTTTATGCCGATTAAGACGAATTTGTTGCCCTATTTAACAGGCGCATTTAGTAAATAAAAAGAGTTCTTAATGGCTAAGTTGTTAGATTTTATTTAAAATATCGTTGGTATTATTTTTGGTTAATTTAATTATTGTAATCAGTGGATTTTCCAACTGAAATAGATTTGATTATGACTAAGTGATAAGGAGAGTGCATGGATGTATAAAATTCTTACAAAAAAAGAATTATCACAAGGTGTTCAATTGTTTGAAATTGAAGCGCCGTTAATTGCAAAAAAAGCACAACCGGGGCAGTTTGTCATTGTTCGTATTGATGAAGATGGAGAACGTATTCCATTAACAATTGCGGATTTTAATCGTGACAAAGGAACAATCACAATAATTTTCCAAGAAGTTGGCGGCTCAACAAAACAATTGGGCGATTTAAATGAAGGGGACAGTATTCTTGACTTTGTAGGTCCGCTCGGAAAAGCTACACATATTGAAAAAATAGGTAATGTAGTTTGCATTGGTGGTGGTATTGGAGTAGCACCTGTATATCCAATCGCAAGAGGAATGAAGCAAGCCGGAAATCATGTTGTTTCCATTATGGGCGCTAGAAATGAAAGCATCTTAATTCTTGAAGAGGAAATGAATGCAGTAAGTGATAAAGTTTATATCACAACAGATGATGGCTCAAAAGGGCATAAAGGATTTGTTACAGATCAATTGAAAATGTTAATTGATTCTGGTCTTGAGATTAGCTTGGTGATTGCAATTGGGCCTGTAGTCATGATGCGTAGCGTAGCAGAAACAACACGTCAATATGGAATAAAGACAATTGTTAGCTTGAATCCTATCATGGTAGATGGAACAGGCATGTGCGGTGGCTGTCGTGTTCAAGTTGGCAATGAAAGTAAGTTCGCCTGCGTAGATGGCCCTGAATTTGATGCACATCAAGTTGATTTTAATGGACTAATGTCGCGTCAACGTATGTATAAAACGCAAGAAGCTGCGCATGAATGCCAATGCGAAAAACAAGGAAAAGCTAAAGGAGGCGACGGTTGCCAATGTCACTCTCACTAAAAAAACATGCAATGCCGGAACAAGATGCGAAAGCTCGGGCAAAGAATTTTGATGAAGTTGCATTAGGATATGATGCTCAAACGGCAATAGAAGAAGCAAAACGTTGCCTTGGTTGTAAGGTTCCATTATGTCGCAAAGGCTGCCCAGTTCAAGTAAATATTCCTGAATTTATTGGACATATCAAAGAAGGTAAATTCGCGGATGCTGCAGCTGAAATAAAAATGGTGAATAGTTTACCAGCGATTTGTGGACGTGTTTGCCCACAAGAAGAACAATGTGAAAAACATTGTATTTTAGCCAAAAAAGGTGAATCCGTTGCAATTGGACGTTTAGAGCGTTTTGTTGCTGATTATAGTATGGAAAAAGGCGAGAAACTACAGACGATTGAGTATGCTGATGATGCGAAAAAAGTTGCGATTATTGGCTCTGGCCCTGCTGGACTTGCGGCTGCTGGAGATTTGGCAAAAATGGGTTATAAAGTAACGATTTTTGAAGCACTTCATACTGCTGGTGGTGTATTGTCTTACGGTATTCCTGAATTTAGATTACCAAAAGAAAAAATCGTAAAAGCGGAAATTGATATGTTGCGCCAACTTGGTGTAGAGATTGTTGTCAATGCAGTTGCAGGCAAATTATTTACAGTTGATGAATTATTAGAAGAAGAATTCGATGCAGTATTTATTGCAACTGGTGCGGGATTACCACATTTTATGGGGATTCCTGGAGAAAATTTAAATGGTGTATATGCTGCAAATGAATTTTTGACGCGGTGTAACTTAATGAAAGCCTACCAATTCCCGAATCACGCGACTCCAATTCATGTTGGTAAAAATGTTGCTGTTGTTGGCGGTGGTAATGTTGCAATGGATGCAGCTCGCACAGCATTACGCCTTGGTGCTGAACATGTTTATATAGTATATCGTCGCGGTGAAGCGGAACTTCCAGCACGCTTAGAAGAAGTACATCACGCAAAAGAAGAAGGAATCGATTTCAAATTACTGAACAATCCAGTCGCTGTTATTGGCAATGAACAAGGCTGGGTAACAGGATTAAAGTGCATTCGCATGGAACTTGGCGAACCTGACGCATCTGGGCGTCGTCGTCCGGTGGCAGTGGAAGGTTCTGAGTTTGAATTAGCTGTAGATACAGTAATTATTGCAATTGGTCAAGGTCCAAATCCATTAATTCAATCCACGACAACAGGGCTTGATACAAATAAACGTGGGAATATCCTTGCTGACGAAGAAACTTGTGCAACGAGTAAACCGGGCGTATTTGCTGGCGGTGATATCGTAACAGGTGCGGCAACAGTAATTCTTGCAATGGGTGCAGGGAAAAAAGCGGCAAAAGCTATTGATGAATATTTAAAAAATAAATAATTAAAGTTATGTTAGTAAAAGGAATGTTGCTAAATTTGATTTGGTCAACATTCCTTTTTTTTATAAAAAATAAAAATAATAGATAATCTTGTCAAATCAGAAAAAAAGGAGTATACTCTATTTTTGTAAAGGATAACAAATTTTATCTTAGAATTACATAGGAGAAATAGGTGTCGAAAGACTTAATAGGGAAGTCCGGTGAAAAACCGGTGCGGTCCCGCCGCTGTAACAGGGAGTAAGGCTACATGAATGTCACTGGGAGAAATCTTGGGAAGGCGTAGCTAAGCAATGATCTGGAGCCAGAAGAACTGCCTATTTAACAATCACCGTTAGACCTGCGAGCGATGGGGAGGAGATTTCTGAATTTTATTGACATGTTTTTATGTTAAGATTATTTTGAATTTGTAGTCTTCTGTCTATCATAGGCAGAGGACTTTTTTATTTTTTAGATTAGAATTTATATGATAATGAATGAAAGATTTGACAATTAAATATAAACGGGAAACAGGTGAATATTTATTGCTAATTTATTAAAGCAAGTGCAATAAATAAACTTTATGGGAAAGTTCGGTGAGAGTCAAACTCAATTCCAACGCTGTCGCGCAACTGTAAAAGTGAGCTATCGTATCGAAAACCTCTTGCAAAGGGATAGGATAGCAATGAACTTAAGTCAGAGCACCAACTGTTTCTAGCATCCAAGGAGTGTCTGCGCAGTACAGATCTGGGTTATAAAATGAGTCTGAATAAAGTATTTTATTCGGAAAATTTTCGCTGATGAAAATGCGTTGAAAGGAAGAAAGCATTTCTTTATTCTTCAACAGTTATTTTTTCGTTGAAAAGTGAATTTTTCATTTTGTAAATCCAGAAAAGTTAAAATTCAAGCATGGTGGCTTCATATAGGGATTCTAACAGGATTAAAAATGTGAAATTTTGTCTCGTAAAATGAAAAGAAAATTTTTATTGGCGATAGAAAGTTTCACATTTTTTATTCTAATTTATATAAATAAAAATTAATTTATCATTATTTTAATTTATAGCTAAGTTGATTGTTCTTGTATTAAGCATAAGGTAGAAGAGTTATCTTCGAGCAATAGGTGTAAAGAAAGGAAGGTTTTTGACTATAAAAGTCAACGATGTAACGTGAAGAAGATAAAATATATGATTGAGGAAATTGAAAACAATATAAAAAATAATGACAAAGAAGAAATGATTACCATTTCAGCTCGTCATTATGTTGCATTGCTAAAAGAGTTAAACAAACTGCGTTTTAAATATGCACAACGGGGTAAAAAAACGCAGAATAAGAAGTTAAGAAAATCAATCTAAAGCAAAGTTAATAAAAAATAAATAGTGAAGAAATAGGTGTCGAAAGACTTAATAGGGAAGTCCGGTGAAAAACCGGTGCGGTCCCGCCGCTGTAACAGGGAGCGAGGTTACATTTATGTCACTGGGAGAAATCTTGGGAAGGCGTAGCCAAGCGATGATCTGAAGCCAGAAGAACTGCCTATTAGACAATCACCGTTAGACCTGCGAGCGATGGGAAGGGGATTATGATGCTAGGAGTATTTCCTATGCAACCATATCAACTTCTGTCAAACGTGGCAGAAGTTTTTTTATTTATTGAATTTTATAAGTAAGGATGAGAATGAGTAAGATGAAAAGCAAAAGGTTATATCAAGGCAAAATAAAAAACACACATCGTTATCAAAAAATTGCGGCATGTGTGGTTTGTACGTTGGCTTTAGGTTTTGCTATGCCAAATGGAATCGTGTGGGCAGATGAAGCAAAGCAAGAGGCTGATCAGATGAATGAAGAAGTAACAGAAGCAAAAGAACCAGTAGTATTGGCAAGTACAGATAGTGAGCTAGATAGTTATACGTTAGATACGGTTACCGTTGAAGCAAAACGCCCTGACTGGGAATCAAAATTATCGCCAGGCACAGTGACGGTTATTCGCCCGGATGATTATAAGGGCGAGCAGAAAACACTGCCGGAACTTCTCAAAATGGTACCGGGGGTACATGTAAGAGAAGTAAATGGGAAAGGGCAATATACGACAGTCACGGTTCGTGGGTCAACCTCGGCGCAGGTTGGTGTCTTTGTCGATGGCGTATTATTCAATCTCGGTGGCGATGCGGCGGCGGATATCTCGACTATTCCTGTCCAAAATGTCGAACGAATTGAAGTATATCGTGGCTATGTACCGGCAAGGTTTGGTGGCACCTATATGGGAGGCGTAATCAATATCGTAACGAAACGCCCAACGAAAGCCAATATCGATGCATCCGTTGGTAAAAGTTCCTACGATGGGTTCCAAGGTGCTTTACAGATCGATGCTCCACTAGGTTCTGGCAGTATTATGTTTGGACTCAATCGCGACCAAAGTGATGGTGATTTTAAATATACGAATAAATCGGTAGATACTAGCCTTTATGACGGATATGTTAAAAAATTAAAAGATTATACGCATCAAACCGATGGGAACGGAAAAATACGATTAGATCGGATGGTTTCGACTTTACAAGCGAATGGATATGATACTCTAAATGCTTATTCTGGGCTGACCCAAGATAACCTTCGAATAACGCTTGCAACCGATCCTAATTTTTATGCAGCGTTAAATAAAGCGTCGGAACAATTGCGCCCAATTAATAATGCCCATGCAAATTATATCGGATATTTTAAAAGTTATATTGATAATATAAGGCTTTACCAGAAAGACATAGATTCAACGAGTACAACAGATCGTTGGCGTAAAACGAATGATTACAAAAATACGGATGCAATTTTAAAATGGCAGGATGATCATTGGCTGGCAAAATACACTTGGAAGAAAATTGACCGTCATTATCCTTTCCCGCTGAATGCGAATTATGGAAATATACCTAATATAGATTTGCCAGGATATCTTGACCCAATCTATAACTACCGTCATCAGGACATTACCAGCAAAGAAACGTTAATTGGACGGCGTGATACAGTTGGCAATTTAGAATGGGGGTGGAGTGTAAACTATCTCGACCAGACTAAACGCTATGCAGTAGACGATTGGCAGGAAAAAGAAAAGGTCGATACGACGGTGAATTGGCGTTCGCCAAACTATTACTGGAGCCAATATGACATGGATAAATTAGGCTTTAAAATTGATGGAACTTATAAAATCGGCGATAAGCATCTGTTCGAGTTTTTAATTGATACTTCAAAAGAAAAGATGGATATGGATGGTTGGCGGTTAAAACAATATCAACAAGCTACGATAAGTGTCTTTAAACGGTGGCGTACCTATTATGAACAGAAGCTGTTCAATGCCCAGATTCAAGATACGATTACTTTAAACGAGAAAGGTGATTTTTGGTTGACGCCAAGTATTCGCTATAATCGATCAAATATCTATGGGCTGAGCAATGGTTACGATCAAAACTCCGATCCGCAGAATATTAAATGGCTGCATCAGGCGGATGACCAGACGGATAGTAAAACAACTTGGCAGCTAGCGCTGAAAAAGCAGGTCAATGACAATTTAACACTTCGTGCAACGGGAGGTACATATTTTAGACTACTGAATATGTATGAAATCGCCGGTGATGGTGCAGGCATTTTACCCATGCCAAATATTGGAGGGAGTGATAGCATTTTTCCTCGCCCGGAAGAGGGGTCACAATGGGATTTTTCCGCCATTTGGGATGGACAAATTTTCGGCACGGAAAGCAGCAAAATTCAACTGACGTATTTTGGTCGTGATTCCAAGCGGATGCTGCAGCTAGGCACCTGGAATAATTTCTTTTTCGTTTATACCAATGCGGCATCGGCAAAAGTGAATGGCTTAGAGATTCAAGCGGATTTATCCTGGAAGAAATGGGACTTAAACTTGCAAGGAACTTATACGAAGCCGAAAGATGTTATCTATGATTTGAGTAAATTGCCGGGGGCTGGTTATTGGGGAAATAATGGTGTATTCCCTGGTTATCTGACTTATCAACCGGAATGGGAAGGAACGATGCGGCTGACTTATCGTCCGAGTACCCAGTGGGGGATTTTTGGTCAACTTCGGTATGTAGATAGAATGCGTACTTCTCTCTATAATGATGGAGCTGCTGGAGAACAGTCCTCGTTGACGACTTTGGATTTAGGTGTGAAGTATAAGCCGAATACGAATACACAAATTATCATCGGGGTCAATGATCTCCTTAATAAAGCGAATGATATGTATCAAACGAATCCATTTTATCCGAATTGGGAAGCGTCAAATATCCAGTATCCAATCCAAGGGCGTACTTACTACGCAACTTTGCAATACAATTTTTAACTAATTTTACTTGAAGGGAGGTGGTGCCGTTGAGCTAGGATAAGGTGTGTTAAAAGGAAAATAAAAGAACAAAAGGGAGAGGTTTATCATGAGTGAAAATTTATTTGCGTATACAGCGACAAATGCAGGATATTCTACAGGAACCGCCGGAGCAATTCACGGTGACAGAACTGCAGCTTCATCAACGGTGTTTACGGCAGTAAAGAATAAAATTGGGTCAGGTTTAAATGGTGATCCAGCATTCTTTAATTTTTTTGAAGGAAATAGCAGTCGGTTGGTTTTACGTCAATATACGTATAGCACTACGGACTTAAGAGCAAATCAAATTATTGCACCACAGGGCAATTGGCAAGCTCCTTTAGCTACGCCAACTTGGTCAGCGGTGGCAAATTTGCACGGTGTAGCAAATTATAGCAGTAGTTGGCTATATGCAACAGGATATGATTTATCAAAAATCGCGGTTGTGAACATGGGGACCGACTATAGTCAAGACTTTGAATATAGTTTCCCAACAAGTTTTACGAATTTTACGAATCCCTATGCGGATGGTGTTTTTCATGGTGAAGCTATGGTTGTAGTTGGTACTTCGCTGTATGCATTGTTTTATGTCAATAAAGGCAGTGGATACGGAACTTATTATGACAGCATTGTAGCAAAGTTTAACATTGATACCGATTTGGGGGAACTAACTTTTGATAGCTATGTCACAGCAGGAAAAAATTCCTTTACACTGGATTTATATAATAATAAGCTCTATGTTTGTTCATTGGGTGGTATGCAGAATGCAGGTAGCGGCAATGCGGAAACGAAGCTCAGTATTATTGATTTGAGTAACTTTACCCAAGCTGGAGTTACCCATGTGACGATTGACAATCCAACGACGAATGGTGATTTTCGTGATATTTCTATTGTGAATGATAACCATGTGTACTTATTCCTTGGTCACTATGATGTAAGTTTTGGTAATTTAGTTGGTGGTGTTTATCATACAACATTGGCTAATTTAACAACACCAAGCAATTGGACAAAGATTATTGATGTGAATTCTATGGGGTATCTATGGGGGATTCATGCGGATGGTTATCGCTTATGGTTTGTTAAAGGAACGCCAATTGATGTTTTTGATGGAACGCCAACTGCAACAGTTACAGCAAGCAAATCATTCAGTATTACCGACATGAGCGATTTTAATGGTGGTAATTTGAACTCAGCTTGCTTTATTGCACCGGATGTGGTTACCGGAGCAGGTAAACTGAAAGCTGCAGGCGTTTCTGCACCGTCAGCATCCAAATCCCTTGCTTCACATATTCGCTTAGCACGTGAAGCCCGTGAATTAGCAGAAAAGTGTAAAAAATAAAGAGCGTATGCGGTTGATATAGAGTGTTGAAGAGCATTAGGAAAAAGTTAGACCTAGGCTTTTTATTTTCTAGGTCTAACTTTATATTTAAATGAGAAAGCCAAGAGGAATAGTGATGAAAAAATGGTTTCTAGTGGGTGCTTTTATTTTGTTGTGTAACATGTTTTTTTCTGTATGTTTAGCAATGGAAGCAAATAAAGATTCAGCAATAGATTGGGAAATTAGTGTGAAGGAAAAACTTACACCAGAGGAGCTAGAAGCAATGCGCTGGACGGAGGTATTTCAAAATGAATTGGCGCAATATTTTTTCGAAGTGAAGTCGATTCAACCAGACAGCGCAGATAAAGATCAAATACATGTTACTGTAAAAGCAATCTATAAGGATAAAGCGGTGATTAACAATCTAAATGAATATTATCGAAAAGATTTGGAGGAGGAAGATATCATAGCTTGTAGTGAGATGCAGATGATTTTTCAGCTTCATAAAAGAATGTATGCAGTAAAAAATTTAAAATTGTATAGCTCCAAAAGAGTGCTTATTGTGGAGCAAACGAAAGATGTAAGTTTTGTTCCGGTGCCAGTGAAAACTTTTGCTGATACGATGTACGAATTTGTTCGAAAGTGTGTACAAAATTAATAGGTATATGTTAACGATGAAATATTTAGAAATTTATAATAAATAAAAATAAAAGGAGTATACTCTTATTTTGTAATAAGTTGACTAATGATACAAAAATATATAACGAAGAAATAGGTGTCGAAAGACTTAATAGGGAAGTCCGGTGGAAAACCGGTGCGGTCCCGCCGCTGTAATAGGGAGCGAGGCTACATTATGTCACTGGGAGAAATCTTGGGAAGGCGTAGCCAAGCGATGATCTGGAGCCAGAAGAACTGCCTATTTAACAATCACTGTTAGACCTGCGAACGATGGGAAGGGGATTATGAAGTATAGGTTTGTTTCCTATGCCCTCATACGACTTCTGTCAAACATGGCAGAGGTTTTTTTATTGAATTTTATAAATAGGGATGAGATTGAGGAAGATGGATAATAAATGGTTATATCAAATCAAAACGAAAAAAAAGCGCCGCTATCAAAATATAGCAGCGTGCGTAGTTTGTACGTTAGCTTTGGGAGTTGTTACACCAGCTGGGATGGTTTGGGCTGATGAAGCACAGCAGGATATTGAAAAAATATCAAATACAGAGAATGAACTGGACGAGTATACGTTAGATACTGTTACTGTTGAAGCAAAACGCCCAGATTGGGAATCAAAATTGTCGCCAGGCACAGTAACTGTGATTCGTCCTGACGATTACAAAGGTGAGCAGAAAACATTGCCGGAACTCTTGAAAAAAGTTCCGGGAGTACATGTACGTGAAGTAAATGGGAAAGGACAATATACAACTGTAACGGTTAGAGGTTCAACAGCAGCGCAGGTTGGGGTTTTTATAGATGGGGTTTTATCAAATTTAGGTGGAGATGCAGCTGTTGATATATCTACAATTCCTGTTGATAATGTTGAGCGGATAGAAGTTTATCGAGGCTATATACCAACTCGTTTTGCTGGAACTTTTATGGGTGGTGTTATCAATATAGTAACGAAGAAACCCACCAAGGCTAATATATCGGCAGAAGTTGGCAAATCCTCTTATGGTGGTACAAGGGCAGCTTTGGAAATAATGAATCCATTAGGTAGTGGTAGTTTGCTGATTGGAATTAATCATGATGGCAGTGATCAAAATTTTAAATATGAAAATTATGCAGCTGGAAGAAATATATCGGATGTTCAGTTAAGCATAAATTCGTTGCAAGAAGACGTTGATGATTTTAATCCGAAAATGATAGATATGTTAACAAGCGGAGGCAAACCGCTTATTTCTATGAGTGATTCAGATAAAGATTATTACAAAGCTAATTTTGATGCGTGGATAGAATTTATTAGAAGCACAGGCGATAAAAGCTTAAGTCATGCGATAGAAGATAATGCAAAAAATGTAGCACAAAAGTCTTCCATGAGTACTTTTAGACAAACGATGATTGACATGGGGATTAAAGATCAATATATTGCTGCTGGATATCCTGAAACTGGATGGACTAATTGGTGGGATTTTGCAGGTGAGGATTGGAACTACCATGGTAGTGAAACGGGGATTATAGATGATAATGTTAAGAATCAAATTATTGATACATATGTGCAAAATACAACACCTAAAATTATTGATGAATGGACAACTATTGTTGATCCGGATAAAAGTACGTCATTAGCAAGTTCGAAAGAAGAATTAGAAGCGGCTAAAAAGAAACTTAAGGCGTTGCAGGATAAAGAAAGATACCGCAGATATAACGATTATAAAAAAGATAGCGCTATGATCAAATGGCAGGATGATAATTTTGTGATTAAAGGAAGTTGGAACAAAATTCAAAGGCATTTACCTGATAGTTTATGGGGAGATAGTGTTAGCGATGCAGCCACGAATGCATTAGTAGATACAAAAGATATTTTTTATGCATCAAGTCGTAAACAGGAGCTTGAGAATAGTGAAATTCTTTTACAAAATAGGGCGCAATATAAAAAGTTGGAATGGGGCTGGATGATCGACTATCTTCATCAAGATAAAAAATATAGAACGGAACATATGTTAGATTATCCTAATAATTTTAGATGGAATAATATTCCGCTAAGAGAGTGGAGTCATTACCAATCTGATAAATATAATGTACAGCTTGATGGGAATTATCAAATTAATGATAATCAGATGTTAGAATATCAATTTAACTTTTCTCATGAAAAGTTAAACATTAAAGGTTCGTTACTGGATAAAGTTCTTGGTGATGATGTTATAGGAAATATATTAGGACAAACTCGCAATAGATATGAGCAAGATTTATTTAATATGCAGATTCAAGATGCGATTACATTGGATAAAGAAGGTACATGTATATTGACTCCAAGTATTCGCTATAATCAATCAAAAATTACAGGCTTTAGTGATGGAAAACGTTTCCCAGTGAATCAAAGTAATAAATTTCATTGGTTACATCAAGAAGACAGTCAGACGGATGGCAAAGCTACTTGGCAATTAGCGCTGAAAAAAGAATTTAATGATAGCTTTAGTCTTCGCATGACAGGTGGTACTTATTATAGACTGCTTAATATGTATGAAATTGCCGGTGATGGTGCCGGAATTTTGCCGGCGTCACGAGATGGAAGTAGTTCAAGTTTTCCATTGCCGGAAGAAGGGATGCAGTTCGATATTAGTGCTTTGTGGAACGGCAAAACCTTGGGGGCAGATAATAATACTACTTTAACTTATTTTTGGCGTGATTCAGATAATATGCTTCAATTAGTGCGTGCAGGTCTTGATTATTGGTCTTATTTTAATGATAGCCGAGCTAAAGTGCATGGTATTGAGTTAGAAAGCCAATTTAAGTGGAATAAATATTCTTTAGATTTACGCACGACTTACACTAAAGTAAATGCGCAGAAAAAAAATACAGCAGTTAATTATCCGTATACCGATATATGGATGACTTATCAGCCAGAATGGGAAAGCAGCTTGCGTTTAACTTATACACCGAATAATAAAATATCTATTTTTGGTGAATTACATTATACAGATGAATATTTTACTAGTACCAGTCGGGATTCTCGTGGTGGCAATTATGCTTATTTGTCGGGGAAACCGGTGAGCTCTTTAACTGTAATCAATACAGGCGTTAAATGGAAACCAGAGAAGGATTGGCAAATTAATATCGGTTGTAATGACATCTTTAATAAAGGACCTAAACAAAAAATCTATAGTCCTATTGCCTTTACTGAAGATGGGTATATCAATGCAGAGTTTCCCTTACAAGGAAGAACTTACTATGCAACCGTTAGATATGAATTTTAAATGAGAGGAGTGTTTTAGGGTTTATGAAAAAAATAATATCAAGCAAAAAGAAAAATCCTATAGCGAAAAAGAAGTATGCTAGACTTTTAGCAATGGTTTTAGGTGGATGCTTAATGACTGGGAATGTTTTTGCTGCAGATTTAGCGGCAGTTGCTTCTTCGGATTACACAAATAGTCAAGTAGGAAAAGTTACAGGATCAAGAGTAACTACGCATGTCGATGCGGATCCATCAGCAGGCGTTATTAAAGAGTTAAATGGGGATGCTGGGCTATATGCAATCAATGAAAATGGTGAAAGTAAACTAGTCTTGAGACAATATACTTACAGCACGACTGAATTAAAACCCAATCGTGTATTGGATGTAAATGGGGATTGGAATAACCCTGATCAGACTGGAGTGATAAAAGCAGTTGCTAATATGCATGCAGCCGCTTCTAATGGAAAATATTTATTTGCAACAGGATATGATTTAGGTCAAATTGGTGTAGCAGAAATTGCAGGAGGCTCTTTAAAAGATCAACCGAGTTTAACTGTTAATTTGAAGAATTGCATTAATGACAATTGTAGTGCTGGTTATGGCGCAAAGACTACGGTACATGGTGAAGGTATTGCAGTACGTGGGGATAAACTTTACTTAGTTGCAAGTGTTAATTTGGAAGGGGGCTATGACAATTATGACAATGGATATTTATTGCAATTTAATATTAAAGATAATGGCAGTTTAGAGTTTAATAGTTATACTAGAGTAGGTAAAAATGCAGATCAGGTTCGATTGAGTTTTTATAATGATTCAGTGTTTATCCCGTTTATTGGTGGGATGCAAAATTATGGGGCAGGTAATGCAGAGTCAAGAATTGATGTCGTCAAAATTTCTAATGGGCAGCTAAATACAACATCCCAGGCTATAAAAAAACCGGAAAATGTTAAGTGTGATTTTAGAAACCTGAAAATTTTGCCGAATGGGACAGCCTATGTAATGACTTATAATTTAGCTGCGACAGGTAGTGGAATGGATGCGCATGTTTATAAGACAACTGTATCTAATTTGATGTCAGAAAATCCAAAAAATTGGGAAGAAATTGTTAGTGGTCAGTATGAAGGCTGGTTTGGTAAGCTGGATGCGGAGTACTATACTAAACGGCTATGGCTGGAAGCCGGCGATAAATTACAGGTATATACTGATGGCAGTACGAAGCCGATTGTTTGGAATGCGAAAGATTTTTCTACCGATGAGCAATATTCTTTGTTTAACGCAGTTGAAATCATACCTACAGATACTGTAAACGGCGAGCTTGCTCAATTAAAATTCATGGCAGATGAAGGATTGACCCAATCGTCACAAACATTGAATAAAAGAGTAAATTTAAATGCAACAAGTAATAGTGGTGACTATAAAAGTAGCATTACAGGAACGGCATCCGATGTACAGTATAACGCAGTAACAAATGATAATAGCCATTATCATTTTGATGCGGATAAAACAATAAACTTGGGGCTCGAAAAATCAGGGGGGAATTTAGATAACAATATATTAGCAGATATCTATGCAAATGATGGCAACGATATTGTAATTGACGCTAGTGCGAATACATTGCAATTGCAAGCTAAAAACTATATCGGGACTCCGGTAGGGATTTTTGCGGGAAACGGTAAAAATGTAAGTATTGATGCCGGAAAATTAAATATTATTACGAGTGGATATCAAGGGGGAAATAGTTTAACAAATGCTATTTGGAATGATGCCGGTAAAGATAAAACGAGTACGATTGAAATCAATGCTCCGGTAAATATTTCTATGAGTGACGGTTTAGGTGGAAATGGAATTGCGATACAAAAAACGGATCGCTGGGGCGAGAAAAGTAATGAAGCAAATGATAGTTCAAAAGTTATCATTCATGGAGATGTAAGTATTTTAGGTGCAGATAATACGGTGTGGGGAATCCCAATAAACGGTGAAAACGTTTATTCAAGATTTAATAATGCAGGCATTTTAACGGCTGTTGACAAAAGTGAAGTCGTGATTGATGGGAATGTAGATTTCGCGGTATACGGAAATGGTGTTACGACAAATGCCAAAGATAGTAAGGTTAGTATCAATGGAGGAAAGATTGTAGCTCCGTCATCCACGCAATATGGATATTACGCATTATCATCTTATCTTGGTGCAATCAATATGAATACGGGGATAGATGGAAAAACAGTAGGGAGTAATACGGTAAAACTTGATGGTGATTTATTTGCACTAAATACCGGTACGATAAATCTTGCACTAATAAATAATAATTCTTATTTAAATGGAATCATTGATAATGGTGGCACAGCAAATCTATATTTGCAAAATGGTGCTACTTGGTATAATGCAAAACAGAATAATCGCTATGCAGATGATAATGAAGATATAGGTGCAGGACAGATTAGTCATGTAAGTCGTCTTACAGGTGGAAACACACCACAAAATCGAGGTGTGATTTATCAAAAAGACAGCAACCCGATTACGATCGATAGGTATAGCGGAAATACTTTGGCTTGGTATGATCATAATACATCATCGCCAGCTGAAATAATTGGTGGGGCTATTCATATAAAATCGGCAGATTTAGATTCTACGATGACTTTATGGACAGGAAATAATGGGATTAATACAGCAGATAGTGCTACAGATAGTGAAAAGGCAACTTTAAATACCGTATTGGATAATCTTGCAAAAAAACTGGTTTATGAAGGGTATAAAGGTAAGGTTGAAAATAATTTAAAAGGAACAGTTGGTATCGCGGAAGGAATGACATCTTCATCGGCGTTAAAAAGTGGGGATATCACATTTAGTCAAATAACAGGAGAAGGGAGTTATCAAAGTACAAGTAATCCACCAATACCTACAGAACAGATTACTACATCATTTACTACAACTTTGACCGGACTTAAGGATAATGATATCCAATATGTAAATGGCGGCGTGGTTCAAAAAAATGCGACGGGACAAGAGGGATATCGTCTTACGAAAGATAGTACGATTACCGTGAATGATCAGAATGTAACGGCGAGCAATATTGGCTATTATCCGGCAGTCGTTGGAATTTTAGGCAATGGAAATGACATTACCGTTGTTGCGGATGGGAAATCGCTGGATTTGGATTGTGTAAGCACAACGGGAACCAGTCAGGCAATTGGTGTATATGCGAATAAAAACGTAAATGTACAAGCCAATAATTTGAATATTAAAGCGACAGCTCCAGGAAAAACGGCTGCAGGGATTTTTGTCCAAAATGGCGGTCAAGCTGTAATCAATGGAAATGTTGATATGTCAGTCAAAAACTCTACTGATGGTGATGCGGATGGAATTTATCTTTATAACGGCGGCTCTAAGCTCACAATCAATGGTGACCTTAATATGAAAGGAAACGGTGAAGGCGATTTAGCCTATGGTGTTTTAGCTGCTGAAAAAGGTGGGTATGGAACAAAGGTATATCAAGCTAAAGGCATTTATATGTACGATAACAGTACTGACGGTGGGGAAGTAAAGATTACCGGAAAAGCTGATATTGCCGTTAAAGGTACCGGAATCGATATGCGAGGGAGCAAGAACAATAAAATAACGATTGACAGTGGAAGTATTATCACACCTGAAAGTACGACTGATGAATTTAAAGCGATTGGCATTGCAGCGGGTACATTCAATATGGGAATGACGGATCAAGGAATTGTAAATGGGAAGGATGTAACTGTCAAAGGGCAAATTTATGCTTTAGAAAAAGGGACGATTAACCTTGGATTAGGTAGTAGTAACTCCTTGTTTGCAGGCGTTGTTAGTAATACGAACGGTGGCGCTATTAATTTATTTTTAGAAAAGGGTGCTACATGGGAAAATACGCTTAATTCAAAATCAGCTACTTTTAATGGCAGTCATGTCAATACAGTATCGGGTGGAAAAACAAAACAAAATCAGGGTGTAATTTCTCAAAAAGACAGCAACCCGATTACAATCGATAAGTATAGCGGATATACTACTGTTTTATATGGGCATGACAAGACAACACCGACCAATATCATTGGTGGAATTTTGACGATAAATAGTGCGTTAGGCGATAGCTTTATCACATTGCGCACGGATAATGTAGGATTAAATACTGATTCTGATAAAGCGAATGATAAAAATCTGGTAAGTGAAACGTTAAATGCTTTAGCAAATAAATTGTACTATACTGCCCATACAAATGGAGAAAAAAATCTTAGCGGTATGGTAGAGATTGCTGAAGGGTTAACGGCTGCTTCCGCAAGTAAAAAATCTGGGTCTATAACGTATAAAACAGATGGTCAAGGACAATATGAATATACGCAAGCTGTAGATGCACCTAAAACTGATCCTATTACGAAAAGTATGACATTAACTGATGATTATGAAGCTATAGCCACAGTGGCAAACGCGTATGGTGATAAATATGTAAGTGCATTGTTTAATGGTAGTGAAAGTACATCAAAACAAAATCCAATGGTTATTGATATGGCAGGACATAATTTAACGTTGAAATCAGAAAGCCCTGACAAGATTGCAGCTGGTATGTTTGTTAGTGCCAATGATTATATCAATGTAAAAAACAATGATGCTACTAAAAAATTATCTATCAGTTCGACGATTAATGATACCCGCGGTGCAATGGGGATTCAGTTAGATGGGAATTCTCATTTAGCTATTTCAGGTGCGGTAGATATCGATGGCGTATCAACGAATGGGGATAGTGTAACAGGAATTCATATCCAGGGGCAAAATAGTGATATCAAGATTGATGGTCCATTAACGATGAAAAATATAACAGCAAAACGAGAACGAGGGAATGGGATCAATGCTGCGGGAATTCGAGTGACGGGGGACAATTCAACTGTTACGGTAAATGATATCGTTGATATTACTGGGATAAGAGGAAATGGTCTTAATACTGTTGGCGCAGATTCATCAATTTCCGTTAAGGGTGGAACGATTACTGCGGCAGAGGATGCTGATAAATCAAAACTGTTTTATGCAATTCGCGTAGATAAAGGTACTGTTAGCGTGAATATGAACGGTCAAAATGCCGGAAATACAACGACTAAAATAAATGGTGATGTCTTTGTCAACAAAGAATACGGTAAAAGAGTAGTAGAATACAGTGGTGGAGAACTTGTTGATTTTACGAAGAACGGTAATCTAAATTTAGCACTTACTGATAACCAATCTTTTTGGACAGGTGTTGCAGGGTATTCTATTGATAAAAGTGATTATGGTACTGGCGGATTTACTGCACATGATGCAGGAGATTTCAACTTATACCTTCAAAATGGCGCTACATGGACAAATCAGCAACAATCAAGTGTTAAACAACAAACAAACAATGAGGCTACTTTCAGTGGTAGTAAGGTAACAAAGTTAACGGGCGGTACTGATAAAGATCATGCAGGTTTGATATTCCAAAAAGATAATCGTGATATTACGGTTGACAATTATAGCGGTAATATGAAAGTCTTTTATGAACATGAGTTGAGTACGCCGACAACGATGATTGGTGGGAACATAAAAATTAATCATGCAGCAACGGATAGTGGAATTATTTTTAGTACCGATAATGCAGGAGTAACGAATGAAAATAGTAACGCAGTATTAAATGCATTGGCGAATAAGCTATATTATAACGCATATATAAGCGGAGAAAGAAATCTTATTGGTCAAGCTGAAATCACGGAAGGGCTTACTTCATCGGCAAAAGCACTCAAGTTAGTTGATATGACATTTAACGAAACGACGGGGCAAGGGGAATATAAAGTACCTGTGATTCCTGATAATCAGACTGAAACAGAATTTACGAGGGCGATTACCGGAAATAAAGAAACAAATAGCGAATATGTGGATAGTGGTGTTTTAAAAGAAAACGGAACGTATAGTTTTACTAAAGATACAACAATCAATGCGGAGAAAAACCTCATTGCTGCCGGAGCTTGGATGCCTAAGATTAGTTCGGCAATATCCGGAAGTACTGAAGCTACATCAGTGCTACTTGACATGAATAATAAAGATTTAATAATTAATGCAACTACTGATACACATACGACGGGGATAACGGCAATTGGCGATGGAAAAGTAGAAATTGATCATGCCGGTAAAATAACAATAAATACCGAAAGTACGGGTGGTGGGCAGACTGCTGCATTATATACCAATGGCGGTGGTCATATAGTCATACATAATGGGGGAGAAAACCTAGAAGATAAAGTATTGACGGTAAGAGCAAATACTACAAGTATCGCGAACGGTGCAGTAATTAAATCTATGAATGGAGTCGGCGGCAAAGAATCAAGTATTATTATTGATGGGCTTGTAGATGTAGTGGCAGACGGTAATGGTGATGCGAAAAATGGAAAAGGGGCAAATGAAGGCATCAGTGCAGTTGCATCGACGATTGAAATTGGTGGAGGTAGTATCAAAGCCGTTAACGGTGCTTGGTGTGCAATTCGTGCTTATGGAGAATTTGTTTCGAATAATTACGGCACTGTAAACATCAATGTAGCGAAAGATGAACAGGGAAATATCATTGGAGCAGGCAAGAACAAGACTACGATTGAAGGTGCGATTGTAACAAATGGTGGAATGGGAACGAAAGGTAGAGTGAGCATTGGATTAAGTACGCCAGACTCCTATTGGAAAGGTGATTACACAGATGTAACGGGATATGGTGTAACACAGGGACAGTTGGGGAATGTGAATTTGTTTATGACCAATGGTGCAAACTGGACAGGATATACGAAAGGAACGATGAATGTTGATATGTCTAGCGGAGCAACTTGGGAAGGATATAACGTTGGTGATAACTTCAATTTAAGTCTAAGCGATCAAGCTATTTGGAAAAATAATAATAAGACAGAAAATCCTAGCAAAGTCCAATATTTAACTGGTGCTAAAGACAAAAATAAGATTGGCTATATTCAAATGACACAAGATGCTACGGCTAATTTGGTAATAGATAATTATAGTGGAAATACCTTAGCTTGGTATGATCATAATACAGCATCTCCGACAGAGCTAATTGGTGGTTCGATTACTGTAAAATCGGCAGCACCTGATTCGACAATGACGTTGTGGACAGGAAACAACGGTGTTAATACAGCAACGAGTGCAACCGATGCAGAAAAAGAAACGCTGAATACAGTATTAGATAATTTGGCAAAGAAATTAATTTATACGGGCTATATAGGCAAAGCAGAAGAAAATTTGAAAGGGTATGTCGGTATTGCAGAAGGCATGACTTCATCTTCGGCGATAAAGAATAGTGAAATTAAATTCAGTAAAACAACCGGTGAGGGAAGTTATGAACATCAAATTACGCCACCGACTCCGCCTATTCCACCGGTAATACCAAGTGAATTTAATACGCCAATTGGGAAGGATAACGCTAATGATGAGTACAAGGATGTAATGGATGATACCGGAAGGACATATACGTTTACGAAAGATACTAAAGTCGATGTTGACGATACTAAACAAGTGGCTGACGGTGTTACTGCAGCAGTATATAGTAATAATAAAGACACTATAATTAATGCTGAAGGTAAAAATATTGTATTAGATGCGAATGGAACAGCAAATAAATCTTATGGTATAGCTGCTACGGCTGAAAATAGCAATATAAATGTAAATGCGAGCAACGTGACAATTCATACATCCGGTAGCAATGAAAGTAGTGGGATCTATAGCGACCAGGGAAATGTAAGTATCATAAATAATATTTCAGTTCATGCGAAAAATGGGAATGGAATTTTAGCAAAGGATAATGGGAAAGTTACAATTAATGGTGATGCTGATATTACTGTAGATGAAAATAATGCACAAGCAGTTTGGGCTTCTGCCGGCACGGTTGAAATAAAAGGTGATACCACGATTAATGCAGTTAATAAAACAGCACTGCTAGCCGAGGCAGGTGGTCAAATAAAACTTGATACAACGAATAAACGTGTGAATATCACAGGCGACATTGAAAATCATGGTGGAAGTATAGCGATTGTTCCAGGGGAAGATTCTGTAATTAAAGGCGCGATAAGAAATACAAGTGGTAATGTAGAAATTAGTTTAGGCAAGGGATCGGTCTTAGAAGGTGGCATTGAAACCGGATCTACTCAGAAAACTTTTTCGATGATGCGTAATGTATCAGCAGAGCCAATAACTAAACTTTCTTTAGTAGATGGTGCAATATGGAGGTTTAATGCAGATAAAGATGCTAATGTAAGTGACCTTGTTGGAGGAAGTAAAGGTCATGAAGGAATCATTGAACAAAAGTCTGCTCATGAGATTACTGCTCATACCTTTAGTGGTAATATGAATGTAAAATATGCTAGTACATATGCTGATGGAAATTTAATGATTAATGATAATCAGGGTAATTTTGTAATTAATGGACTAAAAGCAGGTTCGAGTAATAACAGTATTACGATTTCTACTGATAATAATAATGTAAATGCATTGGATAATACTTCATGGGAAAAAACGTTAAACAGCTTGGCTAACAAAGTGCAATATAATGGCGTAATTAATGAAGATGGACGAGTAAGTAATTTGACTGGTATGGCAACTGTTAATGAAAGCATTACTGCACCATCAGCAAAAGCAGAGATATTATTTAAAAATGGGACTGATAGCAATATAATAGATAAAATTACGTTTAATAATGGTTCAAGTGGAACTATCACTTATGGTGATTATGAAACTGCGGTGATGAGTGGAGTAAAATCTGCGATGACATCAGCTGCTATGGGATGGCGCACTGAAAATAACAATCTCATGAAACGTATGGGGGATTTACGGTTATCATCCGGAGATGTTGGAGCATGGGCACGTATTTATAGAGGAAAATCTAGTAGTGATAAAAATAAAACCGATTATAAAGCAAATTATAATACTGTTCAAGTTGGCTACGATAAAGAAGTCGATGGAAATTGGCGTGTTGGTACTGCGATAAGCATTATGGAAGGTGACAGCAGCTATCAATATGGAGGTAGCGGTGATGACAAGTCTAAGAGTATTGCACTTTATGGAACATGGAATGGAGAAAAAGGACATTATGCCGATTTGATCTTGAAAGGAACGAAACTGACTAATGATTATACGGTATTCAATGCTGATGGACATCAGGTAGAAGGAGATTATGATACTTGGGGAACCTCTATTAGTGCAGAGTACGGTCGTCGAATTAAGCAAGATAATGGTTTTTATTATGAACCACAGTTAGAATTTACGTATGGGCATCTTAATGGAAGTGATTATGATGCGACGAGTGACTTCATGGATGTCAATGGCAAGTATAAGACGATGAATGTAAATCAAAGTAGTATGAATAGTTTGATAGGACGTATTGGGATAGCATTTGGTAGAGAAATGGAGAAAAACAGTGTTTACGCACAATTATCATATAGTCATGAATTCTGTGGTGATATGAATACGTATTATGATGCTGATAATATGCCAAAAAGTACAAAGCAAGATTTTAAAGACAGCTGGGTAACATTCATGTTAGGCGGAACTTCTCAACTCAATGATAAACTTTATGCCTATGGTAATTTCGAGAAATCAATAGGTGGCGACATAAAAACTGACTGGCGTATTGATGCTGGTTTACGTTGGAGTTTCTAATTTGCAATAAATATAGACAGGGGCTATATTTAGCCTCTGTCAAAATAAAATTTAGGAGTGATATTCATGGTAGAAGCAGTACAAGAAGAAATCAAAAAAACGAGTGACCAAATGAATGAGAAAGCAGAAAACTTTCAAAAATTTTTAGAAAAAAATGAAATTCATGTGTTCAATGTAGAAGTGATGAACGATGAATTGAAGAGTGTTGTTTTCAGATCGCGCATAGAAGTGAATAGTCAGATGTTACCAATGGGTATTATTATTGACGAAAGTATTTTTACGCTTATTCGAACACAAATATTTACCGGTATTGATGAGAAAAAACAAGGGGAAATAGTTGAGTTTATAAATGAAATCAATAGAGACTTTAAAATTTTTAAATACTATATAGGCACAGATTATAATTTATATCTTGATGTTTGCCTCCCATTTGTTGAGGAAACATTTGATAGTAATATGGTTCATCTGATGCTAGATATGATAGTAAAACATTTAAAGGATGCTTATCCTAAGATTATGCAGAAAATTTGGGCAGAATAATAATAGTTTACATAAAAAATAGAATTTATAATGTATATTAAGGAGCGTTTTAAAATGAAAAAAATATTTTTAGCGGTTATGGTTTCTGTAGTTTGTTTATTTGGACTTGCAAATGGTGGGATTTCTAAAGCAGAAGCAGCGGAAAGTCTTGGATATGTTAACTTGCAGGCGGTTTTTGCTGCATATCCTAATATAAATAAAGCAGAGATGACGCTACAGCAAGAACAGCAAAAATCGCAGCAAGAATATCATTCTAGGGCGGCAACGTTAAATGATGCGGAAAAGATGGCATTAGAAAAAGAATTGAACCAAGCTTTGGCGAAAAAACAATTGGAAGTCATGGAACCGATTCAAACGAAGATAAATCAAGCAATTGCTAAAGCGGCACAAGCAAAAGGAATCCATCAAGTTGTTAAAGCAGAAGAAATGCTGTATGGTGGTACAGACTTGACGAAAGACGTTATTGAGATGATTAAGTAAAAATAAGAATATAATTATAATAGGTTAAATAAAATGGGTCTCCAGCCATAGAGATATTCTCTATGGCTGGAGACTTTTTCTATGTGAAAAAATTCGTAGAAAAATGTTGACTATATGACCACTATATAGTTTATAATGACAATCGTTGTTTAAAATAGCATATTTGCACAAGGGGTGCCGCAAGGCTTAATAGGGAAATCGGTAGAATCCGATACGGTCCCGCCGCTGTAAGGGGAGCAACTTCTATAATGTCACTGGAGAATTTCTGGGAAGGCAGAAGAAGCGATGAACCTAAGTCAGAAGAACTGCCCATTGTAAGATCACCGTTAGACCTGCGACAGACAGGAAGGGGA
The DNA here is from genome assembly GCF_030273445.1 of Selenobaculum gibii. Lineage (NCBI taxonomy): Bacteria > Bacillati > Bacillota > Negativicutes > Selenomonadales > Sporomusaceae > Anaerosinus > Anaerosinus gibii. The sequence continues at coordinate 742,213 of NZ_CP120678.1, forward strand.
TATTGCGCTATATACTTAGTATATAGCGCAATATTTTGCCCTTTCCCAATCATGGGAAAGGGTTTTTTATTTTGTTTCAGAGGAAGCTGTAGGACCATGAAAGATTGGCTATAGATTATCCTTTGTATAGATGATGAAAGATAAAAGGGGAAGAGTAAATGTTAAGAAGTGAAAGAAATTTGTACAAGAAGATTTTTCTTACGATGTTAATGGGGACAAGTTTTGTGCTTAGTGGTGCGGTAGGACATGCGGAGGAAGCTGGGGATGTTGCGGTTAAGGAAGAAAAACCAGCAGCAGAAATGAAAACAGCAACGCTTGATGAGTTTACATTAGATGAAGTAATCGTTACGGCGCAACGTATTGAAACAAAAGATTTAGACACACCGGCAACGACGACGGTAATTACCGCACAAAAGTTAAAAGATAGTGGTGCAGCGACTGTTTTTGAAGCAATTGAGCGCATTCCTGGGATTAATAGCTATTCATATGGAAATGGTGGCGGTGATTATGGCGCAATGTATTCGCGTATTAATATCCGTGGGATGGATAAGGGTACGCTTATTTTAGTGAATGGCAGTCCTGTAAACTTAATGAATTATAATAGTATGATGAGCTCTATTCCAGTAGAAGCAGTAGATCGAGTTGAAATTGTAAAAGGTTCAAATGCCGTTTTATATGGTGCAGAAGCTATGGGCGGCGTCATTAATATTATTACGAAAAAATCTGGTACAGTTGGCGGAAGTGTAACAGCGCAAACGGGCAATTATAATAAAAACTACTCCGTGGGCGTAAATGCGGATGATGTTAGTATTTTTTATAAACGCGAATTCTATAATTCTATCGATGATTATAATCCACTATTTGCTACAACAACGAAAAAGACTTCAAAAGATAAAGGGACGAGAGACTCTATCTTTATGAATTATAATATTAATGATAAATTAACAATGACTTACGCATATTCAGATACAGATAGTACTTATAAACAGTTTTCCTATGATAATGCTACAAAAGATTGGACGAAGCTTACTAAAGAAAATTTATATTATGATAATAGACAAAATGTAAATTTGAGCTATGATGACACGGAGAATCAATTAAAATCTACGATTACTTATAATAAGAATAAGCTAAGAGGCTATAAAGGTGCTACAACGAATACGGATTTAAGCAGCATTGATTTTAATACGCAAAAAGCATGGGATATTAATGATGGAAAAGATACCTTGGTAGGCGGCATTAATGTACATCGCGAAAGCTATACGCAAAACAAGGGTGCTCATACAGGTGACTTTGATAGAGACAGTTATGCATTATACCTTTCTTATACCAATCAAATCAATGATAGATTTTCAACGACGATTGGTGCAAGAGAGCATTTTGTGAAGGGAAATGAGTATGATGATGCACAAAATATCTTTTTACCACAAATACAAACGCTTTATAAAATCAACGATAATACTTCCTGGTATGTGAATATTGGTAAATCGTTTGAGCTTCCGGCATCGAATTCACCTTTTTATGGATCGGCTGCTGTATCTACAGCAATTCCATTAAAGCCACAAGAGGGATGGAATTATGAAACTGGTTTAAAAGTGATTCATGATACGGAGTCTTTTAAGCTAGCAGTTTTCAAAATGGATGTAAAAAATAAATTTAAATGGGTAAAAGAAAACACAGTAATTCCAGGTGGTGATGAAAATACAAGCATTCAAATTAATCGTGATAAATTTAGAAATACGGGTGTAGAAATGGAATATACGAAAAAGTTGAATGATAATTTGCAACTTAATCTAGGTGCTTATTATGGAAATCCGGAAGCAAAAGATGGTGATGGTGATTGGATGCAAGATGAAGCCAGATTACAATTTTCTGCGGGAGCTACCTATAAAAAAGATAAATTGACGCTTGATATGGAGTGGTTTGTGACAGCAAAACGCGAAATGGCATATTATAATTACGCAGGTAATACGAAATACCAAGATCATAGAGTTCCTGACAAAATTGATTTGAATTTAACGATGCAATATGCTATTAATCCTGAGGATACAATTACCTTGGGCGGATATAATTTACTAAATCGTGAAAACCCGATAAATAATTCGGAAAATTGGTCTACTCCTCGTAATTATAGATTAGCTTATACACATAGGTTCTAATTTTATATAAAATGGCAGATATTAAATGATATCTGCCATTTTAGTATCAGTTTTGGCTATAGAAGAGGTATTGTGAGGATGTGAAAATTGAGAAAACAAAAATATAGTATATGTTTTACTGCTTTTTTAGTCATAATTATTTTTTGTATGACTGCATGTGGAAAGAGTGAAAAAATAGCTGTTACTAATAATTTAGATACTGCCTATGAAGCTGTTGATTCTCAGGGCAGTGTAATAAAAATGTTTGAAAAACCCAAAAAAATCATGACAACACATTTCTATTTAGATGCAATTGTTTTAGGGATTGTTCCTCCTGAGAGAATGATTGCTATTTTTAAAACTGCTTCTGATCCAGCTGTATCTTATATGGTAAAAAAAGCTGAAAAAATTCAAAATAATACCAGTGAAATATCTTTGGAAACAGTCGTTGCTTTAAGCCCGGATTTAATTATTACGCGGGAAGGGGCAGGGGAAGAAATGATACAAAGCTATCGTGATTTGGAAACCCCTGTTTTTGTGGTATAAAGGCTTACGAATGATTTTTTGATTGCACTGATTGGGGTTATGCTGTACAATATTCTAAGTAATTTTGTCTTGTGGAAGGTAATGGATGATGAATTTTGTTGCAATAGATTTTGAAACGGCGAATCAATATCGTAATAGTGCATGCAGTGTTGCTGTTGTTGAAGTGAAAAATGGAGAAATATATGATTCTTACTATGCATTGATTCGTCCACCGATTATGCAGTTTAATCGAATTAATATAGATATTCATGGGATTACACCGGCTGATGTGAGAGATAAACCTAATTTTTCAACAATATGGAGCGATTTGAAGCCATGTTTGGAAGGCAGGAATGTCATTGCCCATAATGCGAGCTTCGATATGAGTGTGTTAAAAAGTTGTTTGACTTATTATCAGCTTACGATGCCAAATTTTTCGCATTTTTGTACAGTCAGTATGGCAAAAAAGGTTTGGCCGGAATTAGAAAATCATAAACTAGGGACTTTAGGCGATTATTTTCATATTGATTTTCAGCATCATAATGCATTAGATGATGCTAGGACCTGTGCTTGTGTTGCACTTCTTGCTGCGAAAAAATTACAGGTAACAAGTTTTCGGGAACTTATTACTAAGTTAGGGCTGCCGAATAAAAAGTTTTGTTGACACCCATAGGGCAATCTAATAGAGGATAACTTAGATAAGGGGGAAGCGAAATGATATTGGTAAGTGCGTGTTTATTAGGTCATAATACAAAGTATAATGGTGGGTCAAATGATCATCCTCTGCTGATAAAATATAATGAGTTAGGAAAATTTGTTGCAGTCTGTCCAGAGTGCTTAGGAAAACTGCCAATTCCGCATCCACCTTCGGAAATTATTGGCGGCAGTGGAAAAGATGTTTGGACAGAAAAAGCGAAAGTGATTAGCAATCAGCATCATGTGGTAACGGCAAATTTTATTCATGGAGCAGAAAGAGTTTTAGAAATTGCCAAGCAATATAAGATAAAAGCGGCGATCTTAAAAGAGCGTAGTCCATCTTGTGGGGTACATCAAATTTATGATGGAACTTTTTCTGATAAAAGAGTTTCTGGTGAAGGGGTTGCGACAGCGTTACTTAGAAAAAATGAGATTGCTGTTTATTCAGAAGAAGAGATAACCGAAAAGTTATTGCAAAAGTTGCTAGATGAAAATCATGCTTAAATAGGCTGATTTCTTGACAAGTGTGTTATGAAAGCAGTATAGTAATAACATATATAAAAAACGATGAAGAGGAGAGTACATTACTGTCGATTGTTTAAGAGAGGAAACTCATGGCTGGAAAGTTTCTCAATCGTGATAATGGAAAGTAGCCTTGGAGTTGCTGGGCTGAAATAATAGTAGGTTCAGTCGCGAGTGCGGCGTTATTGCAGGATGAGTTTTACAGGATGCCTGTAAAAAAAGTAAGGTGGTACCACGAAAGTATGCTCTTTCGTCCTTTGAGGACGGAAGAGCTTTTTATTTTTGCAAAATCTTGGAGGTTTAATATTATGGAAGAAAAAAATATTCCGACTGTATATGATCCACAGTCCTTTGAAAAGAAATGGTATAAATTTTGGGAAGAAAATCAGTTGTTTCATGCGGAAGTAGAACGTGATAAGAAACCGTTTAGCATTGTTATTCCACCACCAAATGTTACGGGTCAGCTGCATATGGGACATGCACTTGATAACACTTTGCAAGATATTCAAATTCGTTGGCGCAGAATGCAAGGTTACAATACGCTTTGGATGCCGGGATCAGATCATGCAGGGATTGCTACGCAGATTAAAGTTGAAGAAATGCTCCGTAACGAACAAGGGCTATCGCGCCATGATATTGGTCGTGAAAAATTCATTGAGCATGTTTGGGAGTGGAAACATCAATATGGCAGTAAGATTACAAAGCAATTGCGCAGTCTTGGTGCATCTTGTGATTGGCAGCGTGAACGTTTTACGATGGATGAAGGATGCTCTGAGGCAGTACGTGAAGTTTTTGTTTCTTTATATGAAAAAGGTTTGATTTATCAAGGACATCGAATTACAAATTGGTGTCCGCGTTGTAGTACGGCTTTAAGTGATATTGAAGTTGAGCATGAGGATAAGCCGGGGCATCTTTATCATTTACGCTATCAAGTTGAAGGTTCAGATGAGTTTGTTGAAATTGCGACGACCCGTCCGGAAACAATGCTTGGGGATACTGGTGTAGCGGTACATCCAGAGGATGAACGCTATACGCATCTTATCGGAAAAAAATTGATTTTACCAATCGTTGGGCGTAAGATTCCTGTGTTTGCTGATGAATATGTAGATCCGAAATTTGGTACAGGCGTAGTAAAGGTTACACCAGCTCATGATCCGAATGACTTTGAAATGGGGCAGCGTCATGGGTTAGAACAAATCGTTGTGTTAAATGATGATGCGACTATGGCAGATAATACAGGAAAATATAAAGGCATGGATCGTTATGAATGCCGAAAAGTATTGCTTGAAGATTTAAAAGCTTTAGGTAATTTGGTGAGCATTGAAGAACACAATCATGCTGTTGGTCATTGCCAACGTTGTCATACAGTAGTTGAACCAATGATTTCTAAACAATGGTTTGTCAAAATGGAATCGTTAGCAAAACCTGCAATGGAAGCCGTAACGAGTGGAAAAATTCAATTTGTACCTGAACGTTTTACGAAAATTTATTTAAATTGGCTAGAGAGTATTCGTGATTGGTGTATTTCTCGTCAATTATGGTGGGGGCATCGAATTCCGGCTTGGTACTGCGATGAATGTGGTGAAACGTTTGTTTCTCGCGAAGATCTTTCGGTATGTTCGAAATGCGGTAAAGCCCTTCGCCAAGATGAGGACGTGCTTGATACTTGGTTTAGTTCTGCTTTATGGCCATTTTCTACAATGGGGTGGCCGAAAGATACAGAAGAACTAAAGCAATTCTATCCTACAAGTGTACTTGTTACAGGCTATGATATTATTTTCTTCTGGGTTGCGAGAATGATCATGATGGGCTTGGAATTTAAACAAGAAATTCCATTTAAACATGTATTCATTCATGGGTTAGTTCGTGATTCTCAAGGTCGTAAAATGAGTAAATCTCTTGGTAATGGGATTGATCCAGTAGAAGTAATTGAGAAATATGGCGCAGATACGTTAAGATTTATGTTGATTACAGGAAATACACCTGGAAATGATATGCGTTTTTATTGGGAACGCGTAGAAGCAACGCGTAATTTTGCGAATAAATTGTGGAATGCATCTCGCTTTGTCTTAATGAACTTAGAGGGTTTTGATGCTGCGTTTAGACCAAAACAAGAAGATTATACTTTAGCTGATCGTTGGATACTAAGTCGTTATGCAAAAACAGTTGCTGATGTCACAAACAATTTGGAACGGTTTGAATTAGGAGAAGCAGGACGCGCTTTATACGATTTTATTTGGAATGAATTCTGCGATTGGTATATCGAAATGGCAAAAGCACGTCTGTATAATAAAGACGCAGTTACAGCTCGTCAAACAGCGCAATATGTACTTTGTTATGTGCTTGAAAATACACTGAAATTATTGCATCCGTTTATGCCATATATTACAGAAGAAATTTGGCAACATATTCCGCATGAAGGAATTAGCATTATGGTGGCGAAATATCCATGTGGCGAAGAAGAAAAGATTGATGAATTAGCGGAAACTTCAATGAATGCAATTATGGATACGATAAAATCAATTCGCAATATGCGTGCAGAAGTGAATGTAGCACCTGGAAAAAAGAGCGAAGTGATTTTGACTTTTGCAACGGATGAATTAAAAGAAGTGTTTATTCAAAATGAGGGGTATTTAAAAGTGTTAGCTGGTGCTGAGCCGGTTGCTATCCTTGAGGCTGATGCACAAAAACCGGAAAATGCAATGACCGCAGTAGTAAATGGTGTGGAAGTTTATCTACCATTAAAGGGCCTGATTGATGTAGAAAAAGAAACGGCTAGGTTGAATAAAGAACTTGCTACGCTTGATAAAGAATTAGCTAGAGTAAGTGGAAAATTATCTAATGCTGGATTTGTGGCAAAAGCACCAGCAGAAGTGATTGCCAAAGAAAAAGAAAAGCAAAAAGGTTTTGAAGAAAAACGTATTGCAATTAATGAACGCTTGACTTATTTAGCAAGCTTATAAAAGGACTGAAAAAAGTGAATTATCAAGAAGCTTTAGCGTATTTAGATAGTTTGAATACTTTCGGGATTAAATTAGGTTTAGTAAGAATCACGCGTTTATTGAAACTATTAGAGAATCCGCAGAATAAGTATAAAACGATTCACGTCACCGGTACGAATGGAAAAGGTTCTACAACGGCAATGCTTACTTCTATTTTAACGAATGCGAAAATTAAGACGGGGATGTATACATCTCCGCATCTTGTTTCGTATACTGAACGCATGCAAATAGATGGAAGCTATATCAGTGAAAATGAATTTGCTGATTGCATTAGGATTGTGAAAGAAAAAGTTGAAGAAATGATTGCAGAAGGAGAAGAAAATCCAACGCAGTTTGAAGTCATTACAGCGGCGGCTTTCTTTTACTTTGCCAAAATGCAGGTAGAATATGCAGTGATTGAAGTTGGATTAGGAGGACTTTTAGATTCAACGAATGTGATTATTCCAGAAGTATCTGTAATTACAAATGTTACTTTAGAACATGCGGAGCGGTGTGGTGGAACTTTAGAAGGTGTAGCAGAGCATAAAGCTGGAATTATCAAAGATGGAGTTCCTGTGGTAACTGCTGCAAAGGGAATTGCACTAGAAATCATTCAAGAAAAAGCAAGGGAAAAAAATGCGGATGTATTTGTTGCAGGCGAAGATTTTACGAGTGAGTTTAAAAGTTTTGCAACGAATAAGCAATGCCTTACTTTTAACTCTGGAATGGTAGGTGTATCGTCTACGTATTGTTTGGGTGTACTCGGCGAACATCAAATTGAAAATAGTTCGATTGCAATTATGACAGCTTTAATTTTAGCGACAAATGAAAAGCGAATTACGAGCGAAGGGATGCAAAAGTCTTTATCAGAGGTAAGTTGGGCTGGACGTTTTGAAGTTATGCAGCAAGAGAATGAACAAATTATGATTATTGATGGCGCGCATAACAACGCAGGGGCAGAAGTTTTAAGAAGAAATTTAGATAAATATTTTCCTCATGCAGAAATAGTGTTTCTATTAGGTATTCTTGAAGATAAAGATGTTAGCGGGATTATTCATCATCTTATTCATGAAGAGAATGTAGTCGTTGTGACAAAGCCGGATTCAAATCGTGCGGCTGCACCAAAGAAAGTTGCGGAGATGATTTTTGCCAAACAGGTAGAAGCAATTGAAGATATTGACGACGCTTTAAAAAGAGCAAAAGAGCTTGCCGCAAATGGAAAGATATTGTGCGTAGCAGGATCGTTGTATTTAATTGGTGTGGTTAGATCTCTTTTAATACAACAAGAATAATTTTTGTTTTTCTTCCTATGTGAATTTGGATTCTTTTCAATTTGCATAGGAAGAAAAATTATCTAAATAAAATCATAAATAGGTGAGTTTGTGCAAAATATAAGTGTTGAAAATAAAAAAGAAATGTATCTTGATTGGATGATACAAAAATCTATTTTAGCATTAGGGTTCTTTTTGGTATTATCCCCAATGCTGACTACAATTTTTTTGCTTATCGGTTCAAGTGCGTGGCTTATCAAACTTTTTTTGATAAAAGAGTGTAATTTTAAGCGCACTATTTTTGATATTCCTATTGCGTGCTTTGCTGGGTTTGGAGCGATTTCTGTTTTTGCATCGTTAGATACAGGGTTTAGTTTTTATAATTTTTATAATTTAATGGGACAATATGTATTAGTGTATTATTTATTTGTTCAAAATATTTCTACGATGAAGCAGATAAAACAATTAATTATAGCTATGTTAATCGCTGGTATAGGAGCAGTTGGTTATGGATTTTATCAATATATACATGGAATAGACATTACGAGTATGTTATGGGTGGATGGAGATCAATTCCCAGAGTTAAAAACGAGAGTGTTTTCAACGATGCAGAATCCTAATATTTTTGCGGGGTATCTGCTTGTTATGCTATCCATGTTTTTTGGTGTGTTTACAAAAGTGAGCTCACAAAAAATTAAGAGCAGTATGGCTATTTTATTTATTTTATTTTTTGCTTGTCTTACACTGACTTATTGTCGTGGAGCTATTTTAAGTTTGGCACTTGTACTGGCTTTTTACGGTATCATAAAAAACAAAAGGTTATTTTTCATGATGATAGTTGCGGGTTTAATAGTAGCCGTCTTTGATACAAGCATTACTGAACGAATTATGTCTGCTTTTAATGCAGACGACAGTTCCTCGCAAATGCGGATGGCGATGTGGGAAAGTACGGTCGCGATGATTATTGAGCATCCGATTTTTGGTGTTGGTTGGGGTTCCTACTTTATGGTGTATCCATATTATGATTTTTTTATTAATAATCCCGATGTTTTAATTGTTCACGCGCATAATATGTACCTTAATATTGCGGCTGAAATAGGATTACTTGGTTTTATGGCTTTTTGCTCTGTTTTATTTGGTGCAATGCATATGGCTTTTTCTAAACCGCAAATAAGGGAAAGTCAATTATTAAATGGCCTTATGCTGGGCTTTGGGTTAGCTTTAGCCTGTATTGCAGTGAATGGATTTACAGATTATGTTTTATTTAATATTGAATTATCAATGCTATTTTGGATAATTAATGCGTTTATTGTGATTATTCAGCGTGAACGACTGGATTAATATTTTTTATTTATTGCAGGTTTTTATTTTAGAATTTAAAATAGTAGTGGAGATAGAATCGATTATTGTAAGGAGGCTTGGCAGTTGAGACAGAAAGTTGTAATTTCAAAGGCTACAATTGACCGCCTGCCATTGTATTTTAGAACGTTAAGGGTAACGAAAGAAGAAGGACGAGAAATTATTTCTTCTGAGGAGCTCGGAAGACGATTAGGAATTACGCCGGAACAGATACGGAAAGATTTGGCTTCTTTTGGACAGTTCGGAAAAAAAGGTGTGGGATATTATGTGCATGAATTAATGCGCAATATTGGTGAAATACTAGGATTAGATAACAATTGGAATATTGCTGTCGTTGGTATTGGACATCTAGGTGCAGCATTAGCTAATTATCAAAATTTTATTACTTTGGGATTTAACCTAATGGCGTTGTTTGATGCAGATGAAGATGTTGTAGGAACAATTGTAAATAAGGTAAAAGTCGATCATATCAACGATGTCAACCAAGTAGTAAAAGAACGCAATATTCATATTGGGGTAATTGCTGTTCCAGCACCATTTGCACAAGAGGTAGCAGATAAGCTAGTGACTGCTGGCGTGACTGGGATATGGAATTTTGCACCGAGAAAAATTGTTGTTCCAGAACATATTTGTATAGTGAATGAAGATTTATCTGTGGGTCTTAGTAATCTCTCTTATCATATAACAAGAAAATTACTGTAAATGAAGGATTTTTGATAAATTTTTTGCAGGATTTTGTAGGATGATAGAGAAATAATATTATTACAGTTAGTTTGAACAAAATTTCACAAGATAATCGGGAATTTAAGAGAAATACCGTCAAGAATAAGCTATATCTATCTTGACGGTATTGTTGCTTAGTGGTATGCTTGTGTTTGGAATTATAACTAACTGATATTGCTGGATTAGTATTTTTTATGCTAGTGGTAGCAAAATCTCATATGCGTACGATTTAAAGAGGTGAATCTATAGCTTTATTTCTTAAAATGTAGCAGGAGAATCAGATTTTTATAAGTAATGAAATGGCCAATTTTTTTTGTTGACCTACCAAGGAGGAAATTTTTCGATGATTGATATTCGCGATCGCGTGCGTAACCAAGCACTTCAAGCAAAGATCGTTAGTGCAGAAGAAGCGGCAGCTTTTATTAAGCCTGACATGAACATTGGTGTTAGTGGTTTTACGCCTGCAGGATATCCAAAAGCAGTTCCTTTAGCTTTAGCTAAAAGAATGGAAACAGAACCTTTTAGTGTTAACTTATGGACAGGTGCATCCGTTGGGAAAGAATTAGACGGTGCATTGGCAAAAGTCGGCGGTATTAAAAGACGTATGCCTTATCAATCCAACAAGGATTTACGTGCTGGTATTAACGGCGGCAAAATTGAATATTGTGATCTTCACTTGAGTGAATCAGCACAGTTTGCTCGTTATGGTTTTATGGGTGGTAAAATTGACGTAGCTATCGTTGAAGTTTGTGCAATTACCGAAGAAGGACATCTTATTCCTACCACTTCAATGGGGAATACTGCTTCTTATGTTCAAAGTGCTGATGTAGTTATTGTTGAAGTAAATACAACTCAACCATTAGAATTGGAAGGTATGCATGATGTATATGTTCCACTTGATCCACCACATCGTTTACCAATTCCAGTTGTAAAAGTAAACGACCGCATTGGTACTACATATATTCCGTGTGGTGTGGATAAAATAAAATACATTGTTCCTTGTGACATTCCAGATGACGTTCGTCCATTTGCGCCATTAGATGAAAATTCACATAGAATGTCTGAACATATTTTAAAATTCTTCAAAGACGAAATTAAAGCTGGTCGTATGCCGAAAAACTTATTACCTCTTCAATCTGGTGTAGGTAATGTGGCCAATGCGGTAATCAGTGGTTTTGTTGATTCTGATTTTACTGATCTTGAAGTTTATACAGAAGTAATCCAAGATGGTATGTTTGACTTAGCGGATGCGGGGAAATTAAAATTTGCTTCCGGTACATCTTTCTCTCCATCTCCAGACGGATTGAGACGCTTCTATGAAAATATAAAAGACTATCGTCAAAAAATGATGCTTAGACCACAAGAAATTGCTAATAGTCCAGAAGTGGCTCGTCGCATTGGAATCATTGCGATGAATACGGCAATTGAATTTGATATATATGGTAACGTAAATTCTACACATATCATGGGTTCTAAAATGATGAATGGTATTGGTGGTTCCGGAGATTTTGCACGTAATGCTTACTTGACTTGCTTCTTTAGCACATCAACAGCAAAAGACGGTGCTATTTCTGCAATCGTTCCTATGTGCTCTCATGTTGATCATACTGAACATGATACAGATATTTTCGTTACTGAAATCGGTCTTGCTGACGTTCGTGGATTAAGTCCTAGAGAACGTGCACGCAAAATTATCAACAATTGTGCTCATCCTGACTACCGTCCAATGTTGCTTGATTATTTAGAGAGAGCTGAAAAAGCCACAAAACAAGCACATACGCCACATATTATCAATGAAGCGTTATCTTGGCACAGTAGATTTATGGAAACAGGTACAATGAAGAAATAAAGCAAGGAGGAATTATTAATAATGAGCAATGAAAATTTAAAAGCTAAACTGGCTGAATATGATGCCAAAGTAGAAAAAGCGACTGCAAAATTCCCAGAACGTGCAAACTTACCGGAGCAACGTTTATACACTCCACTTGATGTAGAAGGTACTGACTATACAAGTGAAATCGGGTTCCCTGGATCCTATCCTTTCACACGTGGTGTACAACCTACAATGTATCGTGGCCGTTTCTGGACAATGCGTATGTATGCTGGTTTCTCAACTGCTGAAGAATCCAACAAACGTTACCGTTACTTAATCGAATCAGGTGCTACAGGACTTTCTTGTGCATTTGACTTACCAACACAAATTGGTTATGATTCCGATGATGAAATCTCTACAGGTGAAGTTGGTAAAGTAGGGGTTGCGATCGACTCCTTAGCTGATATGGAAATCCTTTTCGATCAAATCGACTTAGGAAAAGTTTCCACTTCTATGACAATCAATGCACCAGCTTCAGTATTACTTGCAATGTATATTGCGGTAGCTGAAAAACAAGGTGTATCTGCTGATAAATTAAAAGGTACAATCCAAAATGATATTCTTAAAGAATATGCAGCACGTGGAACTTATATTTTCCCACCAAAACCTTCCATGCGTTTAATTACAAATATTTTTGAATACTGCTCTAAAAATGTTCCTAACTGGAATACAATTTCTATTTCCGGTTACCACATTCGTGAAGCTGGTTCAACTGCATCTCAAGAAATCGCATTTACAATTGCTGATGGTATTGCATATGCAGAAGCTGCAATCAAAGCTGGCTTAGACGTTGATGCATTTGCAGGTCGTTTATCCTTCTTCTGGAATGCACATAACAATGTATTAGAAGAAGTTGCAAAATTCCGTGCTTCCCGTCGCGTATGGGCAAAAGTGATGAAAGAACGTTTTGGTGCGAAAAATCCAAAATCTTGGATGCTTCGTGTGCATACACAAACAGCTGGTTCTATGTTAACTGCACAACAACCAAACAATAATATCGTTCGTGTTGCTCTTCAAACAGCTGCTGCTGTTATGGGTGGTACGCAATCTCTTCATACAAATTCCCGTGATGAAGCATTAGCTCTTCCTACAGAAGATTCCGTAATGGTTGCACTTCGTACACAACAAATCGTTGCTTATGAAAGTGGTCTTGCTGACGTTATCGATCCATTAGCAGGTTCTTACTATGTAGAAGCTTTAACCAACAAAATTGAAAAAGAAGCTTGGGAATACATCAACAAAATCGATGAAATTGGTGGCGCTGTTGAAGCAATTGAAAAAGGTTATATCCAAAAAGAAATTCAAGACAGTGCTTACAAATGGCAAATGGATGTTGAATCCGGTGCAAAAGTTATCGTTGGTGTTAATAAATTCCAAGTGGAAGAAAAACCAGTTGAAGGCTTACTTCGCGTAGATGCTTCTGTTGGTGAAAAGCAAAAAGCTAAATTAACAAAAATGAAAGCTGAACGTGATAATGCGGCAGTACAAGCTGCTCTTGCTGATCTTGAAAAAGCTTGTCAAGATGAACATGAAAATCTTATGCCATATATCTTAGCAGCTGTTAAAACATATGCTACACTTGGTGAAATTTGTGGAGTTATGCGTAAAGTATTCGGTGAATATGAAGCGCATGTAAACCTATAATAGCGAGAGTTGGAGGGATAAATACAATGGAAAAACGTATTAGAGTATTAGTAGCAAAACCAGGTCTTGACGGCCATGACCGTGGAGCTAAAGTTGTAGCCCGCGCTCTTCGCGACGCTGGTTTCGAAGTAGTATATACAGGTCTTCGTCAAACACCTGAACAAATAGCAGAAGCAGCACTTCAAGAGGACGTAAATGTAGTTGCAATGAGCATTCTTTCAGGAGCTCATCCTCATTTATTCCCTAAAGTTGTTAATTTAGTAAAAGAAAAAGGCATGGAAGACGTACTAGTTATCGGTGGTGGCGTTATTCCTGATGCTGATATTCCAGCACTTAAAGAAGCTGGAGTTGCTGAAGTATTCACTCCAGGAACTCCAACAAGTGCAATTGTTGACTTTATCAAAGCTAATGTAAAATAAATTGCAGTGGATGATGTGCCTCATTTTATATGAGGCACATATACCATAAGGTGGTGCGATTCAATGGATATAGCTAAGGAAGTAATCAAGGGTTCTCGGCTCGCGTTATCACGAGCAATTACTGCAGTGGAAAATGAATACGACAATGCAGTAAGTATTATGCAGGAGTTATATCCGCATACAGGCAGAGCTTTAGTCATTGGTATTACAGGTCCGCCAGGTGCCGGCAAAAGTACATTGACTGATAAACTTGCAAAAGCATGTCGTCGTCAAGGAAAAACTGTCGGGATTATCGCTGTAGATCCAACCAGTCCGTTTTCGGGTGGCGCGATTTTAGGCGATCGTATCCGTATGAATGAATTAACTTTAGATCAAGGTGTGTTTATTCGTAGTATGGGTACACGTGGAAGCCTTGGTGGCTTATCACGCAAAACTGCTGATGCAGTAAAAATTATGGATGCTTCGGGAAAAGATGTAATCTTTATTGAAACTGTTGGTGTTGGACAGTCTGAAGTAGATATTGTAAGTGCAGCTGATACAACGTTAGTTGTTTTAGTACCGGGTTTAGGCGACGATATTCAAGCCATTAAAGCTGGTATTTTAGAGATTGGTGATGTATTTGCAATTAATAAAGCAGACCGTGAAGGTGCAGATCGTTTAAACATTGAAATCAACATGATGCTTGACTTAGATTCGGATAAAAAACCAGATTGGCGTCCGCCAATAAAACAAACCGTAGCTAGCCAAGATAAAGGAATTGAGGAACTTTTAGCAACGATTTATGAGCATTTTGAACATCTAAAATCAACGGGGAAACTAACCGAGCGTCGTAGAGAACGTACGAAAAATGAGCTTTTATCAATGTTAAAAGCGGATATAGGTCGTTATGTATTACACAAAATTGCTGAAAATGGTCAATTTGATCAATTAATCGGTGAGGTAGAAAGTCGAAAAAATGACCCTTACACTATTGTAGCAAATTTATTAAAAGATATGTTAAAATAGAACTAGGAACATGACTTTTGTCGTGTAATATGTAGATGAAGGAGGATATATATATGTTTGAAGTTAACAGAGTTGATCATATTGGTATTGCAGTAACTAATTTAGAAGAAGCAAAAAAATTCTATACTGAAATGCTTGGCATGAAAGCCACTGGTGAAGAAGTAGTTGAAGAACAAAAAGTAAAAGTTTGCTTTATCCCTACTGGTGATAGCGAATTAGAACTTTTAGAATCAACTTCCCCAGATGGTCCTATTGCAAAATACATTGAAAAAAATGGTGGCAGAAACGGTATTCAACACGTTGCTTTACGTGTTGATAATATCGAACAAGCGATTGCCGATTTAATGGCAAAAGGTGTTCGCATGATTGATGAAAAACCTCGTTATGGTGCTGGCGGATCTAGCATTGCGTTTGTTCATCCAAAAGCTACTGGCGGCGTTTTAGTAGAATTATGCCAACGCAAATAGTTTACAAACAGCAGATTTTGTAGGAGGTACAAAATGTCTACAGTTCAAGAAAAAATTGAGCTTATGAAAGCTAAACAAGAAAAGATTAAACTTGGTGGCGGCGAAGCTCGTATTGCAAAACAACATGAAAAAGGTAAATTGACAGCACGTGAACGTATTGAATTATTTTTTGATGAAGGTACTTTCGTTGAATTAGATCAATTCGTTACACATCGTTGCACAAACTTTGGCATGGAGAAAAAATCTCTTCCTGGTGAAGGTGTTGTTACAGGTTACGGTACAGTAAATGGCCGTCTTGTATATGCATTTGCACAGGATTTCACTGTTGAGGGTGGATCTCTTGGTGAAATGCATGCAGCAAAAATTTGTAAAGTGTTAGACTTGTCACTTAAAATGGGTGCTCCAGTTATTGGTATCAATGATTCCGGCGGAGCCCGTATTCAAGAAGCCGTTGATGCATTAGGCGGTTACGGTAAAATCTTCTTGAAAAATACATTAGCTTCTGGTGTTGTTCCACAAATTTCTGTAATTATGGGACCTTGCGCTGGTGGTGCAGTATATTCTCCAGCTTTAACTGATTTTATCTACATGGTTAAAAATACAAGTCAAATGTTTATCACTGGTCCAGCAGTTATTAAATCTGTTACGGCAGAAGAAGTTACAGCTGAACAACTTGGTGGTGCAATGACTCATAACTCTACTTCTGGTGTAGCTCATTTTGCTGCTGAAAATGAAGAAGACTGTATCGAACAAATTCGTTACTTATTAAGCTTCTTACCAAGCAATAACCTTGAAGATGCTCCAATTGTAGAAACAAATGACGATCCATCCCGCATGGATGAAAGCTTAAATACATTGCTTCCTGATAACCCTAACATGCCTTATGACATGAAAGATGTTATTACTTCACTTGTTGATAATGGTGAGTTCTACGAAGTACATGAACATTATGCGAAAAACATCATTACATGTTTTGCTCGTTTTGGTGGTAAATCCGTTGGTATTATCGCTAACCAACCAGCTGTAATGGCAGGTTGCTTAGACGTTAATGCTTCCGATAAATCAGCACGTTTTATTCGTTTCTGTGATGCGTTTAATATTCCTATCGTAAATCTTGTTGACGTACCAGGCTTCTTGCCAGGGACAGACCAAGAATACGGCGGTATTATTCGTCACGGTGCAAAAATGCTTTATGCTTATTCCGAAGCTACCGTACCAAAAATTACAGTAATTACTCGTAAAGCGTATGGCGGTTCTTATTTAGCAATGTGTTCACAAGATTTAGGTGCTGACCAAGTATTTGCTTGGCCTACTGCTGAAATTGCGGTTATGGGACCTGCTGGTGCTGCAAACATTATTTTCCGTAAAGATCCTGATGTTGCAGCAAAAACTGCTGAATACATTGAAGAATTTGCAACTCCTTATAAAGCTGCTGAACGCGGTTTTGTTGATATGGTTATTGAGCCTATGGAGACTAGACCTCGTATTATCACTGCTTTAAATATGTTGGCTAGTAAACGTGAAGCACGTCCTGCTAAAAAACATGGTAACATTCCACTATAAGGAGAAGTTGACTAATGAAAATTGATGCTAAAAATATTAGTCCTGAAGTTGTCGCTGCTATTTCCGCAGCGGTAAATATGATGGTTGGTAATAAAGTTGTCGCTATTAGCATAAAACGTAGCGATGCTTGGGTTATGGCTGGCCGTCAAAAATTAATGAACTAAGTGTCATTAATGAAAGTTTCTCGTACTGGAGGAATATCAATGCGTAATTTTAAAGTTAGAGTTGAAGGTACAGAGTTTGAACTTGAGGTGGAAGAGGAAAAATCCGTTCCGTTAGTGATTCTTCATGGAGATCATCATGCTTGGGTTGAAGCCGGACACAAAAATTTAATGAATTCGCATTAAAATTAAGATTTTATCGTTGTGGAGGAATAAAAAAGTGAAAAAGTTTAATATTAAAGTTAATGGTAACGCATACGAAGTTGAAATCGAAGAAGTAAAAGCTGCTCCAGCTGTGAAAGTTGCTGCAAAACCTGCTGCTGCACCTGCAAAACCTGCTGCAAAACCTGCTGCTGCACCTGCACCTGCTGTTGTTGGTGCTGGCGATACAGCTATCAATGCACCAATGCCTGGTAAAATTGTAAAATTAGTGGCTGAAGCTGGTAAAGCTGTAAAAAAAGGCGATGTAGTTTTAATTCTTGAAGCTATGAAAATGCAAAATGAAATCTCCGCTCCAGTTGATGGTACTTTAAAATCTATTAATGTAGCTGCTGGTCAATCTGTAAAACCAGGTGAAGTTTTAGCTGTTATCGGTTAATTCGCTTGAATTTGAAAGAAGCCTGCACATGTGTTGTGTAGGCTTCTTTAATAGAATAAGAAAAATTTTTGGAGGAGCCTGTTCATTACAGGCTCCTTTTTAGTATTTTGATAGTAAATTTTTAGAAGTTTTGTATATAATAAAGAGTAGATGCAGATTAGGGGGCGTATAAATCATTTTCATTAATGTAGGCAGGGAAATGATTTATTCTTGTCGGAAAAGTTTCATTTTATTGTATCTTTTTCTACTTATATTCTCTATTGAAATATTTCTGTGTATTTAGAGATAAATTAAAATATATGTATATAACCACGTAGTTAATCCTGTTTAAGAATGGAGAAAATTCTGATGAGGAGTTTTGAGTTAGTATAGCTAAAGTGATTATTTTAAATTATAAAATGAAATTTATTAATGAATGAATTGTGATTTTGAAGAAAGAGGTGTATTTTTTGAGCGAAAAAAGAAAAAATTCAACTAAGTTTAAAAATGTGAAACGGGTGCTGGTATATCCACTTAAAAAGTTTGTACAAACGAATTCTCTAAGTGGAAACTTACTACTATTAGCGTTAGTTATGGGGTTAGTGTGGGCTAACTCTGACTATCAACATCAATATCATATATTATGGCATGAAACATACGCAGGAATAACCCTAGGAGAATATTCTTTAAATATGAATCTTCATCATTGGATAAATGATGGATTGATGACAATATTCTTTTTCTTAGTAGGTCTTGAAATTAAACGTGAGTTATTAGTTGGAGAATTGTCTGTAGCACGTAAGGCACTTTTTCCAGTAGCTGCTGCTTTTGGTGGCATGATGGCCCCAGCAATTGTATTTTTACTTTTTCAAAGTGCTGGTTCCGAAACCATCCGTGGTTGGGCGATTCCTACCGCTACGGATATTGCGTTTGCAATAGGAATATTATCTTTATTAGGGAATAGAGTTCCTATTGCATTAAAAGTTTTTTTGACTGCCTTGGCAATTGTTGATGATATAGGTGCTATTTTACTTATTGGAATATTTTATTCAGCTGCTCCAAGCTGGGGGTATTTATCACTTGCGATAATTATAGTAGCTATTATGTTTTGTTTAAACCGTGCAGGTGTTAGAAATTTACTTTTTTATCAAATTTTATCGGTTATATTATGGTTTGTCGTTCTGTCTTCTGGTGTACATGCAACTTTAGCCGGTGTCGTGGCGGCATTTACGATACCAGTACAAGGAAAAATTTCAAAAAAATCGGCAGCGAAAAAGAGTTCGAAGTTAGCTGACCAATTAAACGATTTAAGTACTTCCTCAAAAGAGGTTCTGGGTGATGCTATGTATCATTCAGTTTTATCTCAAATGTCAAACTTATACAAACAGGCGGGGACACCTTTGCAAAGAATGGAGCACAGGATTCATTCTTTAGTTTCCTATTTTATTTTACCTTTATTTGCTTTAGCTAATAGTGGTATCACGATAGATCCAAAAATGATAGGTGGCGTGTTGGATGCTTTATCTTTAGGAATTATTTTTGGACTGTGTATCGGAAAGCCAATAGGTATTGTGACTATATGTTGGGTATTAGAAAAGTTGAATTTTGCTGAGAGACCAGATAATATATCTTGGCAGCAATTATGGGCAAGCGGATGCTTTGCTGGAATAGGTTTTACAATGTCTATTTTTATAGCTGGACTAGCTTTTGACAACGCTTTTTTCTTAAATCAATCTAAATTATCAATTATAATTGCATCGTTCTTTTCGACAATTTTAGGAACAGTTTTATTATTGAGTTCAAAAGATAAAGTGGAGAGTTGATAAGGAAAACAAAAGATAGATTTAGAAAAATTAAAATAAATTGATGAATGATAAAAACGATTTAAAACAATCGATGGATAAGAGAATCACTCCTGCTATTATGTTAATTCTATACATAATAGCAGGAGTGATTCTTTTATTTTTATATATTTCTGGTACTTGTCGACAATGGATTCAGATGAAGTCTAATAAATATAAACTGGTCACTATAATTTAAATGGAGGCAAAGATGAAAAATAATAAAAAAGAATTATTTTTCAAAACCATATCTAAGTTCTTTCTTTATTAATGCTCCTTAATGAGATTGTTCCTATTTTAAGTCCTGTTCTTGGTGGGCAATTGCTAAAAGTTACGGATTGGTCAGGAATATTTGTTGTTTTAAGTGCGATGAGTATATTCATTTTTATCCTTGTTTGGGTTGGAGTCAAAGCGTGTATAGGAATCACAACTACGACAAGCTTTTCTTTAGCTATACAAACACAACGAGATGCCGCAGGGAGCGCAGCTGGTTTACTTGGAGTTGTTGCATCTCCATTGATTGGGCTTGGTGGTGAAATGAATGCTATGCCGATGGGAATTATTCTGCTTGGTATAAATTTTATTGCATTAGATGAACAGATTAAACATTGGATAAAATAGTATTTTATTATAATGATGTGGAGAATTAGGAAAATGAAATAGATAAATGTCAGAGAAAGTTTTCCTCTGCATTTATCTATTTGCATTTTGTATTTTGTATACATTTTTTAAATTTATGACGAATTATTTATTTTAAGATATAATAAAAACATTACTATGCAACAGGGGGAAAGTAATGGAAAACACAACACTTTTAGCAGGAATTATATTTATCGTCATGTATATGTTTATTGTCTCAGAGAAAGTTCATCGTACTATTGTATCCATGCTTGGTGCGATATTGATGATTTTAACTGGTGTAATTTCGCAGGAAGCAGCTTTACATCATATTGATTTTAATACGCTTGGATTATTGATTGGTATGATGATTATCGTTGCGATTACTGGGCAGACAGGACTTTTTAATTATATCGCAATTTGGTCAGCGAAAAAGGCGGAAGCGAATCCAATGCGAATCCTAATTTACTTAGCAGTGATTACTGCACTTTTTTCCGCGTTTTTAGATAACGTAACAACCGTGTTACTTATGGTTCCCGTCACTATTGGAATTACGAATAAATTACATGTAAATCCCATTCCTTATTTAATTGTGCAAATTATTGCATCAAATATTGGCGGAACCGCTACTTTGATTGGGGATCCTCCTAATATTATGATTGGGAGTGCGGTAAAGGAATTAACCTTTATTTCATTTATTAATAACTTAGCATTGATATCAGCCATTAATTTAGGAGTTGTTTTGGTGATTTTAACTTTTTTGTATCGCAAACAATTGCGCACAACAGATGAATTAAAGGCTGATTTAATGTCATTGAATGAAAAAGCTGAATTAAAAAATAAGTTGTTATTAAAAAAATGCTTGTCGGTTTTATCACTGACAATTTTAGGATTCTTTTTCCATCAGTTGGTTCATGTAGAATCTTCAACAGTCGCTTTAACAGGGGCATTTTTACTTTTATTAATTGCAAGTCGTGATCATAGTTTTATTGAACATGCAATGGAAAAGGTAGAGTGGACGACAATATTTTTTTTCGTGGGTTTATTTGTTGCAGTTGGCGGATTGATTGAGGTTGGTATTATCAAACAAATTGCTGTATATGGCATAGAAATTACAGGGGGAGACGTAGCAAAGACGTCAATGTTGGTTTTATGGTTAAGTGCAATTGTATCGTCCTTTCTTGATAATATTCCATTTGTTGCAACAATGATTCCGTTAATTCAAGATATGGGGAATATGGGTGTAAGTAATTTGGAACCATTGTGGTGGAGTTTGGCTCTTGGTGCATGTCTTGGTGGTAACGGAACAATTGTTGGAGCAAGTGCGAATTTGATTGTTGCGGGAATGGCTGCAGAGGCGGGACATAATATTTCATTTATGCGATATTTGAAGATAGGATTTCCAATCATGACTTTAACGATTCTTTTATCGACTTTATATATTTATATGCGTTATTTAATATAATCCTAAAAAAGAGTGTGCAAATCAATTTTGCACACTCTTTTTTAGAATTATATTAGAAAATATTTAAAATTACGTAGAGAAGAGGCTATTTTTCCTATTTATTTATTTTTTTGGTGATGATATTATAAGAAAATAATTTATCTGATAACTAAGGCTAAGACTCCTGCCTTCGATAAGAGGGAGTTATGCCATGGGTACAGGCGATTGGTTAAATTATTAGATAAAGTAAAAATGAGTTTTTATTGGTTTCAAAGGGGAGGGGTTATTTTGTTTGCGAAAACATTAAAGGGAAAGTTAATATCAACTACATTGTTGTTATTTTTTATTGTATTGTTTATTAGTACTTTGATTATTGGAAATGTAGTAAAAGATCAAATGGAGTCTGTCTTGTTGGATAAATCTATGGAAACAGCACAAGAGATTGCTTCAAATCTTGATAATATGCTGTTGAACACTACTATTCAAAGTGATGAGTTACAAAAATTTCTTGATGAAAAGGTAAGACAAGAAAACATTGTATATGCGGCAATTATTGATAAAAATGCAAAAGCTATTGCGCATAGTGATCATCAAAAAATTGGTAAAGTTTATGATGATGAATATACAATAGATGGTGCAGTTAAAGGAAATACAAAAACAAGTAGATTTTACGCTGATGTTCAACAAGTTTGGACTTATGATATTATGGTACCAATTTATCAAAATGGAGTACAAATTGGTGCTTTAGATATTGGAATACCTGAAAGAGGCGTTAGTGAAATTATTAATGAAATTATTATGATTCAGAGTATCTTAATTATTGTCTCTTTCATTGTTATAACGATTTTATTATTTGCTATTTTTAATAAATTGTTTATTCCTTTAAATGAAATTGTATTAATTATTAATAAGATTGGAAAATTGAACCTTATAAAAGATGAAAAGATAGATACTTTTGCAAATCAAAATGATGAAATCGGCAGCATTGCAAAATCTTTAGAGAATATGCGTGTGAGTGTTGCAGAACTAGTGAAGGATATAATAGAAAACTCGAATAATCTTAGCAATTCAGTTGAAGATTTATCTAATACGGTATATGATGTGTCTGGAAAGGTAAATGTAATTACAACTTCAGTGCATGATATAGCAAATCAAATGCAGGAATCTAGTGCTGCTACAGAAGAAATTACAGCATCCATTGAAGAGGTTGAAGCTAATATTAGCATGCTTTCTAATAAAGCATCTGCCGGTAGTGATATGGCGGAAGAATGTAAGGAACGTGCAATTAAAGCACAGGAAAATAGTCAAATTGCTATTAATGAATCTCAAGATATTATTTCTAATAAGACTGAAAATATGGAAAAAGCAATTGAAGCAGGGAAAATTGTAGATAGTATAAAAGTAATGGCGGATACGATTGCAAGTATTGCCCAGCAAACGAATTTACTTGCACTAAATGCTGCAATTGAAGCTGCAAGAGCAGGCGAACAGGGAAGAGGCTTTGCAGTTGTTGCTGAAGAGGTACGGAAACTTGCAGAGCAATCGTCTAAATCGGTACTTAGTATTCAAGAAACGATTGAAAGAGTACAACATGCATTTAAAAGTAGTATTGATACAGGAAATGGAATATTAGAATTTCTGAATATTAATGTTCATAAGCAGTTTGATGCTTATGGCGAAACAGGTAAGCTTTATGCTGATGATGCTGAATTTGTAAGTAAAATGTCAGAAGAAATTGCTATGATGTCAGAAGATATTACGAATACTGTTAGCGAGGTTAGTAAGGCAATTCAAGTGATGACGGAAAATACACAAATTTCAAATAGTCATACGAAAACAATTAATGAAAATATGAATGAAACAACAGTTGCACTAGAGAAAGTATCTAATACGGCATCTAAACAATTAGATTTGGCTAAAAAGTTAAATGATATGGTAAGAAAATTTAAAGTATAAGCATATTATAATTGGCAAGTCACATTATAAAATTCTTTCAGTAAAATTTTATTCGATGATTAGGATTCAGATGGAGTAAAAACTTCATCTGAATCAAGTCTACTTTATTTTATAAAAGTGTTCCAAGGCTCGGATTATCATCGGATAAATTTTTATAATGTGACTTGTTTTTATTATCTATAAAATTTTTGTAAAAAGAAGCGGTTTCCAAACTTTTGCGACTTTTTTTAATTGGATAAAGATGATATAATGATACAAGTTATTGGAATCTAGAGGTGATTAAAAAAATAAAAGCTATTTTTCGCTTGAATAAAAGCGAGATTTTTTATTTAACAGAAATTTTTTAGTCGGAGTTTTATAGTCTAGTTTTAACTTTCCTTTGATTTTGTAATGTTAAATAGTAATTAGAAATAAAGTTTTGCAGTAAAACAAGCTGAATAGAGGAGGCTTTGAAAGTGAAGGGGAAATCTTACTTAGCGATGTTTCTTTTTATGGCAGTAGGTGCTGTATGTGGGGGATTATTTGGCGATTTCTTAATCACAATTCCACAACTTGCTGAGATGGTAACTCCATTGAGCAGGCAATATACAGTATTTGATTTTGCACCTGCTACGATGAACTTATATATAATTAAATTATCTTTAAGTTTTTGTTTCCAGCCTAGCTTTTTTAGTCTTATAGGTGCTGGATTGGGCATTTATTTATATAAAAGATTTTAATGAGAAAAAAGTAAAGTAGGAGGTTTCTAAATGATTTTGGCATCTTCATCACCACGCAGGCAAGAACTATTGCAGCAGATTGGTATTAAGTTTGAAGTTATACCTAGTGATTGCGAAGAAATTATGGATGCAGATATTTCCCCAGAGGACTTAGTTATGGGAAACGCATTGAAAAAAGCACGTGATGTAGCGTGTAAATCCTTTTATCGTGATGTTGTTCTAGGGGCAGATACTGTTGTGGCGATTGATAAAAAAATTTTTGGTAAGCCTGCCAGCGAGGAAGAAGCAAAAGAAATGTTATTAACTATCG
The DNA here is from genome assembly GCF_030273445.1 of Selenobaculum gibii. Lineage (NCBI taxonomy): Bacteria > Bacillati > Bacillota > Negativicutes > Selenomonadales > Sporomusaceae > Anaerosinus > Anaerosinus gibii. The sequence goes on from NZ_CP120678.1 coordinate 767,025, forward strand.
CTGGACGTTCTCATGATGTTTATACTGGAATTTCTTTAGTTATAAATAACAAAGAGTATTGTGATTACTCCAAAACAACTGTAAAATTTACAAAGATGTCAGAGAAAGAGATTCTTGATTATATTGCAACTGGGGAACCTTTAGATAAAGCCGGTGCGTATGGAATTCAGGGAAAAGCTGCTCAGTATGTTGAAGAAATTCGAGGTTGTTATTTTAATATTGTTGGATTGCCGTTGGCTCTTTTGAAGAGAATGGTCAATGAGGCAGGGATAGAGCTAAAATGAAAGAACTTATGGTAAGAGACTTACCAGATATGGAACGACCTCGAGAAAAATTGTTATTAAAAGGGGCGCAGTCGCTTAGCGATGCTGAATTACTGGCTATTTTACTACGTACAGGGACAAAAGAAGATTCAGTTATTCGGGTTGCTGAAAAATTATTATCTGTTTATAAAAATGAATCATTAGGTGAGTTTGCAAATTTATCAGTCAATGATTTTTCTAAAATCAAAGGGATTGGTAAAGTAAAGGCAATCACTGTGCTCGCAGCTTTAGAACTTGGGAAGAGGTTAGCTGAAGCGCCATCGATAGAGCGCAAAAAGATTACGTCACCTCAAGATGTTGTTAATTATTTTATGCCGAGATTTCGTTATGAAAAGAAAGAACATTTTATTGTGGTTCTTTTAGATACGAAAAATCATATTTTAGCAACACCTGTTATTTCAGTAGGATGTTTAAACTCATCTATTGTACACCCTCGGGAAGTTTTTCGGGAGGCGATTGTTCATTTTGCAGCGGCGATGATTTTAGTACATAATCATCCAAGCGGTGATCCTACGCCGAGTAAAGAGGATATTCATGTTACTCATAAATTGATAGAAGCAGGCGGATTAATGGATATAAAGGTGATTGATCATATAATTATTGGAGATAACTGTTATATCAGCCTAAAAGAAGAGAGAGTTATAGATTGATACTAGGGTTAATTTTATTGGTTAAATAGTGAAGGGAGCTAATTTGATTATGTGGGATTTGTTTGGTAGTTTTTCAAAGGATATGGGTATCGATCTAGGTACAGCGAATACATTAGTTCATATTAAGGGAAAAGGAATTGTTCTTAGAGAACCATCCGTGGTGGCTATTCAACGTGATACAGGAGAGGTTTTAGCAGTAGGTGAAGAAGCAAAGCAAATGATTGGACGTACTCCTGGAAATATTATTGCAGTGAGACCGTTAAAAGATGGTGTTATTGCAGATTTTGATGTTACGCAAGCAATGCTAAAGTATTTCATTAATAAGTCTATGGATACTAGATCTTTGGTTCGGCCACGTGTTGTAGTAGGTGTTCCTTCTGGGGTGACAGAAGTGGAGAAACGTGCGGTTATTGATGCGACAATGCAAGCTGGAGCGCGTGAAGCTTACTTGATTGAGGAACCAATGGCAGCTGCAATTGGGGCAGGGCTTCCCGTACATGAACCTACTGGAAATATGGTTGTAGATATTGGTGGTGGAACTACGGAAATTGCAGTGATTTCTTTGGGCGGGATTGTAACAAGCCGCTCCATTCGCATTGGCGGTGATGAAATGGATGCGTCTATTGTCCGCTATATTAAGAAACAGTATAATTTAATGATTGGTGAAAGAACTGCGGAGGAAATTAAAATTAATGTTGGAACAGCGATTGTGCCAATGACGGAAGTTAATATGGATATTCGTGGTCGTGATTTGGTAAGCGGATTGCCAAAAACATTAAATATTAAATCTAGTGAAATTCAATTTGCTCTTAGTGAACCAGTACAAAAAATTATTGATGCGGTAAAAAGTACATTGGAAAAAACTCCTCCGGAACTTGCTGCTGATATTATGGATAGAGGCATTATGATGACAGGTGGCGGCGCTTTACTTCGTAAATTAGATCTTTTACTTAGTAAAGAGACAGGGATGCCTGTCCATGTATCAGAGGAAGCTTTATCTTGTGTTGGGGAAGGAACAGGCAGATCACTAGAAAGTATTGAGCTTTTAAAACGTATTGTGATGATGTCTAAAAAATTAAGATGAGTAGAGCAAGAAAAGATTCATATTCTAATAAAAAGATAATTGTTTTATTGACGGTTTTTGTTATTGTCTTTTTATTGATCTTTTCTTCTGCCACAGGAAAGTATCAATTTTTGGCGAGTGAAAAATTAGTAAATACAGTGCTTGCACCATTTCAAAATGTGATGATGCGCATTTCGACATCTCTACATGGAGCAGGTGCTTCGATATGGGAAATTGCTACTGTATATAAACAAAATAAAATGCTAATGTCAGAAAATGAACAGTTAAGGTCTAAGCAAATTGATGCGGATGAAATTTTGGCGGAAAATTATCGTTTACGCAATATGCTTGCTTATAAACAAGCAACACCACAATTTGATTTGTTACCAGCCAAAATAATTGCACGTGACTCCAGCACATGGACGAAGAGTGTAACAATTAACTGTGGGTCTGCAGATGGTATTGCAAAAGATATGACTGTTATTACAGAGCGTGGATTAGTTGGCAATATCGCAAGTGTGACGAGTAATTCTGCTATTGTACAGTTAATTTTGGATCCTCGCAGTGCTGTTGGAGGTCTGGTACAACGTCCGGAGTCAAGAGTTGCAGGAATTATTGAAGGTAATAATAATCAAGCCATGGCGAAAATGATAAATATTCCGCGTGATGCGGATATCCAACCTTCAGATGTGATTGTTACTTCCGGCTTTGGTGGAGTGTATCCTAAAGGGGTTTGTATTGGGACTGTAGAGCAAGTCATCAATGAAGAGGGTGGTCTGCTTAAATATGCTGTACTATCAACGGCTGTTGATTTTAATAAGTTAGAAGAGGTTTTTGTTATTACAAAAGCACGTGAAATTGTGCCGCTGCCTAGTACAGTTATGTTGACCAATCAACAACCTGTGGCTGGAGGGGCAAAATGAAACGATTTTTAACTTGGTCAGGAATTATAATAACAGCGTTAATTTTACAATCTACATTTTTTGCAGTTTTTGCTTATAATGGAATAAAGCCGGATTTGTTATTAATTATTGTTATTAGTTCTGCTTTGTTATATGGAAAAGATCATGGAGTTGTAACAGGTTTTTTTGCTGGGTTATTGCAAGATTTATCTACGGGAACTTTTTTTGGTGTGAATACATTTTCAAAGATGTTATTAGGATATGGTTTTGGCATAGCGGAAGAGCATGTTTTTAAAGAAAATGCGTTATTACCAGTGGTAGCAATTTTAATGGGTTCATTTGTAAACACTTTAATGACGATGATTTTTATGCTATTATTAGGTCATAAGGTTGAATTATCTAATGCTATAATTTCAGTTTTGTGTCCAGTTTTAATTTATAATTTGATAATGGCTTTTCCTATTTATAAATTAGTAAATAAAATTGGTACATGGTTAAAAGCATAATTTTTGTTATAAAGAATGCTGCAATTTTGCTAAATAAAGATAAAGACACCTTTTTAGGTGTCTTTTATTTGAATATAGGAGAGAAGAATTGTGATAGCAAGAAAATTTAAAGGCCGCATGGAAGGTTTAGCTGTTATTGTTTGTTTAGTTATATTTGCGTTGCTTTCCAGATTGGGGTATTTACAAATTGTTGAGGGTGAATACTATAGCAAGTTAGCTGACGGAAATCGAATTCGATTGATTCCTGCAATGGCTCCCAGAGGCTTATTTTATGACCGCAATGGAATTTTAATGGTATCAAATCGTCCAGGTTTTACAGTATCATTGTTACCATTGTCAGGACCGGTATCGGATGATGTGGTAAACAAACTATCTGTACTTTTGGGTGTTACGAAGGAATCCATTTATGCTAAAGTCAAGCAACATACAGCGTTTGATCCAATCCATATAAAAAGTGATGTTGGACCGGAAATTGTAACGGTAATTGAGGAGCAAAAGGATGAGTATCCGGGGGTTGTAATTGAGATACAGCCAATTAGAAATTATGTGAATAATGATTTTGCAGCACATATTTTTGGTTATGTAAGTGAAATTAATGATACGGAGCTTGAAAAAAAGAAAAGTGATGGTTATAAATCTGGAGATATTATAGGTAAATTTGGACTGGAAAGAGTATATGATAAGGAGCTTCGTGGTATTGATGGCGGTGGGCAGGTTGAAGTCGATGTAACGGGCAAACCTGTTCAAGTTTTAGGTAAAAAAGAGCCAGTTCCAGGCTGTGATTTAACATTGACAATTGATGAAAATATTCAAAAAGCAGCTGAAAAGGCGATTGATGAGCAACTTCTTTATTTGCAGACAAAAGGTGGACGACCAAATGCAAAAGCAGCAGCTGCTGTAGTTGTGAATCCACAAACTGGGGAAGTCTTAGCGATGGTTAGTCGCCCAGCTTTTAATCCAAATTTATTTGCTGGTGGAATTTCAACTAAGGATTGGAATTTAATTAATAATAACCCAAATCATCCACTGGATAATAAAGCAATAACAGGAGAATATCCACCAGGATCAACATTTAAAGTTGTAACTGGGGTAGCAGCTTTAGAAGAAAATAAGGTAACGCCAGAAGAAAAAATATTAGATACAGGAAAGCATTGGATTATTCCAAAGGTCAATGCTGAAGGTGAGGCTTTGGGCTGGATTAATTTCCAAGAAGCTTTGTCTAAATCAGATAATGTTTATTTTTATGAGATGGGAAATCGATTAGGAATTGATTTGATAGAAAAGTATGCGAGGATGTTTGGGCTTGGAGCTAAAACTGGCATTAATTTACCATATGAAAGTGAAGGGTTAGTTGCAAACCGCAAATATAAAGAAGAGGTTTTTGAAGATGATTGGTATCTATCGGAAACTTTTGATGCGGCAATTGGGCAAGGGTTTAATTTAGTTACACCATTACAAATTGCCATGCTTTATAGCGAGATTGCTAATGGGGGGATACGTTATAGACCATATTTAGTAAGCAAAATTACTGCGCCTGATGGAACGGTGATTAAACAATTTCAATCCGAAAAACTAGGGCAGTTAACTATTTCACAAAAAACGATGGATTTAATTCGTATTTCTTTACGTGATGTTGCACGCGAGGGCGGAACAGCAGGGCAAATATTTAAAGATTTTCCGGTTCCAATCGCAGGTAAAACGGGTACTGCCGAAAATCCACATGGCAGTGATCATGGTTGGTTTGTTGCCTATGGACCTTTTGATAATCCACAATATGTCGTTGCCGTAATTGTTGATCAAGGTGGATTTGGTTCAATGTCAGCCGTACCAATTGGTAAGAAAATATTAGAAGCGGCATTTCATATTGACAACAATCCAAAAGAAAATCCTGTAGTTATAGGCCAATAGTGACATTTTCCGTAATATAGGCAGGAGTATAGCGGAAAATAGCGAATAGGTATTAATTGACATAGTATGCAGGTGAAAATAGGAGTAATGATGAATAAAGACGTTGTATTTAAAGGAAGCCGAACAGGACTTCAATTAGTTTTGAATGAGAATGTAGATTTTTCTGATATTTTAATACAATTAAGAAATAAATTAGAGTCTGCAATTGGCTTTTTTGGAAAAGGCACTATAATTCATGTTAATTCCGATGTTTTTAATGAACAAGAACAAATAGAGGTAGAAAATTTATTGAGTCAATATGGAATGACTTTGGAAATTTTGTCACCTCAAATTGAAAATTACATCATCGAGCCGGAACAAAGTATGGCTGATCATGTTATGGTTATTGAACAAACCGTTCGTGGTGGACAAGAAATTATCTATGATGGATCTATTTTGGTAAAGGGAAATGTGAATCCTGGGGCGCAAGTAATTGCTGGAGGAAATATTGAAATCGAGGGTACTTGCCGTGGACTTGTTCACGCTGGGGCTTATGGTGACATGAATGCTATGATTACAGCGCGTCGTATGCGCGCTTTGCAAATTCGTATTGCAAGTTTAGCAGCTAGGGCACCGGATAATTTTGAGGAAGTCGATCATCCCGAATGTGCGCGGATTAAAAATGGAGAAATCGTTATTGAATCAGTAAAAGAGCAGGAGGATATCTATGAGTGAAGTTATCGTTATTACATCTGGAAAAGGCGGCGTAGGAAAGACTACGACTACAGCAAATCTAGGTGTTGGTTTTGCGCTAAGAGGTAAGAGAGTAGTGCTCATTGATACGGATACAGGTCTTCGAAATCTTGACTTGTTATTAGGCTTGGAAAATCGTATTATGTATGATTTGATTGATGTAACAGAAGGGCGAGTGCCATTTAAGAAAGCTTTAGTACGTCATAAAAAGCATGATAGTTTGTATTTGTTGCCTACATCCCAAACGAAGGATAAGGCTGCTGTGAATCCAGAGCAAATGACAGCATTGTGTAATGAGTTGGCAAAAGATTTTGATTACATATTAATTGATTGTCCTGCTGGTATTGAGCAAGGTTTTAAAACTGCAATTGCAGCTGCTGATCAAGCAATCGTTGTTACGATTCCTGAAATTTCTGCTGTTCGTGATGCTGATAAAATTATCGGTGAACTTGGAAGGGCGGAAAAAGGCGATATCAAACTTATCGTGAATCGGATTCGCCCGCAAATGGTGAAAAAAGGCGATATGCTTGCAATGGAAGATATAGATGAAATTTTATCTCTTGATTGTATTGGGCAAATTCCTGATGATGAGTTGGTGGTTACTTCAACAAACAGAGGAGAGCCAGTAATTACAAATCCTGTTTCAGTAGCAGGGCAGGCATACAAAGATATTGTTGGACGTCTTTGTGGAGAAAACATTCCATTTAGTCCGATTGTCGAAGAAGGTTTTTTCGCGAAGCTAAAAAAAGTATTTAAACTGTAGGGAGGAAAGGATATGTTAGGTGCTATAATGAAGATGTTGGGTAAAGATAGCAAATCGTCAAAGGATATTGCCCGAGAACGGTTACGCTTAGTTTTAGTACATGATAGAGCAAGTGTTACTCCACAGTTTATGGAAGTACTGAAAGATGATATGATTAAGGTTATTTCAAATTATATGGATATTAATGAAAAAGAGATGGAAGTAAATTTTACAAAAGACGAGTCATCTGTAGCACTTGTTGCAAATATTCCAGTAAATAGAATGAAACATCAATGTTATGACAAATAAATAAAATCAAAAGTTGAAATGACGGACGTTGTTTCAACTTTTTTTATGGAAATTTATTTTATGAGTTACTTTATCTTGTAGATGATTTTAGGAAATGATATGATATATCATAAATAGTGTGATTTTGTATAGGGAAGGTATGTAAAAGGTAAATGATTAGTCAAAGATTGCTTCGCAAATTGGATTTTACGTTAATTATTGTTACGTTACTTATTGTTGGGGTGAGCTTAATTACTATTGGTAGCGCGACACATATTAATACTCCGAGTGAAGATCGGTATTGGTATGTACAAAGGCAAGGCATTTTTGCCATGATGAACTGTTTATTTGTATTTTTTCTTTTGCATTTTGATTATAAAGAACTACAAAAGTATGGAAATCATTTGTATATTTTTAATTTAGTTATGTTATTGGCGGTTATGTTGATTGGACATTCTGCATTAGGTGCACAGCGTTGGATACAAATTGGTCCAATTAGTTTGCAACCGTCGGAGTTTTCAAAAATTATTATGATTGTTTCTTTAGCAGCAATGCTCGATCAGCGAATAGGAAAGTTAAATACTTTTAAAGATTTGTTGCCAGTAGCTGCGTATGTAGGCCTTCCGTTCTTACTTGTGTTAAAGCAGCCAGACTTAGGGACCTCATTGGTTTTCTTGGCAATTTTATTGGGAATGACATTTGTTGCGGGGATTAATCTTCGGCTATTGATGATTCTATTTGGAGCAGGTGTTGCTTTAATGCCGATTTTTTGGCACTTTTTAAAAGAGTATCAGAAAATGCGAATCATGGTATTTATGGATCCAAATGTAGATCCATTAGGGTCTGGCTATCATATTATCCAGTCGAAGATTGCAATCGGTTCTGGGATGCTATTTGGCAAAGGATTATTTGGTGGAACGCAAAGTCAATTGAATTTTTTACCGGAAAATCATACGGACTTTATTTTTGCTGTTATTGGTGAGGAGCTTGGATTTATTGGGGCAGGAATAGTGTTACTTTTATATCTAATTCTCTTATATCGAGGCGTTAAAATCGCAAATGAAGCCCGTGATAATTTTGGTTCGTTGCTGGCTGTTGGAATTACCTCGATGCTGACATTTCATTTGCTAATTAATGTCGGTATGACTGCTGGAATTATGCCGGTTACAGGTATACCATTGCCTTTAATGAGTTATGGTGTAAGTTCGCTTACCACAAATATGCTTGCGATAGGAATTTTATTGAATATTTATATGCGACGGCAAAAGATTATGTTTTAAAAGGGAAGGTGTTACCCATACGGTGAGAAGATGGGTAACACCTTTATTATTTTTGAATTTGGTATCATTTCATTTAAAGTACCATATATTTTGGTACGGGGGTGTATGTAATGCCGAAAAAGTGGAATGATTGGAAAAGTTATTGGGATAATGAAGAGGATTGGATGTATGCTTATGATGAGGAAAAACCATATAAAAAGGATCTGAAAAAGATTGCGGTTGCTGGGTCTGTTTTTATTGTTTTTTATGCCATTCAGGCATTCCATAATCCAACTGGAGAAGTTCTTAAAGAGTATACGAGAAATGTTCTGGAGTGGAAAATGGATTTTAAAGAAATTACACAGGGCGTTCAACAACATTTACCAAGTATTGATTCTGATATATTAAAGCATGCACAAGCGGTAATTGCTCGACCGACAAATCCTTACCAATATATGAATATTCCGGTAGAAGGAGAAATTGTCTCTAACTTCGGTTGGAAAGATGATGAAAAAGGCAAACCGCAGTATTGGCAGGATGGAATTGAGTATAAAGTACCTTTTGGAACGAAGATTAAAGCAAGTAGTACTGGAAAAGTAAAATCTATTGCTCAAACTGAAGAACGAGGAAAAATGGTTGTTTTGTCTCATGCAAACGAGATTGAAACGGTATATGGATATTTAGAAGATGTAAAAGTAAGTGAAGGAGATCGTGTGACGCAGGGGCAAATCATTGCTACAAGTGGAAATAAAGTGCATACAGAAGAGCCAATGTTGTATTTTGGTATGCGTGAAAAGGGAATATCTGTTAACCCAAGTGATAAGGTAAGACTTAATTCAAGTCAAGGTCTAAATTCATCTGAATCCTAGCTATATTTATTTAATGATTGAGAAAATCACCCGTGCCCTATTAATATAATTCCCATTTCGCGAAGAGGCGAGCTTGTAATAGCGCGGAGTAATTTTTCATGTTGAATCGCTTATCTCGTTAGATAATATGGTTAGTCATTGAATAGAAGATTGACATTTAAAAATATGATAGGAGCGTGTATCTAGTTTGCGAATTGGCAAGTTCAGCGGTATTATTGTAAAAATAAATCGCTGGTTTATTTTTTTACTAGCACTATTTTGTATCACTGGATTAACGCAGCAAGTTTTAGTAGCTTTCATTAGTGTTTTTGTACATGAAATTACTCATGTTATTGTATCCACTTATCTTGGAGTGAAAGTACAAGAAGTTGAACTTTTTCCGTTTGGTGGAGCGGCTAAAATAGAGCGATTGTATGAAACATCGCGTTGGAATCAGTTTTTGATTTTTGCAGCTGGGCCTATGATGAGCTTGACTCTAGCTGCTATTTTTTATGGAATAAATTTATTATATAGTCATTCATTGTTACAAGAATTGTTTGAAATGAATTTTATGCTAGGTTGGTTTAATTTAATTATTGCGACTCCATTAGATGGTGGCAGAATGTTACAAATTTTCTTAAGTGGATCGGTAGGGTATGTAAGGGCGGGAAAAATTTCTCTTTTTATTAGTCGATTTATTTGTTTAATATTTTTAGGTAAGTTTATTTATGATTGCGTATTTTTGGATATCATCAATTTCTCAATTCTTTGTGTAATCATCTTTATTATTATTGTAGCAAATAAAGAGAGTAAGGTTGTTCAATATAATATTCTGAAATCTATCATGCGTAAAGAAGAAAGGTTAGCTGATGAAGGCTGTAGCGAATCAATGACATATACCGCTTTACATACTATACAAGCAAGAGATATAATAAAGTGTTTAGCGCATACGCAATACCATATGGTTTTTGTTATTGATTATGCGCATCATTTACTGGGGACTTTAACGGAAGTTGAAATTTGGGAAGCTTTAGCGAGAAAGCGTAGCGATATAACATTAGGCGAAATTTTGCTTGCAAAAGAAGGGACATAAGTCCCTAAAACTTCAAAAAAGCAGGATTTTTTTTGTCTTTCAAGAAATTTATAAAGCTATAGTAAAAATATTCCGCAAGGGTAAACTAGATAAGTCAGATACAGTAGAAAAAGATATATGTTTTATGGAGGTTATAATTTTCATGATAAAACTTACCCCTGCTGTGATTAATTCGGTAACAAAACCGGGGCGATATACAGGCAATGAATTGAATATGGTGAAAAAAGAATTACAAGATATTGATTTTCGTATTGCATTAGCTCTGCCAGATGTATATGAAGTTGGGATGTCTAATCTCGGTTTAAAAATTTTATATCAAGTATTAAATAACCAATGTAATATTTATGCAGAACGTGTATATACTCCTTGGGTAGATATGGAAGAAAAGATGCGTGCGCAAAAATTACCGCTATATTCGTTAGAAACATTCACCCCGATTAAGGAATTTGATATGATTGGATTTTCCTTGCAATATGAAATGATATATTCAAATGTGCTTACGATGCTTGACTTAGCACAGATTCCTTTGTTGACAAGTGAACGTAAGGAAGAGGATCCATTTGTTGTTGGTGGTGGACCTTGTGTTTATAACGCAGAGCCAGTTGCCGATTTTTTTGATTTTTTTGTGATTGGCGAAGGGGAAGAAGTTATTATTGAAGTAGCAAATGCTTTCATTTCATGGGAAAAAGCGGGGAAACCAGAAGGACGGAATGGGTTTTTAAAACGTGTTGCAACGATTGATGGTATTTATGTTCCATCATTATATGAAGTACTGTATAACGAAGATGGAACGATAAAAAAGGTGAAATCGTTGACGGATGAAGCAAAGCCAGTGATTCAAAAGCGTTTAATTAAAGATATGCGCCAAAGTGCGTTTGCCACAAAACCAGTTGTACCATATATTGATGTTGTTCATGATAGAATTATGTTGGAATTGTTTCGTGGCTGCACACGGGGGTGTAGATTTTGCCAGGCTGGTATAGTTTATCGTCCAGTACGCGAAAGAACGAAAGACGAATTGGTTGGTTTGGCAAAACAAATTTCTGAAAATACCGGATATGATGAAATTTCCTTGACTTCACTAAGCTCCGCGGATTATTCTTGTCTACCGGAACTCGTGGATGATTTGATGGATGAGTTGAAGGAAGCTGGGGTAAGTATTTCGCTTCCTTCACTTCGTATTGATAGCTTTTCCATAGATTTAGCACATAAAGTGCAACAAGTTAGAAAAAGTGGGCTGACTTTTGCACCGGAAGCAGGTACGCAAAGGATGCGTGATGTGATTAATAAAGGTGTTACGGAAGAAAATTTAAAAGAGGCTGTAACAGCGGCTTTTCGTCAAGGGTGGACAACCGTGAAGCTTTACTTTATGATTGGGTTGCCAACAGAGACGGATGAAGATGTCATTGGAATTGCGCAGCTAGCACAAAAAGTTGTGCAATGGTATAAAGAAGTCAAAGGGAAACGTGGTGCAAGGGTAACGGTAAGTGTCTCTTGTTTTGTACCGAAACCACATACTGCTTTTCAATGGTTTGGGCAAAATACGATGGAGGAATTGGAACGAAAACAACGACTACTAAAAGAAAACATAAAAGATCGGGCAATTAATTTTAGTTATCACGATGCCAAGACCAGCTATTTAGAAGGAGTTTTTGCACGAGGTGATAGACGACTTGGAAAAGTATTGCTAGAAGCATGGAAGCTTGGAGTAAAATTTGATGGTTGGTCAGAACATTTTAAATATGAAACTTGGTTAGAAGCTTTTAAAATTTGTGATGTTAATCCAAATTTTTATAATCAACGGGAACGGGATAAGGAGGAAATCTTACCATGGGATCATTTAAGCAGTGGCGCGAATAAAGAGTTTTTCTTAAGGGAATATAAAAATGCCGTTAGTGAAAAGTTTACGCCGGATTGTCGCCATGATAGATGCAGCGCTTGTGGTGTTTGTCAGAATTTAAATGTTCAAGTAATAGACTGGAAGGAGGATGCAAGGAATGTGTAAGATTCGCAGTGAAATTACTAAAGGAGAAGAAATTCGTTATATTTCTCATTTGGATTATGCTTCAGCGGTTGAGAGAGCAATTCGCCGGACGAACTTACCAGTTGCGTATTCAGAAGGGTTTAATCCCCATATGAAAATATCTTTTGCATCAGCGCTTGCCGTTGGTGTAACAAGCGATGCTGAGTATATGGATGTTGAATTTAAAGAACCTATTTATGTGAAGGGGTTCTGTGAGACAATGCGTAATCAATTACCTCCAGGCATTGAGTTGTTACGTGCAGTTGAAATTGTTGATAAACAACCTGCTTTGATGGCGATTGTGAATTCGGCGGTTTATCAGGTTTGTCTTCCATATGATTGTGATTTTTCAAAAATTAAAAATGCTGTAAAATCTTATAATGAAGCAGAAATGATGATGTTTACAAGATTTTCTCCTAAAAAAGGGAAAAAAGAAATTGAAATAAAACAATATATGGAAAGACCGATTTGTGTAATGACGAAGGGAACAACAGCTATCTTGGATATGTACGTTAAGATTACACCTATGGGCAGTATAAAACCAGGAGAAGTTCTACAGGCCATAGCCGAAAAATTTGACTTCCCAATATATCTTGAAGATGTATTGATTCACCGCAAAGGAATTTATGCCAATGGGTCAACACCAATTGACTTATTGATCAATGAAAAATAGAAATACATAAGTAAATAAAAGTTTACTTAAAAAGGTTTGGAGAGAATGAAATGAAGTCTATTATCGTGAATGTTGTTCCAGAAGAGACGAGAATGGCGATATTAGAAGAAAATGAATTGATGGAATTGTCAGTAGAGCGGAACTTACATGACCACATTGTTGGAAATATTTACAAAGGGAGAATTCAAAATGTCTTGCCGGGGATGCAGGCGGCTTTTGTTGATATTGGTTATGAAAAAAATGCTTTCTTATATATTGGTGATGGCTTACCTAAAGACGCTGTGAAGTCAATTTCAAAGAATGAAACATTTCATGTAGGACAAAATGTTTTAATTCAAATTGTAAAAGATGCGATTGGAACGAAAGGACCACGAGCGACAACTCATCTGACTCTGCCCGGACGCTATGTTGTCTTAATGCCGACAGTAGATTATATCGGAATATCAAGACGAATTGAAGAAACTGATGAACGGGAAAGGCTAAAAGCCGTTGCTGAAAAAATTTGCCCTTCAGGTATGGGGATGATTGTTCGTACGGTAGCGCAAGGCAAAAGTGAGGAAGTTCTAGAAAAGGACATTCATTACTTGGCGAATTTATGGCAGTCAATTACGGCACGAAGTAGAGTATCAGGCGCATTGACACTTTTGTACCGCGATGCGGATTTGGTCATTCGGATTGTTAGAGATTATTTATCTTCAGATGTTGAAGAGTTAATTATTGATCATCAAGAATCATATCAAAGGGTTTGTGATTTGCTTCAAACGACTCCCGAGTTACTAGAAAAGGTTAAGCTGTATACAGGGCGAGAAGGGGTTTTTAAACATTACTCTATTAATGAAGAAATAGAAAAAATGGGAAAGCGTGAAGTCGAATTAAAATCAGGTGGTTCAATTGTTATTGATAAAACAGAAGCTTTAACAGTGATTGATGTCAATACGGGAAAATTTGTTGGTAAGACGAATTTATCTGATACCGTATTTCAAACGAATATTGAAGCTGCCGAGGAAATTACAAAGCAGATTCGATTGAGGGATATTGGCGGAATTATTATTGTTGATTTTATTGATATGGAAACGGAAGAACAGAAGCAGACGATCCTTAACGTGTTAGAAGAAAAAGTAAAAAAAGATCGAACGAAAACAAATATCGTAGATATAACAAGTCTTGGTTTGGTTGAAATGACAAGAAAGAAATCTCGTAAGAGTTTTGAAGGAATGCTCTATAGTACTTGTCCATATTGTGAAGGCAGAGGCAGGGTAAAATCACCAGAGACGGTTAGTATTAACATAAGCCGTGGACTAAGAAGAATTCATAAAAAGAAAAATGCCAGTCATGCTTATTTAATTCAAGTACACCCACAAGTAGCAGAAAGTCTTTTAGAAACGGATATCTTAACTAGGCTAAAGATTGAATTAGGATGTACAATAAAAATAGAAGCATTAGCGAGCCTCCATCCAGAGGTTTACTCCATCTTGCAGTTGGATGAATTATAGATTGACAAGCAATTTTTTTTATGATAAAATTCTACGATGTAGGCAATGTAATTGCTTTCCCAAACCGCATGGTGAGGTCTTGATAAACAGAGTTTTCTGTACCGTAATCAGCGAGTATACATATAGGGAGGTGTAATGATGTACGCAATTATTCAAACTGGTGGTAAACAATATCGTGTTGCTGAAGGCGATACTTTATTTGTTGAGAAAATTGAAGCTAACGAAGGCGACGTAGTAGAATTTGATCAAGTTCTTACTGTTGTTAAAGATGGCGAAGTTGTTGTTGGTAAACCTGTTGTTGCAGGTGCTAAAGTAACTGCTAAAGTTGAAGCTCAAGGTAAAGGTAAAAAGATTTTAGTTTTCAAATATAAAGCTAAAGCTAATTATCGTAGACGTCAAGGTCATCGTCAACCATTTACAAAAGTTACTGTTGAAAAAATTGAAGCTTAAGTTATGGTAAGGCGAAGCGGTGTAGAAATAGAAATATTTCGCAATGCATTAGGTCTTGTAGTCGGATTTTCGGCAAAAGGGCATGCTGGAACAGCAAAGCATGGCAAAGATATTGTTTGTGCGGCTATTTCGGCATTAACGCAGACTACTGCGTTAGGACTGGTGAAGCATTTAAATCGGGAGATTGATCTTCAGCACGCAAGTGGTGATATGGTTGTCCGTTTAAAAGCAAAGCCAGATGCATTGACGAATGCTGTTTTTGAAACGATGATTCTTGGGTTAAATGAGATCGAAAAAATAAATCCGCAAGGTGTGCATATTTTAGACGCACAGGAGGTGAAATGAGTATGTTTAATTTTAATTTACAGTTGTTCGCTCACAAAAAAGGTGTTGGTAGCACCCGTAACGGACGTGATAGCGAATCTAAACGTCTTGGTGTAAAACGTCAAGCTGGTACCGTTGTTACCGCTGGCAGCATTTTAGTTCGCCAGAGAGGTACTCACTTCCATCCAGGTCAAAACGTAGGCATTGGTAAAGATGATACCTTATATGCTAAAATTGCTGGCAAAGTGGCTTTTGAACGTAAAGGTCGTTTTGATAGACAAGTTAGCGTTTATGCTGTGGAAGAAGCTATCTAATAAAACATTACCTGCGGCTTTAAGTCGCAGGTATTATTTTTATCCGATAATGGTGTAGTTGATGAGTAAACTCTTTCGTGAGAAAATGTTAGTTATCGGCAATAAAAAACGTTATTGTTTTGTGATGTATAAAAAGCTGGTAGAGTGTTTACCAGCTTTTTATACATCACAAAAAGGAGTTTTATAGGAAAGAGCAGAATCAAAATCATATGTATGGGATATGAAGGAGGCTGTTGCTATGGAAAAAGAATTGAAGAATCAAGTTGTATGTGATGAAATTGTACTTGCATTAAGAAAGCAGCAACATGATTTTATTAATCATATTCAAGTTATTCAAGCTTACCTACAGATCGGTAAATTGGATAGAGCTTTGCGTTATTTAGATGGAATTGCACATGACGTTGGTGCTGTAGATCGTATTATAAACGAGTTAAACTGCAAGAATATGTGCCGGGCATTGAGTAATAAAAAATAAAATTACATATATTAATGATAGTTAGCCTAAAATACAGGATTTGTGAAAATGTTTATTTAAAAAGGAGATAGTAATGTTTATAGATAGAGCGAGAATTCAAATAAAAGCTGGAGACGGCGGACATGGAATGTCAAGCTTTCGCAGAGAAAAATTCGTTCCTAAAGGTGGTCCCAGTGGTGGCGACGGTGGCCGTGGGGCGAGTGTTGTTCTAAAAGTAGATCCTAATATGAATACTTTGATTGATTTCCGTTATAAACGTAAATTTGTTGGAAAAAATGGAGATAACGGCGGTACGAAAAATTGTTATGGACAAAATGCTGAACCTTTAGTGGTTAAAGTACCTGCAGGCACAGTAGTAAAAGATGCTGAAACAGGTGAAGTATTGGCGGATTTAACGGAAATTGACGAAGAAGCAGTATTAGCTCATGGTGGGCGTGGTGGACGTGGTAATGCAAAGTTTGTAAATAGTGTAAATCGTGCCCCAACTTTTGCTGAAATGGGTGAACCAGGAGAAGAAAGAGTTTTACAACTAGAATTAAAACTTTTAGCCGATGTTGGTTTGGTAGGTTATCCGAGTGTTGGGAAGTCCAGTATTATTTCTATGGTGTCAGCTGCGAGACCTGAAATTGCAGCATATCACTTCACGACATTAGTTCCTGTGCTTGGTGTTGTTAGCCTTGGCGAGGGACATAGTTTTGTTATGGCAGATATTCCAGGACTTATTGAAGGTGCCCATGAAGGTGTTGGTTTAGGACATGACTTCTTACGGCATGTTGAGCGAACAAAGATTATTTTACATGTAATAGATGTTTCTGGAATAGAAGGGCGCGATCCTATAGAGGATTACCATCGAATTAATAAAGAACTTCGTTTATACAATGAAAGATTAGCAAAACGTCCACAGATTATCGCGGCAAATAAAATGGATATTCCTGAGGCAAAAGAAAATTATGAGAAATTAAAAGCTTTTGCAAACGAGCAAGGGATTGAAATCTTCCCGGTATCCGCAGCAACGAATGAGGGATTAAAACCATTAATTGAGCGCGTATCACAAATGCTCGATGAATATGTAGAAGAGCCGGAAGCAATTGAAGAAGTTAAAGTTTATCAGGCAAAACCTGATGATGAAATTACAATTTCGCGTGATGAAGCAGGTGATTTTGTCGTTAAAGGGAAATATATTGAAAAACTAGTTGCGATGACGAATTTTGAGAATGATGAAGCGCTGCAAAGATTCCAATATATTTGGCGTGTAAAGGGCATAGAGGATATGTTAAAGGCGCATGGGGTAAAAGAAGGCGACACCGTTCACATCGGTACAATGGAATTTGACTATAAAGAATAGGAGCGATTTATTTGATAAGAAACACACTAACGGGAAAACAAAAGAGGTTTTTACGTGCGATGGGATCGACTTTAGATCCAGTTGTACAGATTGGTAAAGGGGGACTTGTACCTTCGATTGTGACAAGTGCCCTGGATGCTATTCAAGCACGTGAATTGATTAAAGTAAAGGTGTTGCAAAATTGCCTTGAAGACCCTAGAGCTGTAATTGAAACGCTTGCGGATCGTACGAATACGGATTTAGTACAAATTATCGGTCGAAATGGTCTTTTATATAAGAAAAATTTTGAAAAAACCAAAATTGAACTCCCAAAATCGAAGTAAATAGAGGTAGTTTCCATGGATACAAGAGCTGAGCTGAAAAAAGCAAAACGTATTGTGATTAAAGTTGGTACAAGTACGTTAACTTATAGTACAGGAAAATTAAATTTTTCAAGGATAGAAAAATTAGTTCGTGAACTTTCTGATTTAGCAAACCAAGGAAAAGAGATTATATTAGTTACGTCTGGTGCCGTTGGTGCAGGAATGGATCGGATGGGACTTAAAGAAAGACCTAAAACGATTCCTGAAAAGCAAGCATTAGCTGCAGTTGGGCAAGGCATTCTCATGCATACATATGAGAAAATTTTTGGTGAGTATGGACAAACTGTTGCACAAGTTTTATTAACAAGGGAAAATTCTCTGCAGCATCATCAATATACACATTGTCGAAATGCATTATTGACGTTATTGCATATGGGAGTTATTCCAGTCATTAATGAAAATGATGCGGTGGCAGTAGAAGAATTGAAAATCGGCGATAATGATACTTTATCAGCAACTGTTGCAACTTTAGTTGATGCAGATGTGTTAATTATACTATCGGATATTGAGGGCTTATATACAGCAAATCCGCAAACCGATAAAACGGCAAAACTTATTTCAGAAATAAAAGAGATTACACCGGAGATAGACGCTCTCGCTGGCGGGGCAGGATCTAAGCTAGGTACAGGTGGTATGTTTACTAAAATTCAAGCGGCTAAAATTGCTGGTAATGCTGGTGTTACTATGCTGATTGCATCAGGCAGTCGAGAAGGTATTGTTTGTGATATATTAGAAGGTAAATCTTTTGGTACAATTTTTCCCGCAAAAGAGGCACATTTAAAAGTGCGAAAAAGTTGGCTGGCCTTTGGGACAAGGATTGTTGGTGAAGTATCGGTAGATGCTGGGTGTCAAGCAGCGCTTTTAAATGAAGGATCAAGTTTACTTGCGGTTGGTATTACAAAAGCTTGCGGAAAGTTTTCGAAAGGCGATACTGTACGGATTTTATCTGAACATGGACAAGAAATTGCACGTGGAATGATTAATTATAATGCGGACCAGTTGAACCTTATTTTAGGCAAATCCACGAAAGAAATAAAGAATATTCTAGGTGTATTAGCGGTAGATGAATTCTAGGTGTATTAGCGGTAGATGAAGTTGTTCATCGTGATAATATGATTTTGATGGCATAAATGGGAGCTGGTGCGAATGATGACTTACATTCAACCAGCTTATTATTTTGATTGACGAATATAGTTGCAACATATAGAATAATTCTTATACATAATTGTAAGGCTCTTATAATATTTTTATTTGATTTGTAAAATATATTTTCATTATTTCTTTTTAAGTAGATAAGTCCTTTAATGTATTTGCGAAATACATATTATTTTTAGAAAGGTTGATCTTTATGGATTATATTGCGCAATTGGAAGAAAAAGCGAAATTGGCTAATCAGGCAGCTAGGGTTATGGCTGTTTTATCAACGACTGAAAAAAATAATGCTTTATATGCTATGGCTAAAGCTTTAGAGGAAAAACAAGGTTTTATTATAAATGAAAATAAAAAAGATTTGGCAAATGGTAAGGAAAAAGGACTATCGACTGCTTTATTAGATCGTCTGATGTTAGATGAAGCAAGGATTCAAGCAATGGCTGAGGGTCTTAGGCAGACTGCTGCTTTGCCTGATCCAATTGGTGAAGGAATATCGTCTACGCGTCGCCCAAATGGCTTAGAAATCCAAAAAGTCCGCGTTCCACTTGGTGTAATTGGAATTATTTATGAAGCTAGACCAAATGTTACTGTAGATGCAGCGGGATTATGTTTGAAATCTGGAAATGCAGTAATTTTGCGTGGTGGTTCAGAGGCAATCCAATCGAATATGGCCATTGTAAAAGTTATTGGTGAAACCATGGAAAAATCTGGTCTCCCTAAAGGCGCGCTTGGGTTCATAGACACAACCGATCGAAAAGTAGTAAATGCGATGTTAAAATTAAATCAATATTTAGATGTCATTATCCCACGTGGCGGTGCTGGATTAATAAAAACTGTTGTTGAAAATAGTTCTGTACCAGTGATTGAGACGGGGACTGGTGTTTGTCATACCTATGTAGATGAAACAGCAGATTTTACTATGGCAATGAATATTGCACTAAATGCAAAGGTGTCCCGACCAGCAGTTTGCAATGCCATGGAAACTTTACTTGTACATCAAGCAATTGCAAGCGATTTTCTCCCAACGATGTTAGAGCAATTCATTGAGGTGGGGGTAGAAATTCGTGGTTGTAGTGAAACGCAAAAATATCACTCTGCTGTCATTGCAGCAACAGAAGAAGATTGGCAAGCCGAGTATGGAGATCTGATTTTAGCGATAAAAGTAGTAGAGAATATTGATGAAGCTATAGAGCATATTGCTAAATACAATACAAAACACTCGGAAACAATTGTCACGAAAGACTATGATATGGCGCGTAAATTTCAACAAGAGGTGGATGCGGCAGCTGTATATGTGAATGCATCTACTCGTTTTACTGATGGTTTTGAATTTGGTTTTGGTGCTGAGATTGGAATTAGCACACAAAAACTTCATGCACGTGGTCCGATGGGGTTGCCTGAACTAACAAGTATTAAGTATTTAATTTCAGGTTCAGGGCAAATTAGATAAATGAATAGGTTTATTGCATATATACGAGCGTTTTATGCATATATTCAAACGCCGAAAGGAAGGTATGATTTTTTAGATTTTTTACGTGCCTTCCTTATCATAATTTTAGTCAGCGTATTTATTGGTGCATTTTTACAAGAATTGATGAAGTTATAAGAGATAGTTTATAAAAGGACTGTATATGGGAGCATTTATCATGATAGAAAAAGTACGGAAAATCGGTATTATGGGAGGAACTTTTGATCCGATTCATATTGGGCATTTAGTAACTGCTGAAGCTGTTCGAAATGAGTATTCTTTAGATCGTGTATTATTTATACCAGCGGCAAATCCACCACATAAAAAAGATCAACATGTCACGCCTGCAATTCATCGTTATATTATGACGGCGATGGCAACGTATTCAAATCCTTTTTTTCATGTTTCCTCAATAGAAATGGATCGCCCAGGCCCTTCGTATACGATTGATACGATTTATGAATTGAGAAAAAGGTATGGAACGCAGACGGAAATTTATTTTATTACAGGTGCGGATGCGATTCAGGAAATTCCTACTTGGGATAGAATTGAGGAACTACTTGGAATCTGCCATTTTATTGCTGCTACTAGACCTGGCTGTGTACCTAGTGTAGATAATATAAAAGAGCACTTTGGTGAATTAGGAGAGCAAAAAATTCATCGCTTAAATACCCCTGAGCTAGAAATATCTTCAACGGATATTCGTGAACGTATAAAAAAAGGATATTCTATAAAATATATTGTTCCGGAGAGTGTGGAAAATTATATTATAAAAGAAGGTTTATATCTGTAAAAAATAAAAATGTTGGCATATATTTTGGTATATTTGTACATACTGTTAGAGTAGTGCAAAGTCCATAGAAAGAGAGGTGATGGAAAGTGACGAAAACTCTCTATGTCGGCAATCTACCATGGTCAACTACAGACGAAGCGTTAATGGAAGCTTTCAGTGCTTATGGCGGTGTAGTATCGAGTAGAATTATTACAGATAGGGAAACTGGTCGCTCAAGAGGTTTTGGTTTTGTAGAAGTTGATGATAGTGATGCCGATAAGATGGTATCAGCTATGAATGGTACAGACTTCGGGGGTAGACAAATCGTGGTTAACGAAGCAAAACCTCGGCAAGACTAAAATAATATAGTATAATACTAAAGGGTATTGCAGCGAATTTTTGCAGTACCCTTATAGTTTTTTCGATTTATCGTAATCAAAGAAAATAACTTCCTTCAAATAAAGGAATGCAGGATAATTTTCAGCTTTAGCGAATTTAGCAGAAGAAGGTGATTTTGTGGAATTTAATGAGCTAAAGAAAATTTTAATGACAAAGTTAACGAATAAAAGATATCAGCATTCTCTGGGAGTTGCTGATACGGCGGCGTTATTAGCAAAGCGCTTCGGCTGTTGTATTGAAAAAGCGAAGATAGCTGGACTTATGCATGACTGTGCAAGAGCATTTTCAAATGAGGAATTACTGCTTATGGCGAGTGACCTTGAAATCCAGGTTGGGGCGATTGAGAGGAAATCACCAGTTTTATTACATGCTTACGTTGGTGCCATGATTATTGAGAAGACCTATGGGATATTTGATGTCGAAATACAACAAGCGATTCGTAACCATACAACGGGTGGGAAAAGCATGGGGCTTCTTGATAAGATTATTTATTTGGCTGATGTAATTGAGCCATCACGTAATTTTTCTGGAGTTGAAAAATTGCGTGAATTAGCAAAGCAAGATTTAGATGTAGCCGTTTTAGCTGCATTAGATCAATCTATTATACATATCATAATGCAAAAAGGTTTAGTTCACCCTGATACAATTTTTGCGCGTAATGAACTTTTGTTAAAGGATGAATACATGGATGGGTAAGTTAAATCAAAAAGTACGAAAAAAGCGGAGACTTAGGATAGACCGCTGTATTCTGCTGATTATTATTTTAATTGTCGCATGTTTTGCAATTGGCTTTCTTATAAAAGGTGTATATGCGGTGGGGCAAAATGCATATCAATTTTGTCAGAATATAAGTCAAGATTATCAGAAGAGAATGAGTTTCCAAGCGAAGTTTCAGAGTGAAAAATTTAAAAATTACACGAATATACTTCTCATTGGTGTCGATGATGGTGATATTGATAATGCAGGGATGGCAAAACGGGCTGATGCTCTAATGATGATGAGCATCAATCATGAGACGGGAAGTTTAGAAATAGTATCAATTCCAAGGGATACTTATGTAAATATTCCGGGGAGAAATACACTGGGACGTATAGCACAGGCGTATAGTTATGGGGAGACACAATTGACGGTAAGAACTGTCGAAGAGTTATTAAAAATTCCGATAAACCATTATATTGTGGTTGACTGGGATACTTTTGTTGGAGTCATAGATACTCTTGGGGGAATTGATTTATATGTTGAAAATGATATGTATTATGAAGATCCTTATGCAAATTTAGTCATTGACTTAAAAAAAGGATTTCAACATTTAGATGGAGTATCTGCTGGGAAATATGTACGGTATCGAAGCGATGATTTAGCTGATATCGGGCGAGTTCAAAGACATCAGAGAATATTAAAGGCAATTTATACACAAGCTCTGCATGTAGATGCTATTGTTAAAATACCGGAAATATTTGATATCATAAATAAAAATGTTACGACAAGCTTGTCAGCCTTTGATGTAGCAAAGATAATAAAGTATGTAGATCATGTGAGTCAAGACTCAATAAGAACCCAAATGATTCCTGGAGATTTAAAAACGATGAATAATGAAAATGTTTGGGTGATAAACGAGGGCGAATTAAATCGTCTTCTAGATCAAATATTTATTGATAATGATAAAATAAAAACTGAGTAGTTTGTTTAGGAGGAAAAAATGAATATTAAAAGTGAAAAATTAAGTGAAATGATAGCAAAAGCAGCGAGTGATAAAAAGGCTCGAGATATTGTAATTATGGATATGAAAGACATATCTTTAGTTACAGATTACTTTATTGTGTGTAGTGCAAATTCTAGTACACAAGTTAAAGCGATAGCAGATAATATAGAGGATGAATTAGGAAGAGAAAACATCTTTTTCACACATAAAGAAGGATATCGTGAAGGCAGATGGATATTACTAGACTATAATGATTGTGTAGTACACATTTTTGTTGAAGAAGAACGTCAATTTTATAATATTGAACGTTTATGGGGCGATGCGCCGACAACTAGATATGAAGATTAGAGGATGCATATGAGTGATAAAGAAAATAACAGACTAAAACCAAGTACAGTTGCTACTTTGGAAGTAGTAAGAAAAAGTGAAATGGGTGCTTTCTTAGACGCTGGCACAGGGAATACTTCTGATGATATTTTATTGCATAAAACGCAGCAGATTCGTTCGGTTGAAATAGGTGAAAAGGTGGATGTTTTTTTATACCTTGATCCTAAGGGGCGGCTTACTGCGAGTATGAGAGTGCCGCAAATGCGAGTTGGACAAATAGCCCGTGTGAATATTATCAATACGAGTAAAGATGGTGCTTTTGTGGATGTTGGAGCTGAGCGTGGTATTTTTATGCCATATGCAGGCATGCGCGGTAAAGTACAAGTTGGTGAAAAAGTATGGGCAAAACTATATATTGATAAATCAGGACGACTTGCAGTTACTATGGAAGTTGAAGATGAATTAAGAAGAGCTTCAAAACCAGCGGAAGGAATTAAAGTTGGCGATAAAGTAAAAGGCACGGTTTACAATTATACTGATCAAGGTGCATTTATTTTTACTGAAGCGCGCAATATTGCCTTTATGTATAATGGCGAAATGATTTCTAGACCTAGAGTAGGGGAAGAGGTAGAAGTTAGAGTTACTTTTTTGCGCGAAGATGGCAGATTGAATGTATCTATGCGCCCAGTGAAAGAAAATGCCATTGTAGTTGATGCTGAAAAAATTCTAAATTTACTCAAAACTCGTGGTGGTAAAATGCCTTATAGTGATGAAACCTCAGCAGAAGTAATAAAAGATAAGTTCAATATTAGTAAATCTGCTTTTAAAAGAGCAATGGGATCATTATTAAAAAATGAGCTAATTGAACAAAAAGATGGATGGACATTTTTGAAAAACAACGAATAAGATTTTATGTTTAATTTTTGGCAGGATTTTTTTCCACAGATAGCGAATTTGATAAAAAAATGTAGTTCTAATTTTAAGCAAGGGATACTAAATGTTATATAGAGTGGAGGAATTTCGATGAGTGACAATACTGTTGATAAAAAAGGAATTTTACTAGAAACTGGTACAAATGAATTTGAAATTGTAGAGTTTAATATTGGTAAAGTTAGTTATGGAATTAACGTAGCAAAAGTTCGTGAAGTTATCAATCGTGATTCGGTTACCGTTACTAAAATGCCACAGGTTCATCCATTTGTAGATGGTTTATTTACTTTACGTGGCAGAGTAATGCCTTTAGTCAATTTACCGCGTTGTTTAAATGAAGGTGGAGAAATTGAGCCTAAAAATATAATTGTTACGGAAATTAATAATTATAATATGGGATTTTTAGTCGATACTGTATCAAGGATACATCGCATTTCATGGACTGAGATGGAACCTGCTCCTAATGTTGGAGATACATCTATGGTTGTTGGTGTAATTAAGATGAGTGATAAAATTGTTCTTTTGCTTGACTTTGAAAAGATCATTGCTGAAATTAATCCTGAAATTAATGCAAAATTAACTACTTTTGAAGATACTCATGATGATATTAAGGAAAAAAGAACGAAACAGCCGATTGTTGTAGCGGAAGATTCTCCAATGTTACGTGATCTTTTAGTTGGAACATTACATGAGGCTGGATATCGTAATGTACATGAATATAGTAATGGTAAATTGGCATGGGAAGCGTTAAGTAGAATTTCTAGAGAAGATAAACCAGTGTCGGAAAGTGTAAAAATGATTATTTCTGACATTGAGATGCCGCAAATGGACGGACATCATTTATTGACATTGGTTCGTGCAGATCAACGTTTAAAAGAAGTACCTTTGGTATTTTTCTCTTCGTTAATTAATGATGAAATGCGCCGTAAAGGTGAGTCTATTGGTGCAAATGGTCAGATTTCAAAACCAGAAATTGCACAATTGATAGATTTAATTGATACTTTAATTTTTGGTAAGCATGATTGATTCATTTAGAAAAGATGGTTATAATAGGAATGAGGAATAATTTTATCCTTATTCCTATTATTTTTTATATAAGGCTGTGAAGCAGAGTTGTGATAAAGAAGCTTGAAGCAAATGACTTTTTGTTTTTAATTGTTTTTTTTAGTTGGTTGCCATCGGTTGATATGGACCATTTATCAATCTTACAATATGTTGGGTTGGAGGTAGCGATATTATGGAGTGTAGCATTTTTATTAAAATTTTTTGTACGATAAAAAGCAGAGGAAAGATGTAAGAATTTGATTCTTGATCATCTTTCCTCTGCTTTATTATAAGGTCATTATAATAAAAAAACTCGCAATCGCGAGTTTTAATTTCAAATGGTGGCGGCGCAGAGATTCGAACTCCGGACACTGCGGGTATGAACCGCATGCTCTAGCCAACTGAGCTACGCCGCCGTATTTATGGAGCTAATGACCGGGATTGAACGGGTGACCTTATCCTTACCAAGGATAAGCTCTACCGGCTGAGCTACATCAGCGATCACTAACTTTTGTTTTGGTTGCGGGGGCAAGACTCGAACTTGCGACCTTCGGGTTATGAGCCCGACGAGCTACCAACTGCTCCACCCCGCGATATTAAATTAATGGTGGATGGGGTTGGATTCGAACCAACGAAGGCAGAGCCGGCAGATTTACAGTCTGCTCCCTTTAGCCACTCGGGAACCCATCCTTATTTATGGAGCTGGCGAGAGGACTTGAACCCCCAACCTGCTGATTACAAGTCAGCTGCTCTACCAATTGAGCTACACCAGCATGCCTTAACGACAATATACATTCTACTATGACAAAAAAAAAATGTCAATATAAAAAGAAAAAATAATATAATAAATATACAAGATATAAAATATTTTTTATATTGTAGAATATATAGAAGGAGAATTATTGAAAATGACGAAATAATTCACCTAGAGGCTTTATAACAAAAAATAAAAATTAGAGAGTTGATATGGGATTATGGAACAAAAAAACATCTGTGATAAGTTATTTTCGGAAGGAGCAATAGTTCCTGCAGTAAGGACGGTAGATGATTTTAAATTTGCTTTAAATATAAAATCATCTAGCATTATATTACTTTTTGGAGATATTATTATTTTGCCGTCTATCATTCAAGAAGCTAAAAAACATAATAAACGTATTTTGGTTCATTTAGATTTATTGGGTGGAATAGGTAAAGATCGGTCAGGGATTAGGTATCTCGCACGCATAGGTGTTACTGGAGCCATTACAACAAAGCCACAGCTAGTAAAATTTGCTCGCGAGGAAGGGATGATCGTCATTCAAAGATTGTTTGTAATGGATTCTGAGGCTTTAAAGTCAGGCATAAATTTATTAAGAAATTGTCGTCCTGATGCCGTTGAAATTTTACCAGCATCTGTTCCAAAATCAATTATTGAGGAATTGGTCAAAGAAACAAACTTACCTATTTTAGCTGGTGGGCTTATGCATACGATGGAAGATATTGAGCTGGCTATTCAGAATGGAGTTCATGCTGTTAGTACAAGTAAACGTGAGCTTTGGAAGTGATGTAAGAAAAAAATAAAAAAAATTAAAATCATGCAGGATTTTTAAAAAGTTTATCTAATTATACAAATATAAAATTAATTAAAGAAAATAAACAGCGAGATGACAGAGAGTTGTTTGAGTTAATAAAGAAGATGTATCTTAATGTCTTTCACTGTATATTCTTGCTAATTTTAAGGAATGTGAATAGATATTAAGATATTTTTATTTTTAGAGATATTCAAACCTTTCTCTCCTGTAAGTAAAAAATGAAAATATTTTTCAAAAATGTAAGAAAAATATAAAAAGGTTGCAGGAATTTATTAAAAAATAGCTAATATAATAGCTGTAGGAGTTACGGATATGTGAATGGGTGTAGTTGGACTAAAAAGTACGACATCCCATCTTATCATATTAATGCATACTAAAAGGGGTGATTGAAAAAAAGAAAAAAGAACAAGCGATGCTTGTTGGTTAAGAGGATTTATCAGACATTATTTTTTCATCTTAAAAAACAAAGTAATGGAGGGACTTATTCTCATGGAAAATTTATTAGGCGAAATTTTTGGTACCGCAGTACTTACTTGTATGGGGTGCGGCGTAGTTGCAAACGTTATCTTAAAAGGTAACAAAGGTGAAGGCAGCGGATGGATTGTAATCACTGCTGGATGGGGATTTGCGTGTATGTTAGGTGTTTTCACTGCGGTTTCATTAGGAGCTCCACAAGCTGACTTGAACCCAGCTGTTACACTTGCTAAAACTATGAATGGTGTTTATCAACCAGGTCATGCTGTTGTAACTATGGTTGCTGAAACATTTGGTGCTTTCTTAGGTGCTGTTGTTGCTTGGGCTGCTTATCTTCCACACTGGGAAGCTACTGAAGATCAAGCTACAAAATTAGGTGTATTCTCCACTGGCCCTGCTATTCGTAGCTATGGTGCAAACTTCCTTTGCGAAGCAATTGGTACTTTCATGCTTATGTTCTTAATCTGGGTAATCTTCAATGCAAACAATGGTCAATTACCTGCAGGTTTCGGCCCTTATTTAGTTGGTATGTTAATCTGGGCTTTAGGTTTAAGCTTAGGTGGTCCTACTGGATATGCAATCAACCCTGCTCGTGACCTTGGACCTCGTATAGCTCATGCGATTTTACCTATCCCTGGAAAAGGTAGCTCTGACTGGGCTTATTCTTGGGTGCCAATTCTTGGACCTCTAGCTGGTGGTGCTGTTGCATACTTCGTTGCGAAAGCTATCAACTTAATCTAATACTTTGGGATTTTGAAGTAATATTTAAAGTTGTTATGAAAAATGATATCTAGTTTTACTGATATTATATTACATCTGCTAAAACTAGATATCATATTAAGTTAATTCATAAAATTTAATGTCGAGGAGTGCTTAGAGAATTATGACAAAAAAATATGTGTTAGCGTTAGACCAAGGTACTACTAGTTCAAGATCAATCCTTTTTGATCAAAACTCAAACATTGTTGCTGTTGCACAAAGAGAATTTACACAAATTTTCCCTAAACCAGGTTGGGTTGAACATAATGCAAACGAAATTTGGTCAACTCAAATTGGTACGATTGCCGAAGTAATTGCAAACGCTGGTATTGAACCAAGCGAAATTGCTGCAATTGGTATCACTAACCAACGTGAAACTACAGTTGTTTGGGAAAAAAGCACTGGTAAACCTGTATATAATGCTATCGTATGGCAATCTCGTCAAACAATGGATATTTGTAATGATATCAAAGCTAAAGGCTTATCCGATACTTTCAGACAAAAAACTGGTTTAGTGGTAGATGCTTACTTCTCTGGTACGAAAGTAAAATGGATTTTAGATAATGTTGAAGGCGCTCGTGCAAAAGCTGAAGCAGGCGAATTGTTATTTGGTACGATGGATACTTGGTTGGTTTGGAAATTGACTGGCGGTAAAGTTCATGTTACTGACTATTCCAATGCTTCCCGTACTTTAATGTATAACATTCGTGATTTAAAATGGGATGATGAACTTCTTGAAATCCTTACAGTTCCAAAATCTATGCTTCCAGAAGTTAAACCTTCCAGTGAAGTTTATGGATTAACTACTCCTACTGTATTACAGGGTGCTGAAATTCCTATCGCTGGTATCGCTGGTGACCAACAAGCTGCTTTATTTGGTCAAACTTGCTTCAAACCAGGTATGGCTAAAAACACTTATGGTACTGGTTGTTTCATGCTTATGAACACTGGTAGTGAATTATATACATCCAAAAATGGATTGTTAACTACAATCGCTTGGGGTATTGAAGGTAAAGTAGAATATGCTCTTGAAGGTAGTATCTTCGTAGCTGGTTCTGCAGTTCAATGGTTACGTGACGGTTTAAAAGTTATTGAATCTGCTCCAGACTCTGAATACTATGCTCGTAAAGTTAAAGATTCTGAAGGTGTTTATGTAGTACCTGCATTCGTTGGTTTAGGTGCTCCATACTGGGATATGAAAGCTCGCGGTGCAATCTTCGGATTAACTCGTGGTACTAGCAAATCTCACATCATTCGTGCAACTTTAGATTCCATGGCTTACCAAACTAAAGATGTTCTTGGTGCTATGCAAGCTGATTCTGGTATTAGATTACAAGCATTGAAAGTTGACGGCGGTGCTGTTGCTAATAACTTGTTAATGCAATTCCAATCTGACTTGTTAGGCGTTCCAGTAGATCGTCCGCAAGTTGTTGAAACTACTGCTTTAGGTGCTGCTTATCTTGCAGGTCTAGCTGTTGGTGTTTGGAGTTCTAAAGAAGACTTAATTAGCAACTGGCAATTAAACAGACGTTTCGAACCAACAATGGATGAAGAAACTCGCGCTAAACTTTATGCTGGTTGGCAAAAAGCCGTTAAACGTTCCATGGAATGGGAAGATTAGTCCTAATAAATTCATAGGTATAAATATAAAAGTAAAAGGTGCTATCAGTGATAGCACCTTTTACTTTTATATTTATTTATAGGGTAAGGTAACATAGATTAATGATTTGTCCAATGAATAGCTAGGTCATCGGATCAATCATGATTGAGTATATAAATTACGTGAATATGTAATTTTAACCGATGTATGACTTTCTACAGATTGATTCGTCAATACTGTCTAAAGATGCAACCTCGTCTACAACTTTATCTAAATAGAATAATGCTTTATCAGCTTTATTCATTTGCAAATAGGATTGAATAACTTGTAGATGATTAATAAAGTCGTGCTGTTGCATTTTTAGGGCTTTACATGATACCTGGGTTTCAAATGATTTCTCCATATCAATTCTCCTCATCTAAGCTTTATTCTATTTTGTTCGACAAAAATTTACCTAATATGCTAAGTATATCTTGAATTTTAAATTTATACTATCAGAGTTATTCTGAAAATTTTGTAAGAAATTTATATTGTGAATCACTCTAACTTAGAAGAATAAAAAACTGGAACAAAGAAAAATTATTTTTTCTTTGTTCCAGTAAGTAATAAGGTGAAAATAGGATAGAGTTTTCCGATTTTATCAATACAGATAGCAACCAAGATACTAAAAAAAGTTACAGCAAAGAAGAATAAAATCGTTATAGGAGCTGTCATTAATTTCCCTTGGGAAGCAAGGAAAAGAGCGAAATAATAAATGGCAAAAGGATGAAAAAGATAAACAAAATAAGAATGCTTTCCTAATAGTGAACAAAAAATTCTTATTTGCTTAGGGAGAGTTTTGAATGTAAAGATATAGAATAGAAATAAGGTTGTTCCGATTGTGTAAAAAATTCCTGCGGGGCTTAATTGATGAGCAGTATTAATTGCAGATTCAGTTGAATACCCTAATAAATATAATAATGAATAATAGTATCCTAAGATCCCAAATAGGGAAAGAAAGAAAAGTAAAGTAATTTTTCGAGAATATCTTTTTAAAAAAATTAGAAAATTTTCATAATGAATAGAGCAATAGGCGCCTAAAATAAATATAAATAAGTAGTGAAATACCCAATAATTTAAACGATAGTCAATCAGATGATTGATGAAAAAACTGGAGGAGTTTCCAGTAAGAATATAACTGGAATAATAATCAAAAGCAATTTGGAAAATTAATAAAAAAATCAATCTGAGCTTTGTCATATGCTTCACCATTTTTATCCATAGGGGCATCAATAAATAGAACCACAATAAAATCACCATAAAATATAATTGATAAGAAGCTAATCCAAAGAATAAACAATTTATCAGAGACGGAATAGAACAAAAAGAGTACTCTTTATAAGTTAAGGTGTAATGAAGTAGATAAAGAAACGACCATGTTAGATATGGTAACAATACAGAGTGCATTCGCCGCAGCAAGAAATCTTTATAAGCAAATGGTTGATTAAGATCACGTTTGTAAAATAAGCCAAAGGCAGAAATGAAAAAGAAAATAGGCACACTAAATCGAGTTACTATTTCTAATAATGCAATTAAGTGTATATTATTGAAAGTATTTGATAAATATTGTGACCCTGTATGAATACCAATGACTCCAAGCATGGCTATACCGCGCATATATTCTAATGCAACAATTCTTTTTTTTGCCATAATGAAGAAATCTCCTATACAATTTAGTTTTGTTTTATTATTGGTAAAGTTACCCTTTGTTATTATAAATTGTATTGCTAAAGAAGTAAATATTTTCGATTATTTATGATCTGAAGTTTTATATAATTTAAGTCTTAGTAATAACTTAAAAGAGAAAAAATTTAAGAGTTTTTGTAAATTTTATTGATATTTAAAAGGAAAATGATGATTTATGAAAGGGAGATATGTTAAAATATGATTATAAACATTTATTAGGAGGGATTGTCATGAAAAATGTTACAATACAGTTATTAACTGTTTTTGTTATTAGTGGAATATTAAAATGCATTTTTCTTTCTTCGTTTGCTAGTATATTCATTGATTTGGCAGTATTAGGGGCAATTTATATTTTATTACGCCGTCAATATCCATATTACTCAATAAAAAAGATTATGTTGTATATTTCAGGAATGACGGTTGTATCAATTTTAGTGGATATAGGGATATTACGTGCTGATATTGGTAATTTAATTATTTTGGCCATTTTAGGATGGATGTTTTTTGGTGGTGGAAATATTATCGGTGGTTATAGGCGAAGATAATAAGAAAGGACAGTTATTTTATAACTGCCCTTTTTCTCATCTAAAGGTAATTTCTTAATTAGATAATCGTATTTGTTTCTACATTATATTGTAATACAGAAAAGTAAGAGGTTGTGTTACCTTCAGTAAAGGTGACATTTCCATGAAAAGTTGCGATTTTAGTCTTCCAATTATAATCTACCTGGTTTGCTGTAATTGTTGTATAATTTGTCTCTAATTTTACTCCGCCATCTATTTGAGCTAAGGAACTTTTACCATTTACATAAACCTGATCGCCATAAAAAGATAAATCATTTTGTGTAACCTCTACACCGTCAGTTCCCCATACTTCAAGTGAGATGACATTAACTCGTGCTTTTCCAGCTTTTATAACTCTACTATTTGTCGATACAGAAACATTTCCTTCAAGAAGATATTGTCCGCTGGCAATGTCAAATGTTTTACGATCTGAGGTAATTGTTGGCTTTGCATAAACGGAAGATGTTGTGATAAAAATGAGAAGAAGTAGTAAACAATATATTTTCAATTTTTTCATTGGGTGAAATCATCCTTTCTCGTTTGTAGTATAACAAATATTTTAAGAAAAAGCATTGTAAAAAAAGTGAAATAATGTGAGGCGATAAAAGATGACAATCCGTGAAGGAATCGAAGAGCGAGAATATTTGAACTTGTCACCCCTAGCCTGTAAAAGTAAAGATAGTAAAAGAAGATTCAAGGAAGAGCCATGTGATTTCCGCACTGATTTTCAACGTGATAGAGATAGGATTATTCACAGTAAAGCCTTTAGACGTTTAAAACACAAAACTCAAGTTTATATTGCGCCAGGTGATCATTATCGAATGCGAATGACACATAGTCTCGAAGTAGCTCAAATTGCTAGAACGATTGCTCGGGGGTTAAATTTAAATGAAGATTTGACTGAGGCTGCTGCTTTAGGCCATGATGTTGGACATACTCCATTTGGTCATGTTGGAGAGGATGCGATGAAAGAGATATTAGGGCATTTTAGGCATAATGAACAGAGTTTACGTGTTGTTGAGTACTTAGAGCAAAATGGCGAGGGGTTAAACTTAACAAATGAAGTAAAGGATGCAATTTTAAATCATTCAGGCAGAAACCTACCCTCTACGTTAGAAGGAAAAATAGTCCGAATTTCTGATCGGATCGCGTATCTTTGCCATGATTATGATGATGGAATACGTGCGGGTCGTTTGACACCCAATATGTTGCCTAAAGATGTAGCTGAAATTTTTGGAATTAGACCGTCTAAAATGATTACGGCTATGGTGTCCGATATGATTCTTACATCAAGCGGTAAAAATGATATTATACTATCTGAAAGTGTTCAGAAAAGCATGGATGAATTTAGAGATTTTATGTTTGAGACTATATATCATGCTAAAGATTTAGAAATAGAAAGAAAAAAAGCGGCTTATGTTATTCATACTTTATATGAGTATTTTTTCTCGCATCCGGATAAGTTGCCAGAAGATTTTCGAAAGCGTGAAAATAGATGGGGATTAGCATTAACTGTTGCTGATTATATTGCTGGCTTAACAGATTTATTTGCGATTAAAACTTTTGAGGATATTTTTATTCCGTCTACTATGTTTGGCGATTAAAAAAAGTCACACGCTGAAAATATCAGTGTGTGACTTTTAAGTTCGAAACTGTAACAAATTTGAAGAATATTGTCAATAGGGAAAAAGGATATTTGAATTTTATATTGAATATAATTATAACATGAGATGGATTTTCGAATGAATAGTAAAATTATCTTAAATTTTGTCGAAAATATCCATTTAGATGGAAGGTTTTCTAATTTTATCTCTATTAGGCAGGAAAATGTAGAATCTTGGCGAATCTATGTAGGATGTTTCAATTATTCATCATTTGAATGAAAAATAATCGTTTTTGATTTTAACAGGCTCAATGAAGGGTTGGTTATGGAAAAAATAATATTTAATGAGTTTGTTGAACAAGTTTTAACTTCGAGTGATATTGTCGTAGTTGTTTCTGAATATGTGTCACTAAAAAAGAAGGGTACGAAATATTGGGGCTGTTGTCCTTTTCACAATGAAAAAACGCCGTCTTTTTCTGTTAGTCCGGATAAAGGGCTTTTTTATTGTTTTGGGTGTCAGGTGGGTGGAAATGTTGCTTCTTTTATCTCTAAATATGAGAATATTAGTTGGTTTGAAGCTATAAAATTATTAGCGCAAAAAGCAAACATTCCATTACCAGAGAAGGAAAAAACCTCTGAAGAAATAGCCAGAGAAAAAGAAATGCATCGTTTGTGGAATGTACAGGATTTAGCAAAGGACTTTTTTTATGCTTGTTTAACGAAAACGAATTACGGAATAGAAGCTAAAAATTATTTATTTGGACGCGGTATTGGACAGAATATTATTGATGAGTTTAAATTAGGGTTTGCACCTAATGCATGGGATAAGTTAAGTCGCGCATTTAAAAAGCGAGGGATAAGTGATTTATTACTTGTTAAATCTGGACTAGCTGCAGAAAGAAAAAATGAAGGTGTCTATGATCGGTTTCGTAATCGTGTAATATTTCCTATTATCGATGAAAAGAATCATGTAGTTGGGTTTGGTGGACGGGTTCTAGACGATAGTCAGCCTAAATATTTGAACTCTCCAGAAACAGTGATTTTCAATAAAAGAAATATTTTATTTGGGCTTCATCTTGCGCGTGAGCACATAAAAAAAGAAAGGTGTGCAATTGTTGTTGAAGGGTATATGGATGCTGTAACTGCGCATAGTAATGGAATAAAAAATGTCGTTGCATCATTAGGTACTGCTTTTACAAAACAGCAAGCAAAGAGATTGTTAAGATATGCAGAAAAAATTCTGTTTGCATATGATAGTGATGCAGCAGGACAAAATGCTACAGTACGTGCTTTGTCTATTGTACGCAATCTTGGTGCTGAGGTAAGTGTTATATCAATTCCTGATGGAAAAGATCCCGATGAATTTATTCGTAAACATGGTGCCGAAGCATTTAGAAAACTGGCAGATCATGCTTTACCATTGTTAGATTATCAAGTAGATAAAGCTTTACGTGATTATGATTATACAACTTTGGATGGTAAAGTTGCCGTAGTTGCAGATGTAGTTCCAGTTTTGGCAGAAACGGATAATGCAGTTGAAGTAAATGCTTATATTGCTAAAATCTCGCAAACTCTAGGTATTGATGAAAGTGCAGTCAGAAGTGAAATTCAAAAATATCTACAAAAAAATAAACAGGATAATAATGTAAAAAAAGGGCAAGCTATAGAAATGAATACTATTGTGCAACGTGTTGATAGTGCTGCATTAGGTGCAGAGCGTCATATCATACGCTTATTATGGGAAGATAACAATATAATACCTTATGTAGAAGCACAATTGCAAATAGATGAATTTAAGAATAAAGATCATAGAGAGATTATGCAATTTTTATCAGATGTTCATAAAAAGGGTCAGAGTACTTCTGATATTGGGATATCGTTAAATTTGAGCGATTCTGCAAATAATGAATTATCTCGTTGTTTGCTAAATGAATTCGAGGATAGTGACAATGTACAGTTAGTAGATGATTGTATTAAGTCAATTCATTTAGCACATTTAAAGGATTTGTATGAAAAGCATAGATTACGAGCAGATCAATTAGAACGTATGGGGGATGAAGGCTTTTTGCAGGAATTGGCGGAAAGTCAACGAATAAAATATGAGATTAATAAGATGTATGATTGATGGGGTAGATAGATTTATGAATACAATGAAAAATTCTATATTTGCAGTGAAAGGAGGGATTTAAATGGCAGATAAGAAAACGGCATCATCGGCGCATGTAAATAATGAAGTTGTGGAAAAGTTACTTGCGAAAGGGAAGAAACATGGCGGAGTGTTAACTTATAGTGAAATTATGGATGCACTTCAAAGTGAAGATTTATCTCCAGATGAAATTGATGATATGTATGAGGTTTTTTCGAGTAAAGGGATTGAGATTGTTGATGAAGGACATGATTCGGAAAGACTTGATGATAATGATGACGTAAACTTAGATGATCATGGAAATGATGATACAGATATTGATTTAAGTATTCCAGAGGGTATTAGTATAGATGATCCAGTAAGAATGTATCTAAAAGAAATCGGTAGAGTACCTCTTTTAACTGCAGAAGAAGAAATTCGTTTGGCGAAGCGCATGGAAGAAGGCGATGAGGAGGCAAAACGACGTTTAGCAGAGGCAAATTTACGTCTAGTAGTAAGTATTGCGAAACGTTATGTTGGACGCGGAATGCTATTTTTGGATTTAATTCAAGAAGGGAATCTTGGTTTAATTAAAGCCGTTGAGAAGTTTGACTATAATAAAGGATATAAATTTAGTACGTATGCAACGTGGTGGATTCGTCAAGCAATTACGCGTGCGATTGCTGACCAGGCAAGAACGATTCGTATTCCTGTACACATGGTGGAAACAATTAATAAATTAATTCGTGTATCACGTCAGCTTTTACAGGAACTTGGTAGAGAACCATTGCCTGAGGAAATTGCTAAACAAATGGGAATAGCTGTAGAGCGAGTACGTGAAATCATGAAAATCGCTCAAGAACCAGTTTCATTAGAAACGCCAATTGGCGAAGAAGAAGATTCTCATTTAGGTGACTTTATTGAAGACCAGGATGCACCAGCACCGGCTGAAGCTGCTTCCTTTATGCTACTAAAAGAACAATTAGAAGAAGTTCTAGAAACTCTTACGCCAAGGGAAGAAAAAGTTCTTCGATTACGTTTTGGATTAGATGATGGAAGAGCTAGAACACTTGAAGAAGTTGGGCAAAATTTTGGGGTAACTCGTGAACGTATTCGTCAAATTGAAGCGAAAGCTTTAAGAAAGTTACGTCATCCAAGTAGAAGTAAGAAATTAAAAGATTTCTTAGAATAAATATACTAG
The DNA here is from genome assembly GCF_030273445.1 of Selenobaculum gibii. Classification (NCBI taxonomy): domain Bacteria; kingdom Bacillati; phylum Bacillota; class Negativicutes; order Selenomonadales; family Sporomusaceae; genus Anaerosinus; species Anaerosinus gibii. The sequence continues at coordinate 804,213 of NZ_CP120678.1, forward strand.
TAAAAAAGTTGCTAAGTATATGGCTAGATGCTTGACAAGATATTTTCGTTTATGTATAATATTTCTTGTTGGCAACATTCCTTGATAGCTCAGTTGGTAGAGCAATCGGCTGTTAACCGATCGGTCGTAGGTTCGAGTCCTACTCAAGGAGCCAATTTTTTGGGCCTATAGCTCAGCGGTAGAGCAACCGGCTCATAACCGGTTGGTCCCTGGTTCGATCCCAGGTGGGCCCACCATTTTGAGTGAAATGGTATCGGTTAAAATTCTATATGGGCGATTAGCTCAGCTGGGAGAGCGCCTGCCTTACAAGCAGGATGTCAGCAGTTCGATCCTGTTATCGCCCACCATGTATGAATTGATAATGCAAAGCTTTTGAGCTTTGCATTTTTTAGTATATCACCGTTTGGGGGATGAAAGATGAAATTAGGAAATCGTTTAATGGCAGTTGCGAATTTTGTGGAAAAAAACTGTGTTATTGCTGATATAGGAACAGATCATGCTTATTTGCCGATTTATTTAGTTGAAGAAAAAATCGTTGCGAGAGCTTTTGCCTGTGATGTCCATACGGGGCCTTATCAGGCTGCTAAACAAGCAGTAAAAAACTATTTACTAGAAGATAAAATAGAAGTAAGACTGGGTGATGGCATTCGTGTTTTAAAACCTAATGAAGCCACTTTTTTAACGATTGCTGGTATGGGTGGAACTACTATGGTGGAAATTTTATCTGCAAAGCCAGAGGTTTTAGCTGGTGTAAAAGGCATGGCTTTACAGCCGCAAAATGCAACAAGTAGTTTAAGAAATTGGTTGTGGAATAATGGATGGCGCATTGAAGATGAAGATTTAGTCATTGATGAAGGCAGATTATATGAAATAATTTTGGCAAAGCCAGGACAAGATGCATGGAGAGATGAAAGTCTTAGTGATATCGGTACAATATTATGGAAGAAGCGACATCCCTTATTAAAGAATCACATACAAAATCTTTTAATGCAAAGTAAGCGTATTTTAATGGCAATGGAAAAGAGTGAAGATGTTAAACAATCGGAAAAATACAAAATTGAACGAAATAAAGTAAAAGGACTAGAGGAGCGATTAAAATGTCTATAAAATGCCAAGTAATGATGGATGTAATGGAAAAAATTGCGCCACGTCATTTAGCGGAAAGTTGGGATAATGTTGGGCTTATGATTGGCAGTCCCAGTAGAGACATTCAAAAGATTATGGTATGTTTGGATGTAAGCGAGGCTGTTATTAAACGTTCAATAGAGCAAAAGGTTGATTGTATCATTTCTCATCATCCATTTATTTTTAAAGCAATGAAAAACTTACGGATGGATTTACCACAAGGACGATTAATTGAAAAAATAATAAAAAATGAAATTGTTATCTTTTCGGCGCATACAAATTTAGATATTGCAAATCATGGAGTAAATGACGTATTAGCAGAAAAATTATCACTAAAAGATACAAAACCTCTGTCGATCACTGATTCGGAAGCTTTAGTAAAACTTGTTGTATTTATTCCGGAAGATTATGTAAGTGTTGTACAAATGGCGATTGCAAAAGCAGGTGCTGGTCATATCGGAAATTATAGTCATTGCACATTTCAGGTAAAGGGACAAGGCACTTTTATGCCTTTGGCAGGTACAATTCCGTTTATAGGTAAACAAGGTAAGTTGGAATATGTAAATGAAGTGCGCTTAGAAACGATTATGCCGGAAAAAATTGCTCATCGGGTTGTTAGAGCAATGATGAAAGCACATCCGTATGAAGAGGTTGCCTATGATTTGTATCCGGTAAAACAATCAGGAGAAGCATTTGGTTTAGGGAGAATTGGAAAACTTGAAAAGCCGTTAAAAGCTCTGGAGTTTATTCAAATAGCAAAAGAATCGCTAAAAGCTGAGCAAGTACGTTTTGTTGGTGATACGAATACGATGATTCAAAAAGTTGCAATATGTAGCGGTAGTGGGGCTGAATTTATTGGAAAAGCTGCCTATGCAGGCGCAGATTTATTTGTAACTGGTGATTTAAAATATCATGATGCACAAAGAGGACTAGATGCTGGAATTTGTATTCTTGATGCAGGCCATTTTGCAACAGAAATGCCCGTACTAGAAGTAGTGGCTAAGTATTTACAAGCAGAAAAAGAAAAACAAAAATGGGATATAGAAGTCGTTTATGATGATTTTAGTCAAGATGTTTTTACTGCATTTTAATATTGACGAATTTTAAAAAAAGGAATACAATTTTAATTGTGTAATACACTTAAAATTGTATATATTGCAAGGGAGCTCATGTTATGGGCTGAGAGTGGACTATAAGCACCTGACCTTTTTACCTGATCGGGATAATGCCCGCGTAGGAAGCGAGATAAACGTGATGAAACGTTTATTTATTTCAGTATCTATGTTATACGCCTAACCTATACGGGAAGGCGTATTTTTTATGCCTTTCGACTAGTTTTCCAATTACTGGAATCCGGATAGAAGAAAAATATCCCGAATCAAATATTATTTTACAAGCGATATATACGTTAGTTCTTTTTGAAAGGGTGGATGTCAATGGAAATAACGTTAAATGGAAAAGTGATGCAAGTTGCAGGTCAAATAACGGTTCAAACGTTAATTCAAACGCAAAGTTTGCCAGGAAAACGAATTGTCGTTGAGTGTAATGGTGAAATCGTACAAGCTAAGGATTGGAATCGTGTGATTATTAAAGCGCATGACCGTTTAGAGATTGTAACATTTGTAGGAGGCGGCTGATATGCAAGATATTTTAAAAATAGGTAAAACTAAAATAATGAGCAGATTATTTATTGGGTCAGGAAAATTTGGTTCAAATAAGTTGATGCCAGAAGCAATTCAGGCAGCTAAGGCTCAGGTAGTTACTGTTGCTGTACGTAGAATTGATATGGACTATCCAGAAGAAAATATATTGAATTTTATTCCTAAAGATTGTATTGTTATGCCAAATACGTCTGGAGCGAGAAACGCAGAGGAAGCGGTGAGAATTGCCCGTTTAGCTAGAGCCTCTGGCTGTGGTGATTGGATTAAAATTGAAGTTATTTCAGACAATCGCTATCTATTGCCTGATAATGAGGAAACGATCAAAGCAACAGAGATTTTGGCAGCGGAAGGCTTTACGGTACTTCCTTATATGTGTCCGGATTTAATGGCAGCAAAGCGGCTGAAAAAAGCAGGTGCTGCTGCTGTTATGCCGCTTGGATCTCCTATTGGCAGTAATCGAGGTTTACAGACGAAAGAGTTGATTCGAATTTTAATTGAGGAAATTGATTTGCCAATTATCGTAGATGCTGGAATAGGAAAGCCTTCTGATGCAACGGAGGCGATGGAAATGGGAGCAGCAGCAGTTTTGTTAAATACAGCAATTGCTACAGCAAAGTCTCCTGTGCTGATGGCAGAAGCTTTTGCACTAGCTGTAGAAGCTGGACGTAAAGCTTATTTGGCAGGTTTGGGTAGAGTAATTGGAGCTGGTGCGAGTGCTTCCTCACCGTTAACTGGCTTTTTACATGAGTAGGTGAGCAGATGAGTTTTTTGCATGAATTAGAAAAATATCAAGCTTTTGATTATCAACGTTTTTTTGCGCAAGTTACGAAAGAGCAAATTTTATCAATCATCAGCAAAAATAAATTGTCGGTTATGGATTATTTAACATTATTGTCACCTAAGGCTGAAGAATGTTTAGAAGCAATTGCTCAACGTGCAAATGAAGTAACGATTCAGCAGTTTGGTAAAACGATGCAGCTTTTCACACCGATGTATATTGCAAATTATTGCATTAATCAATGTGTATATTGTGGATTTAACTGTAAAAACCAATTGACAAGAATGAAGCTTACAATGAAAGAGATTGAGAAAGAAGGAGAATGGATTGCTAAAACTGGTCTAAAGCATGTCTTGGTATTAACAGGAGAATCACCAATTCATAGCTCGGTAGATTACATAGTAGAGGCAGTAGATACTTTAAAAAAATTCTTTACTGGGATTAGTATTGAGGTCTATCCTTTAAGTGAAGATGACTATTACCGCGCAGTTAAAAATGGTGTAGATGGGATGACCATTTTTCAAGAAGTGTACGATAAAGAAATTTATAAAGAGCTTCATTTAGCAGGCCCAAAGCGCGATTATGAATTTCGTCTTGATGCACCGGAAAGAGCATGCAGAGCCGGATTAAGGACAGTAAATATCGGGGCACTCCTCGGCTTGAATGATTGGCGAAAAGAAGCGTTCTTGACAGGAGTCCATGCAAATTACCTACAGCGTAAATATAGTGAAGTTGAAATCGCCGTTTCTACACCAAGAATGCGCCCACATACGGGCGGATTTCCACCACGGGTTACAGTAAGTGATAAAAATATCGTGCAATATATCGTAGCTTATCGTTTGTTTATGCCGCGCAGTGGAATTACTTTATCATCAAGAGAAAGCTTTACATTGAGAAATCATTTAACGAAAATTGGTGTGACAAAGATGTCGGGAGGGGTAACTACGGCGGTTGGCGGACATAACAAAGGAGAAGAAGCAAGCCAGTTTGATATTTCTGATCATCGGAGTGTTGCTGAAATGGCTCAGATGCTGTATAACCAAGGGTATCAACCGATTTATAAAGATTGGCAGGTTGTATAATGACTGAATTTGAGAAAGGTCTATTAAAATATTTCTGTAAAGAAGATTTAAAAAAGATCCAACAAACTAAAATTGGTATTGCTGGTGCTGGGGGATTGGGATCAAATTGTGCGATGCTTCTCGTGCGTAGTGGATTTATTCATTTTACAATTGTTGATTTTGACCGGGTTGAGGTAAGCAATCTGAACCGGCAAAACTATGTTTATTCTCAGGTGAATCAGTCAAAGGTAGCTGCATTAAAAGAAAATTTGGCGCAGATCCATTCAAATGTGCAAATTGAAGCAGTAGAAGATAGATTAACTAGGGACAATATAAAAGAAATATTTTCTTCTTGTGATATTGTTATTGAAGCAGTGGATTGTCCAGAGACAAAAGCAATGATCATTGAAGAACTAGCACAAGCAGGAAAATATATTGTTGCTGCTTCAGGTTTAGCAGGCTGGGGAAATAGCGATCGGATAAAGGTGAAAAAAATCAATGACCGTCTTTATATTGTCGGAGATTTGATAAGTACAATAGAAAATAATCCTCCATGTGCGCCGGTGGTAACTTTAACAGCATCAAAGCAAGCTGATTTAGTTCTAGAAATTGTCTTACAGTAATTTGTTTTCTCGGGATAAATTTTGAGAAACATGATATGATGAAGAAAATGAAAAAAAGGGGAAATGCAAAATTTTATCTGATGACTTGATTAAAATTTTGCTAATAAGATGATGAATAAAGAAATAGCGATTGAAAATTTTTTGACGACGAAAATCTATGCGTTAACAGCAGAGAAATTATCCAAAGGAAAAACTAATTTAGAAGTTGTTGCTGCGTGTATAGAGGCTGGGATTAAATTTATCCAATATAGAGAGAAAACGAAGAAAACAAAAGCGATGTATGAGGAATGTTTGGCAATTCGCGAGATAACAAAACGAGCAGGTGTAACTTTTGTTGTGAATGATTATATTGATTTAGCATTGGCAGTGAAAGCTGACGGTGTACATGTTGGGCAGGAAGACTTTCCACCGCAGATTGTGCGGAAGCTGATTGGAAAAGATATGATTCTTGGACTCTCTACGCATAATTCTAAGCAGATAGAAGAAGCTGAAAAATGTGGTGTTGTCGATTATATTGGCGTTGGACCTGTATTTGCAACGCAAACAAAAACGGATGTTTGCGCGGCAGTTGGATTAACTTATGTCGAATATGCAGCAATGCATTCGCGGTTGCCATTTGTTGCGATTGGTGGAATTAAAGAGCATAATATTTGTGATGTTGCCAAAGCAGGTGCAAAAACGATCGCTGTTGTTTCTGATATCGTAGGTGCTGAAAACATTGTTGAAAAAATAAAAAAATTATCTCAACAAATGAAGATTGAAATGTAATATGTGGGAAATATACTTTTGTTATTGACAGCCTTGTTGCTTCGTGATAGTATTATATCTTGCTTGATGGTTGTGAGTATGAAAGATAATCGCGAGTACCGAATGGTATTTGAGGAAAGTCCGGGCTCCACAGGGCAAAGTGCTGGATAACGTCCAGCGAGGGTGACCTCAGGGAAAGTGCTATAGAAATTTAAACCGCCTAGCTTTGTTAGGTAAGGATGGAAAGGTGCGGTAAGAGCGCACCAGCAGTTAGGTGACTAACTGGCTTTGGTAAACCCCACTTGGAGCAAGACCGAATAGGGAAGGGATGATGTTGCCCGCGGAGCCTTCCGGGTTGTGTCGCTTGAGTTGTCAGGTAACTGACAATCTAGATAAATGATTATCACCGCGTGAGCGGAACAAAACTCGGCTTATTGATTACTCATAACTTTACTGAGAAATTAAAGGTTACTGAAACTAGAGGTTTCAGTAACCTTTTTATTTATAAAAAGGCAGGAGATTTATTGATTTTGTCGAATGCTTGTTAAAGTAGAATTTTTGCTATTGTAAGGCAATAGCATTGTAGTATGGAAGGATGGAAGAATTTATGATGAAGGCAAAAGGCTTGAGAACATTGGCGGTTGTTATGTCAATGGTGCTTTCTATAGGAGCTTTTGCAGGTTGTGGATCAACTCCAAAAGATGCTTCTAATCAGAAAGTTGTAAATGTAGGTATTGTTCAATTGGTTGAACACCCAGCGCTAGATGCAGCAAATAAAGGTTTTATTGATGGGTTAGCATCTAAAGGCTACAAAGAAAATGTGAATATTAAGTTTGACAGACAAAATGCACAGGCAGATCAATCAAACTTACAAAACATTAGCCAACGTTTTGTAAATAATAATGTGGATTTGGTTTGTGCAATTGCAACGCCAGCAGCACAGTCTGTTGCAAATGCAACAAAGACAATTCCTATTGTAGCTACTGCAGTTACCGATTATGAAGAGGCAAAACTTGTTGTTACTAACAAAGAGCCAAAAGGTAATGTAACAGGGACTACAGACATGAATCCTATCGCAGAACAAGTGGATTTATTAATGAAAATTTTACCGAATGCAAAACGCGTGGGAACGATTTATTGTTCTAGTGAAGTTAATTCACAAATGCAAGTAAGAGTAATGAAAGAATATGCAGAGTCTAAAGGGTTAGTCGTTGAAGAAGCTACGGTTTCTACTGTAAATGATATCCAACAAGCGGCACAAAGTTTAATGGGAAAAGTAGATGTTATTTATGTTCCGACAGATAATGTTATGGCTTCAGCTATACCTACTTTGGTCGGAGTTACAGATGAAGCTAAAATACCATTAATTTGTGGTGAAGCAAATCATGTTAAAGCGGGCGGACTTGCTACTTTAGGTGTAGATTATTATAAATTAGGATTCCAAACAGGTGAAATGGCAGCGGATATTTTATCAGGTAAAGCTAAACCAGAATCGATGCCAATTCAATCCCTAAAAGAAATGCAAACAACAATTAATGAAACTGTTGCCAAGAAATTGGGGATTACAATTCCAGAAGATCTTTTAAAAGATGCGGAAATTGTAAAATAAATTTGTATGGGGAGAGGGTTTCCTTTTAAGAAGGAGGCCCTTTCTTTCTTAGATAATGGGAGTATAGAGGGGGATTTTTATGTTGGATTTATTGATTCCAACGATTTCACAAGGTTTACTATGGTCAATTATGGCATTAGGTGTATATATTACATTTCGTGTTTTAGATATAGCTGATTTAACGGTAGAAGGGAGTTTCCCTTTAGGCGCTGCAGTTGCAGCCGCAATGATTGTTGAAGGCAGCGACCCGTTTGTTGCTATATTTGTTGCTGCTATTGCAGGTATGTTCGCGGGCATAATTACAGGAGTTTTACACACAAAATTAAAAATACCGGCTTTACTAGCAGGTATTCTAACAATGATAGCGCTTTACTCTATCAATTTGCGTGTTATGGGAAAAGCAAATGTATCTTTGCTTCGGATGGATACGGTATTTACAAATATGATGGATTTTGGTTTGTCAAATGTTAATGCTGTGTTATCTATTGGTATTATTAGCACAGTTTTTTTTGGAATATTAATTTATTGGTTTTTTGGCACGGAAATTGGCGCAGCGATTCGTGCGACTGGTTTTAATCAGCAAATGATTCGGGCAAATGGTGTAAATACGGATTTTACAATTATCTTAGGACTTTTGCTTAGCAATGCTTTAGTTGCAGTTTCTGGAGCTTTAGTTGCACAAAACAACGGATTTGCAGATGTTGGTATGGGAGTTGGTACAATTGTTATCGGTCTAGCTTCTGTTATTATTGGGGAAGTTTTATTTGGGACGAGAAGTTTTAAAAATTGTTTAATTTCCGTTATTTTAGGTTCGATTATTTATCGAATTGTTATTGCGATTGTATTGCAATTAGGAATGCCACCAAATGATTTAAAATTATTTACGGCAATTTTAGTCGCTATTGCATTATCTATGCCGTTATTTAAAAGTAAATTTGCAAAAAAAAGGGAGGTATAAGTAAAACCATGTTGAGAATTGAAAATATATCGAAGACTTTTAATGCTGGAACGATTAATGAAAAAAAAGCTTTATGTGGTTTAAACCTTCATTTAAATACAGGAGATTTTGTTACGGTAATTGGTGGTAATGGTGCTGGAAAATCAACGTTGATGAATTCTATTGCCGGAGCTTTTCTTGTGGATTCAGGTAAGATTGTTATTGATGGTGACGATATCACAAAAGTGCCAGAGCATAAACGGGCAAAATATATTGGCAGGGTATTTCAAGATCCTATGATGGGAACAGCTGCTGGTATGATGATTGAAGAAAATCTTGCGATTGCAGCAAGACGAGGTAAGGCGCCAGGACTTGCTTGGAGTTCTAGAAAATCAGATCAAGCATGGTTTGTTGACCTATTAAAGGAGCTAGACCTTGGCTTAGAAAATCGTTTGACAACAAAAGTGGGGTTATTATCGGGCGGGCAGCGGCAAGCAATTACTTTGTTGATGGCAACAATGAATCAGCCTAAACTTTTACTTTTGGATGAGCATACGGCCGCGCTTGATCCAAAGACGGCCGAAAAGGTATTAAATTTGACAGGTAAGATTGTAAATAAACATCATCTAACAACATTGATGATTACGCATAATATGAAAGATGCCTTGAGTTTTGGCAATCGTTTAATCATGCTTCATAATGGACAAATTATTATTGATGTTTCTGGTAAGGAAAAAAGTAGTCTTAGTATTGCTGATTTACTAAAAATGTTTGAACAAGCAAGTGGCAATGAGTTTGCCAATGATAGAATGCTGTTAAGTTAAAAAAATAGTGTCTCTGCATTTTGCAGAGACACTATTTTTATTTGGTGACTATTTGAGATGAATTTAAAAATCTAGTTGAATCAAGGCTTAAGTTATCTCTTCCAACAAAGAATTTCTGGATCTTTTTTGGGAATAGGTAAATGATTGGTTTGTGGATATCCAATAACAATAGGGGCAATTGCCTCGTATTCTTCGGGAATATTTAACTCTGTTTTGATTTTACTAGAGTTAAAATGATAAATAGAAAAGCCAATCCAGCAAGTTCCTAATTCTAAATCAGCAGCAGTCAGCATTAGGTTTTGTGCTGCTAGTGCACAATCTTCATGTGGATGTAAAGATGGCTTTTTTGCATAAATCACAATTAAAGCTGGTGCGTGATGAAAAATATTAAAAGTTTCTTTTTCCATAAGTGAGCGATATTTTTCTAGGATTGTTTTTTCGGTATTCATTTTTTCAATAAGCGATTTTTTTATTTCTGTTGAGTATCTATCTAATAACTCTGTATTTTCAATTACAGCGAAAGCCCAAGGCTGTAAATTCATTGCACTTGGGGCTTTACTTGCATTAAGAATTAGGTGTTCAATTTTTTCTTTTTCTACGGCAGTATTTGTATATTTGCGAACGGAGCGGCGTGTTTCAATTGCTTCTTGTAAGATCATAATAGTCCGCCTTTCTTTTTTATAATGATTATTACAAAACATAGTGAAAATGTCAAACTTTATTCAAGGTAATTTTATTTAATTTCATAGAAACGTAAAAGACAAAAAATCAGTATTTTGCCTTAAATGTAAAAAGATAGATAACAGTAAGAAACCTTGACAAGCAAACATAGAAATTGATACAATGAAAAACAAGGGATTTAAGGATGCTTTATTTCAGAAATGAAGAAATAAAGTCGACAAAGATGTCGACTCCTAAACGATAGGGGAGACGTCTTTTTGCTGTTTTATTGGTGGAATACTGATATTAAAATTGAATGATGGGGAGAGGCTGGAAATAATGAAAAGTTACAAAAAGATTGTTAGTTTAGTACTTTGCTGCATGATGCTTGCAGGTATAGCTTTACTTGCTGGATGTGGTTCTAGTCAAAAAGCAGACAAAAAAGTATTAAAAGTTGGTATGGAATGCGGTTATGCTCCTTATAACTGGACACAAACAGATAATGCAAATGGTGCTGTGAAAATTGCTGGCAGTGATGCTTATGCATATGGTTATGATGTTATTGTTGCTAAGAAACTGGCAGAATCCATGGGAGCTGAACTTGAAATACATAAAATTGAATGGGATGGTTTAGCGCCTGCTGTAGCTTCCGGTAAGATTGATGCTGCAATTGCAGGGATGAGTATCACATCAAAACGTAAGGAAAGTGTTGATTTTACTTCTCCTTATTATTATGCATCTGTAGTTGCACTTACAAAAGTGGATGGTCCTTTTGGAAAAGCAAAAGATATTAACGATTTAAAAGGTGCAGTTGCTACATCTCAGCTAAATACAATTTGGTATGATTTAATTGGCCAAATTCCAGAGGCTAAAATTCAACCAGCGATTGATAATGTGCCAGGTATGATTGTGGCATTAACATCTGGAAAAGTTGAAGTTCTTGTTTTAGACCGTCCGACAGCGATGGCAGCAGCTTTTGCGAATCCAGGACTTGTGATGTTAGACTTTAAAGATGCAAAAGGTTTTGAAGCATCTAAAGAAGATGTTGAAATCGGTATTGCAGTGAAAAAAGGTAACGAAGAATTGGTTAAACAAATGAACAGTGTATTAGATAAAATGACTGATGCTGACCGTGATAAAATCATGGAAGAAGCAATTAAAAGTCAACCATTAGCAAATTAATTTTGCCTATGTTATGGGACGGCAGTTGCCGTCCCTCTTTTCAGTAAATAAATAGTCAAGGTGGAACTTTGTATGACGACATCAATGCCTGTAACATTTTTTGAATGGGTATTATTTCTTTTAGATAAATATGGAGCAATGTTGGCAAATGGTGCGATGGTAACGATGGCGCTAGCTTTAGTTGGTACTTTTGTCGGCTGTATTATTGGTTTATTAGTCGGGATTGTTCAAACGATTCCCATCAATCCGCGTGCGGGTGTGATTACTCGGACGTTAAATCATTGTGTACAATTTATTTTATCTGCTTATGTGGAGGTTTTTCGCGGTACACCAATGATTGTACAAGCAATGGTCTTTTACTATGGGTCAATGAGCTTATTTGATATAGATATGTCACCGCTACTTGCAGGTTTTTTAGTTGTTTCGATTAATACAGGAGCATATATGGCGGAAACCGTAAGAGGGGGGATTTTCTCTGTTGATGAAGGACAGACTGAAGCTGCCAAAGCAATTGGTATGACACATTTTCAGACGATGTATAATGTTGTTTTGCCACAAGCATTGCGTAATATTATGCCGCAAATTGGTAATAATTTAATTATTAATATTAAAGATACCTCTGTATTGAATGTAATATCTGTAACAGAATTATATTTTGCGTCTAAATCAGCAGCGGGTGTATATTATAAATATTTTGAAGTATTCTTCATTACTTGTGTAATTTATTTTATTTTAACATTTACGGTTTCGCGAATTTTGCGTTGGCTTGAAAATAGGATGGACGGAGAAGATAACTATGCATTAGTGTCTTATGATCCAATGGCTGATCCTTGTGGACCGTTTGGTATGCAACCGAAAAAGAAAGGCAGGGATTAAGATGGCAGAAGAAAATAAAAATCCTATGCCGGTATTAGAAGTAAAACATCTAGTAAAATTTTTTGGTGAACGGGAAATTTTAAAGGATATTGATTTTCAAGTTTTTCAAGGTGATGTAATTAGTATTATTGGTGCATCCGGTTCAGGAAAATCCACATTGCTTCGTTGTATTAATATGCTTGAGATTCCTACCTCGGGGGACATTGTTTACCAAGGTGAAATTATTGATGATACAAGCAAGGATATTGCCCTTTATCGAACAAAGGTTGGTATGGTTTTTCAACAGTTTAATTTATTTAATAATATGACAGTTTTAGAAAATTGTATGGTTGGGCCAGTTAAGGTTTTAAAGCGAGATAAAGAAACTGCTAAACAGAATGCGATGAAATATCTAAATAAAGTTGGTATGGCACAATATATCAATGCGAAGCCACATCAATTATCAGGTGGACAACGGCAACGTGTGGCAATTGCTAGAGCTTTGGCGATCGAACCCAAAGTATTGTTATTCGATGAACCGACTTCGGCACTAGATCCTCAAATGGTAGGAGAAGTACTCAGTGTAATGAGAAGTTTAGCTCAAGAAGGTCTTACGATGATTATCGTAACGCATGAAATGGCTTTTGCACGTGATGTATCTACTCGTGTTGTTTTCATGGATCAAGGTATTATTGCTGAAGATGCATCTCCGGAAGAATTATTTAATCATCCTAAAAATGAACGGACGAAAGAATTTTTGTCGCGTTTTACTGCAAATTAAATGAATTTGAATTTCGCAGTACAGTTGTATTAGAAATGTTTATCCGATGGCTTAGCTGCTCTAAGCCCCCAACTTCTGTAAATAGGAGTATACCTACAGAGCACAGGCGAGCAGCTAAGCCCTTGGATAAGGCCGGCTAAGATTCAGGTGGAGTGAAAATTCCACCTGAATCAAGTGACTTTATTTCGATTAAATACTCGATATGTACTGCATATCGAGTATTTTTGTATATACTGTAAATAAGTAGTGCGAAATAATTGGGGAGAAAAAATGAAATTAATATCAATTGTTGTTCCTGTTTATAATGAGGAAGAAAATATCGAGCATTTTTATGAAGAAATCTGTAAAACAATGCAGCCGCTTGGGTATGATTTTGAGCTGGTTTTTGTGGATGATGGTTCAAAAGATAGCAGTATTTTAATTCTGGATCATTTATCGCAGCGAGATGATCGAGTTAAACCTTTATATTTAGTCCGTAACTTTGGTCATCAGATTGCATTGACTTGCGGACTAGATCATGCCAAAGGGGAAGCAGTAATTACAATGGATGGAGATATGCAGCATCCACCAACCTTTATCCCAATATTAATTGAAAAATGGGAAGACGGATATGAAGTGGTTCAAACGGTTCGAAAAACAACAGAAGGTGTATCTTGGTTTAAAAATAAAACGTCAGCGCTTTATTATAAATTAATCAATAAGATATCAAAAGTAAAAATTCAACCGGGTGGCTCTGATTTTAGGCTCATGGATCGACGCGTAGTAGAAAGCTTTAAATTATATAAAGAACGAGCGAGATTTATTCGTGGGATGATAGGCGCTATTGGCTATAAGCAAATTCAGCTTGAATTTGTTGCTCCAAAGCGTTTTGCAGGCACTTCAAAATTTTCTTTAAATAAAATGCTACATTTTGCTCTTGATGGAATTACCGCATACTCTAAAATGCCATTAAGGTTTGCTTTCTATTTAGGGATTATCTTTGGTCTTTTTAGTATTCTTTTAACTGGTCATGTAATGTACATCAAATGGTTTACTGATGAAGCTGTCCCTGGATGGGCAACATTATCGGTAAGTATATCGCTTTTAGGCGGTATTCAGTTAATGGGATTGGGGATTATTGGTGAATATGTTGGGAGGATTTTTGAAGAGGTAAAGCAGCGTCCACTTTATTTTGTTCGTGAAAAACCGAATATTTTAGATATAAACGAAAAAAATAAAGAAAAAAAGAAGTGATTTTATAAATTTAGCAGGAATTTTTACCTTTTTGTAGAAGCTTATAATAACAAGAAAAAGCCGAATCATTGAGTGAGCGGGGGAACCATTTTAGGGGTGAATTTTGTTTTATTTTATCTATATGGATAGGTTAAAACATCATGGGTATCTCTATCCAAATCCGTCAGCTAACCTCGTAGGCGTAGAGAGAGAAGAGTGACTTATTGAGTAAAGTGTTTCGTGTTTTCGTTTTGTCGTTGCTAATGGTAAGCGTAGTTTCTGTTGTGAATGCTGCAGCATTCCGTGCAGGAGATCGGGGCGAAGAAGTGGCTGCGATTCAAAGAGAATTAGTTAGCTTGGGCTATCATGTATCAGTAGATGGAGATTTTGGTCCGGCTACAGCCGCTGCGGTTAAATCCTTTCAAGCAAATTACGGGTTAGAGGCAGATGGGTTAGTTGGTTCAGCTACTTATCGTGCTTTGATGGGAAGAGAAATTCCAGAGGTCAGTCGTGCTGGTTCTACATCTTTAGTTCGTCGAATTATTCAAGATTCCTTACAGTACATAGGAGTTCCTTATTCTTTTGGAGGGACAACTCCAAGTGGGTTTGATTGTTCAGGTTTTATTCGTTATGTATTTGCGGATAGTGGAATTTACTTACCGAGAGCTGCTGATGAACAATACACTGCTGGTTATCAAGTTTATAATTTGCAGCCAGGAGACTTAGTTTTCTTTTCTACATACACGTATGGTGCATCACATTCAGGGATTTATTTAGGCGATGGAAAATTTATAAGTTCTACATCTAGTAGTGGGGTAAGAATTGATGATTTAACAACAGGATATTGGGGTGCTTGTTACATTGGTGCCCGTCGTGTACTTTAAATTGAACATAAAAGAGGCATTGCGCCTCTTTTTTATTTATATAAAAATAGGATTAGACTTTGCCAGCCTAATCCTATTTTTTAATATGAACGTAAATTCTCCCACATAGAATAAATACACATTGCTATGATTAATCCTAAAATAATTAAATCGCCAAATGACATAGTCATTCTCTCCTTTTATTAAACTTAATACTACCAATCTTTTCAAGGCACAATCTTTGTAATTGTTCCATAGAATAAAGCACAGATTGAACGGAGGGGATTGGTAATGTCTTTTTTATTAACACTATTTGCATTGTTCGGAAAAGGTTTAAGCTTACTTGTTGCTTATGTTGCTAATAATACATTTCCATTACCATTGACTGAAAAAGAAGAACAAGAGGAGTTAGAACGGTTAAGGCAAGGAGATGAAAGTGCAAAGAATGTTCTGATTGAGCGTAATCTTCGCTTGGTAGCGCATATCGTTAAGAAATTTGATAATACAGGGGAAGATTCAGATGATTTGATTTCAATTGGTACAATTGGCCTAATTAAAGCAATTAACACATTTGACTTAAATAAAAAAATTCGTTTAGCTACCTATGCTGCGCGGTGTATAGAAAATGCTATTCTCACACAGCGGATAAAAACAATTTAAATAATACTAGTCAGATTATTTTTCATGAAAAATGGCACCCGTTTATACGTCTTAGTAGCCATACGCATATAATGACCTGCCATTGCCCTGGCGGCATTAAGTATGCGCCATTATATATTCACAGCTTCCAATTATTGCAACCACGCAAATTACTTGAAGCGGAAAGGTTCAATATTCAATATACCAGCCCGTCTGAAATTGACACAGTAGCAGACAAGCTGCGTTATTACCGACATAAAAAAGCGCTGCGGCAAAAAGATGTAGCTGAAAAAACTGGAATTCACCTTGCTACTTATTGCGCTTATGAACAGGAAGATAGAAAAATTCCTTATCCTTTGGACAAGCTAAGTAAAATTGCTGAACTTTTTGACGTTGAAATCACAGACCTGCTTGATCATTATAATCTATTTTTATACAACGGACAAGCTCAGCAAATACGAGCGTTGCGTCAAAGCTTAGGCCTAAGCAAGAAAGAATTTGGTAAGCTATATGGATTTCACGCACACACGGTTAATCAGTGGGAAAATGATAATATTCAAATTTTAAAAACTACCTGGGTGAAATTGTTTGGTGACGAATAAAAATAGTAGCTAGTTGTGCTTTTCTTGAAATGTCCTATAAAAACGCGCACATACTAAAAAGTCTTGAAGATAAAAAATGCGGGATTTTACTGCACGTGATTTTGCGAATTATTCGAGGTGGAATTTTCAAAAATCCGCCCAGATTGATAGGCAGTTATGAGAACTGGTAGATTCATTAAAAATCATCTGGATCTAAACCGTACCAATTACCATCAGTTTGAGGCAACTGTCTTTGTCGAACTCCCTGTGCAAATCGATAGCGCATTTCATAAAAGTCATTTCTCAAATTCAAGTTATCTTCTTCAATCCACTCATCAATAGTTTTTTCCCAATCTTGTAACCATTTAATGTGTAATGCCTGCTCAATTTCTAAAAAAGCATCAAGATATAGTTTGACATTTAATAAGCAAGGTTTACATCCATAAACATAACCATATTTTCCATCTACATATTCTGCTAAACCAACAAGCGAGTTTGGAATATTTTCATCAGACAATATATCTTTTTTGCAACAAACACACTTTAAAGGTTGGTAGTTTTGTTCAGACACGTTCATATAATATTTATGAGGATACAAGCCAAAACTTTGCAAAATTTTAGTGTTCATTGATTGCATTATCTGTGATATATCTTGAGGGCCAAAAATCAAATATTTGTATTGAGAATTACCACATATTCCGTCTAATCTCTTTTGTAGTCCAGTTGTTATTCCCGTAGAATAGAACCCTATAAAACCAGTTACATTAAATTGTAATAACCTGTCACTGATATTTTGTTCATCATCTTGTCCTACATGTTTACCTGATTTTAAATAATGCTTACAACTAACCAAGTATCTGGAATCATCACGTTCAACTAAATAATCCTGCCCGCCATCAGTACCATATGCAGGTAAACTGTATGGGACAAAACCAATCTGGCGTAAAACATGGACAGAAAATTTTTCCCATTCTTCATCGTCCATATTATGAAAAAAAGTAATAAATCTATTCATCTCTTCACCCCTTCACCACACATAACTTTCTTATATTTTTTGTTTTGTAGACTTACTTAAATATAGTTATTATATCACTAATCCATTACTAACGACAATCTTATAGCTTATTTTCAGTACCTTGTTACAAGCTTACGGTTTGTACATATGATGAAGAAGGTCTTGGCATTCGTTAAGAGAGTAAAGTTTAATGATATGCTGATGGGGAAGTTATGTTTGTTGTAACATAAAGTTGGAAAACGCATTTTATCGTTTGACTGATTGAAGCCTACGGAAAGGTATACAAAAGATTATGGATATTTATAAAGGCAGTGGAAAGGAACCACAGATAGAAATATCAGATAACGCTTTTAAGATTGTCCTGCCGAATCTCAATGCTCAGACTAAGAAACAGCCAAGCGGAAAAACTAATGCAGATGGCAAGGAAACAAGGTATGGTCACACGGAAGAAGGTTGAAAAGCTGTTAGGTATCGGACAGAGAACAAGTCGACGCCTATAAAAGCGATGAAAAATAGGCAGATTACTCAGCAATAAAAAGGAAAAAATATATATTACAGCTTTCTAAATAAATATATTTAAAAAATTATAACTATGGGACAAGACGAGGACTTCATGTCCTTGTCTTTTTTGTGAAATTTATTTGGCTAAACAATGTATAATTTACATTTGAAAATTTCCTTATAAAGCCTATTAAGATAATTTCTGCTATAATGAAGGAAAAGTCAAAGCGTTGCGCGAAAAAACTTTGTTTAACACTGTATAATAAATTTTTATTCCATTTGAGCAAAAGTAGTTAATTACTCCCCAAAAAAGGTTGTCGGCGCGGCGGATATCTGATCCTTAAGTAATACATCTAAATATATTACTTAAGGATCAAATCATATTTTAATTGAGAACTTACAAAGGCAATAAGTAATATGAGGTAAAAGTCTTGATGAATAGGAGAAAGTAAAATGGGCAGACAAACGGAAGCTTTTAAGAAAATGCATCCTGAACAATTTTCAGATTCAAAGATTATTCAAAAAGGTAAATTGGATCGTGATTTTTTAGATTTTTATTTTGAAACATTAACTAGTAAAAGTTTAGATAAGGCTTTTGAGGATTTTTGTAGGCATATTGCCGAGGTTGAAATCTGTCCTAATTTATTACCACAAACTGGGCCTACTGGCGGTGGTGACAGTAAAGTTGATAGTGAAACATATCCAGTGGCAGAGGCAATTTCTGCGCTCTGGTATTATGGTAATGGAAACAAAGCTGCAACAGAGCGTTGGGCATTTGCAATTAGTGCTAAGAAGGATTGGAAGCCAAAAGTCAAATCTGATGTTGCAAAAATTGCAAAAGTCAATCAGAATGAAAACCGTGGCTATGCAAAAGTTTTCTTCATGTCTAATCAGTATATTTCAGATAAAAAGAGAGCCGATACGGAGGATGAGTTACGTAAGCTCTATAATCTGGATGTTCGCATAATTGATCGTACATGGCTACTTGATAAGGCACTTAAAAATACAAACAATGTTGAAATAACAATAAAGAGCTTTGGCCTTTCCAACAATTTTTCTAATGAAATACAAGTTGGAGAGCGAGATTACAGACGTAAGCAAGAGTATGATCAAATCGAAAATAAGTTGGCAAATGATAATTTAAAATCATCGGAGATGGTTGTACTTTCTCAAAGAAGTATAGTTTTAGCAAGAGAACTTGAGTTTTCAAAACAACAGGTATTAGGGCTGATTGAACGTAATAATAGAATAGCTAAAGAATATGGTACTATCATAAACATTGCTGATGCTGTTTATGATGCTGCTTGGACTGTCTACTGGTGGTATTGTGATGCGGAAATCTATTATGACTATTATAAAGAATATGAGAAAATTGTACTCAAAGAGAATAATGTGAATTTGTTCAAGAATCTTGTTACACTTTGGATAAATCTACATTCTCTATCCCTTGAAAATAAAGATATTCCTTTAGATGATCACATAATACATCTGAAGGAAAAATATAATCAATTTATTAGTGACCCTTCAAAGCCCAATACCGCGATTGAAGCTAAAGCAGCGTACCAACTAGCGCGGTTCTTCCTTGGTGACACACCTAATGACATAGTTGATGAGATGATTCAAATAGTGGATGATAGTTTTGGTCATCTTGATTTAGATTTGTATCCATTAAGCCGGGCTGTTCAGGAATTTCCAGTCTTTGAAGAAGCGGAACGCTATAATGAGTTGTTTGAACGTATAGTTACCATTATGAGTGAACAAAAGCAAAAATCAGAAGCCGCACTAATGCTGGCAAAGCGAGGTCACTCATTGAAAACAAAAAAACCATATGAAGCGTTGGCTTATTTTAGTCGTTCTCTTATGAGTTTGTATAATGAGAACAATAAAACCCATTTGATCACAGTTGTCATGGAAATGGGTGATATTTTTGAGAAAGTAGGGCTTCTCTGGGCGGCAAGAAATTTTTATTATTTTGATTTCTGCTTATGTTTGAATCAGTATATGAAATTTGGTGAAGTTCTTCCGGGACTGTTCATGAGTGCGTACGCGTTAAAATACATAGAATTGAGACTTGGGCACATATTGTATGCTACAAGTTTTGATGCCTTGGCCAATATTTCAGAGCATTTATATCCGGAAAAAATAAAATCAAACGATGAAGCAGATAATTTTGATTATATTCTTGCTATTCAAATGCTTCGTACAAGTTATGAAGTGGAAAAATTTCTTGGACAATTACCAGCTTATTTAGAGGGACAAGGATTAACTTTTTCCAGTGCTGCAATGAAATATGAACTGGGATATTATGATGAATCTATTTTGGATGATCTAAATGGCAGTACAGAAGCATTTGATGATTTGATTGAAAAGTGGAAAGTACAGCCTGCTTTGGATCAGCTGAATTACCTTCCGTGGTTTGGAATAGAACCATCGTGTCAGATGCAAACCAATTTATTAGGTTGCTCCATTGAATTAAATACCAGTGGCTCCTATGAGCATGGTGAGGTTGAGATTGGCGCGACGATTCTTGCAACGATAGAAAGTTTCTTCGGAACTGGCGTAGCCAATGACCTTATTTCTTTAACTGGAAAAATTAAAATAGAACTTTATTTTGATGCTGACAATAAATCTTTGATTAAGGGCAAGATTCTTGATGAAAAGCCCAATGTTATTTCCGTGACATTCAAAGATTATGACTCAAAGAATATCATTAACGCGCAAAGTGATTTTTCTGATTTTTTGATAGAATTAATTGGGATGGTTATAGCAATCATGTTTCCATTTGGATCTGAATTGAAAAAAATTAAAAAGATGATTAAAAACGATGCAGCATTTGATCGTTCACAAACTTTTTCAAATAGCGTATTTTATGGTATGGAAACGCTCGGGAAAAGAACTTTTTGTTTTGCGTCAATTATAAACGATTTTGAAGAACTGCCAATGAAACGCACAAAAAAATCTGAAACTACAGATAGTAAACCTTTAGATGATATAATAGAGCCTATTGTTCCGGAGAGAGTGCATCACTGTAAACCGCCAGAAGATGTTGATTTAAAAAATGTCAGTAATGCAGATATTACCACTTCTTCAATTGTAAATGTCCCATTATGGAATATTTGTGGTTGGCAAGGTGTACTATTCATGGCAAGTCCATTGCACACTTTTCCTCCCGTTTTATCATTGGCATTTACAAAGACCACTTGCAAGAGTATTTTTGAAGATTGGATAAAAGATCTTGGCCACAATGATAGCAAGAACAAAATTGGTATACGTATAATAAAAGGAATTGATAAGAAACACCCGTACTGGTATCGAGTAGTTATTTGTCAGTTGGGATTCTCACATAATAGCGCACAAAATGCGCAGATTATAGCAATGCCGGTAAGATTCCATACAATGGAGCCTAACAATGATGTTAATCTTAAAATGTTCGAGAGGGAATTGCAAATAGTAAAGAGCTTCTCAATTTGTCCTTCGTATTTTTCAGATGTCACAGCACAACCTACTGTTTTTGATAAGTTGATGATACATAAGAATCTAGATAGTATAATGATATGTGATGCCTGTGATGTGCTGGAAACAGATTGGATGACAGAGTGTGCTATCCTTCCAACTGATGATCCATTTATTCCTTTGGGTAAAGAACGCGCTCCTATATTAACAATGATTGAAAGGAAAAGGCGGAAGGAGCATGATGCTGATTTTTGAAGAAAAAAATTGTCTGCATTTTTATATTTCTATAATCACTTGGGAAAATTCATAACAACTTTTTCCATAAAGTATCAAAAAAATAAGTAAGTGAAGTCGTCTTTCGATTGCTTCGCTTACTTATTTTTACTTGAAAGAATTTTGAATACTGGAAACCAATTGTATTTTCTGTTCTTTAGGGCAGGGGAGCTTTGTTATGTACTTCAAAACCGCTTCGGCATGAACCGTCGCAACTCTTTTTTGTAAATCGAGTAATCCTTCAGGGCTTTTTGGCGAGTAGACGATGACATTCAATTGCATCCCCTCCTTTCTGTGGATAATAAAATTTATTCAAGGACTGTTCGTCTGTATTCGAGTTATAATATATAATTGCGTGTACGTGATAAACGATGTGATAGTTAGTAGTTTGTAACGGCTTTTATAGCTCACGATTACGCTTTTGAATAGCGGCAGCTACATCATCTACGGAAACACCAATTTTTGATAAAAAATCTATTGTTTCAAGTGAAATATCTTCAACACTCTCAGGAAGAATTGCTCTCGGGAGTTTTTCATACATATCGCCTGCTATTTCTAAATTATGTAACTTATTAAGAAACTCTTTAGCTCTTTTCCACCCAATGTGGAAGACTTCACAAATCATATTGTGAGAAATCGATTCACGCTCCAACGACCATATAACTATCTGAGCGAAAAGTTTATCATTAGCGTCCTTTTTAGTTATAACAGACTTACTATTTAGATCATCTTTTTCAACTGAGTCTGACTGTTGAGAGTCCATTTCTGAAATAACAAACATATGTTCAAAGCTTTGATTCGGAAATGGTTTCATCTTAAGATATAAGAGTGACTCTTTAAGTTCATTAGGGGAAATGAATACTCCTTGCATACGTTGTATACTCTTATATTTTGATGATTTGAAATACATGTCCCCATTTCCTAATAAATGCTCAGCACCGCTTTCACCAATTATTGTTTCTGAAAAATTGCGCTTGGCACATGTAAACGCCATACGCGCAGTTATGTTTCCTAAGTCAATATTCATATTCTTTATTGTTGGATTTTGAGCAGCCAAAACCATATGGATTTTTGCATGTCTGCCCCGTTGTAATAGGCTAGAAATAGTCACGGTTAACAACTTTAACATTTTCTTATCACCTATTTGTGAAATAAGTGCCGGAAATTCGTCAATGACACAGACAATTCTTGGAAGCAGCATAAATTCATCGTTGTTTCTGAATTCAAGATCAATTCGCCTTTCCATTTCTTTCTTTAATTTTATTAAAGCTTTTAACCCAGCTTCGGTATTCCTTATTACGGGACACGATAGGTGAGGGATTCCATCAAATGGCATTAGATCGTTAGCTCCGACGTCGATAATTAGCAGGTTTAGTTTTGCAACTGATTTTCCTGTTATCAGACTTAGAATCAAGCATTTTAAAGCTACGCTTTTGCCTGAACCTGATGAGCCACCGATTAGCAAGTGATTCTCCGATGACAAATCTACAATTACTAGATTACTCGTGATACTATAACCAGTTGCAAATGGGAGTCTCATCTTCATTTTTTTCTTGAATGCTGGATATGCCGGATTATTCAAGAGTTTCGGCAGGCTGTTGTATTTTATTTTCAAATCCGAAGCGGCAATGAAGATGGTTAAATTATTTTTGAATGGTTGAAAAAGGGGAAGCTTCAATTTAAGTTGAACATCAGATGCACGAGCAAATAATTGTGATTCTCGTGTAGCCCCTTTGAGTTTAACTTCAAAAATAACTCTGTCTTTTTGAAGGAGTCTATCTTTAATTTTGATATCGACTCCGTAATGTTCGAATTGTTTTACGATATCGTCACTCAAGTCGTCAGCCTTGACTTCAGAATAATAATTGTTATGTTTGTCCATGATAAAATGGTTCTCCTTTCAATGATGGAAGTTATTTCACTGCTTCTTCTTTTGGGACTGCACCATACTCTAATTCGTATGAATATATGCAATCATATGCGCACATTTTGTTGATAGAAGAAGTAGTAGAAGAAGACAAAACAGCTTAGCTTTTTAAAATAATTTTCTCGACAGAAAATCATATTTGGAATAACTTTAGCCCTCCTTATTTAGTGCATCGAGCTTTAAAGGCTCGAGGTTGCGAGTTTTTTTTGCTCGCTTAACATTTCTTTGGTATATATACCAGTTAAGTTGTTATGCCAATCATCTTTTTAGTGTAAATATTGGTGTAGTTTGTATTATACAAACTATGCATTTATAGCAATTATTTGGGTGGCAGGTTGTTTTATTATAGGTAAAGTGAAACATAAAAGATGTAGACACTTTTTTATTACACCTATAATCCTGTCTATGAGCGCTTAACGATGCCAATTGACATATAAGCAAAATAAAACATATAATAACCATGGCATTCAACTTTTTGAACTGGTCTGTTAAAGATAATTTATCATAGTCATATTTTAAAAGGCGTGACATTTTTGAAAAATGAAATTTTTTGTATTACATTAAAAATTAATTTAAGGAAATTGTGAATATGATTACGAATTTGCATTGGATTGATGAGTTTATAAAAAGAGAAAAAAATTTTTATGGCAAAACCACTAGTTTCCCAAAAGAATTTCACCCATTACAACATGCTTTCTTTTCTAAAATACAACAATTGGAAGAGACTGCCGAAAATCTCTTTGATTTATTGCATGACTCAGATGAGAAGGATATTGCCAAGGTTAAGTCTGTAAGCAAATTAAATAAAGAGGGCTTGCTTATAGTTATTATTAAAGACATCTATGAGATTGTAATAGCGAGTAACGATGAATATAAATTCTTTGATAAAGATTCATTTTTAAAATTATGTCCTAATTTTAAAAATGTTGAAGATGGGAGAAAGATTATTTCTGGGCAATATACAAATTCCTATTTAGATTCCATATTCTATCAGCATATGTTAGAGGCATGTTTATTTACTACTCTATGTAGTTTTATTAATTCAAGTAAACGAAAAGCGGGTTTATCGATTCAAAAGACTCTTGAGGAATATTACCAACCTAAAAGAGATACTGGGGTTAAGTTCAAGCCTGTTATTGAAGAATGTGAAAAAGAAAACATAAGAAAAATGAAACAAAGATTATTTTCGAAAAGGGGTTCATATAATAAACGTTCTGAGTGGTCAGCAATTCCATTGGATTCAGCAAATGAACTTGCATCTACTTATGAGTTGAGGTTTTATGATTTTCTAAAAAAAGAATTTGATAATAGAGAATTACCGGATAAAAAATTAGCAAACGTGTTTAAAAGGATCGGCAATTTAAATAATGAGATAGAAAAAGTGCTTACTCAACCTTATGAGGATTATTCTCACGAGGCGTTGAGCGAAGCACTTAAGAAATTTTTATCAAAAATAAAGAAAATAAGCTACGCAGACTACTTAGCACTTAACAAATATATTTTGTCAAAAATATGTGAAAATAGAGAGAATTACGGTATAAACCTCTACAGATTTGAAAAGAGTTTAAAATTTTATGCGATGATAAATGATGTGAATTTATTATTAAATTGCTCTGATAAAGAAAAAGAAGATATTATTTTCCAGAATATTTTTCATCTAAGAGACATTCCGTTTCCTAAACTGTATCAATGTTTTTGTTATATTGAAAGTCCTGCTAATTTTATTAAATGTCTTAAAGCATTTTACTCTATCAGAGATAATGTAGTGTGGACTAGTCGTTTAGTCCTTGATAAACTCGTTGAAAATGGCCATTTTGGCGATGGCGACAAATGGTATTACTTTTTTCTCGAAATGATAAACAACATGGCAGAACAGATACTTTATGATCCTGCGAAGATTGATTATTCAATTGAACCTGGATCACAAACTAAATTTGAACAAGTGCTATCCGCTCCACTTCGTTACTTTGAGGAGTATGCTAAATGAAGTCGATTTATTAAAGCGTTTGTAATTTTTCATTCAGTAATTGTATGAGGTGAATTTATATATATATATTCTTATATGGTAACGTAACAATCCCCATGCTAACTACGGCATGGGGATTCATTTTATATTAGGGGTTAGGAAATGGTAATAGTAGGACGGTATATCAACGACATTACTATCATAATTCGCTGCTGTATAAAGGAAACTCAAAGATACAAACAAAAAAAGCACTGCTCCCCTTAGTTGGGGTGGGTGCTTTCCTTATTGAAGGTAATAAAAGCTCCGTTCTCAGAGCCTAAATAAGGTGATATTTATTCTTTCCCCAAAAGAACGTTTTATGGAGATTAAAAAAATCCTGTTTAGTATTTGAATTGGGGATTTTTGCATTGTTATAATTTTAGTAGTCTTTATGAAGGGAGGGTAATCGGATGATTAACATTGATTTTGATAATATCAATGATGATCTTGTGTATAAGGTTTTTGGTATTGAAGGTAATGAGGCTGATGCACTTAATGATAGTTACTTGGAATTGTTTGAACTTATCGGACGTGATGCAATGCTTAAACTCTTCAAGCATTTTCGCGGTGATAAGATAGATTGCCCTATGCGCTTATATCGCCCGGAATATATTGCTGACCTTGCTAAGCCGGTATCAGATAGGCGTGAGCGTGCTAAAATTGCTAGAGCTGGTGGATATTCAGCCAAGGTAATAGAAGGGATATTGAACAAACGCAGGAAAGAAAACGAGGCAGAGTCACAAATAAGAGAGGGGTGATGTAGTGGAAACAATAATATTTTTAATTTATGTTGTAATAGCTTGGAATTCAATAAACTATTTACAAAATAGAATTGGTTTAAAATTCTTTATGAATTTGCGAGGTTTTGCGCAACTGCTGTTTTACAAAGTATTTGCAGCCATTCTGTTAGGATGGCTGATCATTCCTATTGCATTGATACATAAAGCAATTAAGCGATAATCAATATAATTTATAAATTTATAGAGGGGCTTGCTAGTCAAAGTAGCCAAGCTCCTATTATTTAGTATCATCAAAATAAATATAATTTAATGTGGAGGCGTAAATATGTTTTGTTCAAAAAGAGTTGAAAATTTAGAAAAAGAAAATGCAGAATTCACCAATAATAAACAAATAAAGAAAAAGAAATTTAATAAATTGAAATTTGTATTATACAGCATAGTTGCTATTGTAGTTATGCTTACTATTGCGGCAAATTGGGAAGGTAGTACAAATTATATAGCTACGGTAGAAAAACATAAACCTCTTTTAGAGAGTCAAGGAATAACGCTTACTTATGCTAATGTATTAAACAAGTATATTGAATCCCCAAAATGGGAATCACGCGAATCAGGGGATATTGGGTATGTTGATATAAGTGGAACAATAAAGGGATCAAATAAAAAAATAGGTGTGAAAATTAAAGTTTCACCTATGGCCAATGACTCAAAACGTGTTTCGATAAAGCCGGAATCTATAACGCTTAACGGCAATTCACCTTCTACTCAAGCAGCAGCTGAACAAATTTTATTATATATGTTTTTAGCAAGTCAACGAGGAGAAGCTGATGTTGCTTATTATTTCGATTAAATCACTAGTTTCTAAAAAATCTATTAAAAATAATTAGGTTCATGCGTATGGGGTTGTGATATAAATTCCATACGCATATTACTTTTCTTATGTAAATATTTTCATTTGTATGGCAATGCAGTTACGTTATAACTAGTATTAAATTATTAATGATTTGATAGAAATACAGTAATCAAAAAGCAATATTATGAAGGGTTTGGTGATTAAATTTGAAACAATTATGTCTAGGATTGTTGACAGCTATTTTAATTTTATGTTCGGCATGTTCAAGTGGCGATAATACCAGTAATTCAATTAATCTTTCCCAAACATATAAAAACGAAACAGAAGGTTTCGCTTTCAAATATCCGAATGAGTGGCAGACTAAGGAACCTAATACTATGCTTGAAATTATCAAGATTCAATCTCCCGATGGAAACGCAAAGTTTTCGGTTATGAAGATAGTAACAGATCCATTTGGAATTCTCACGGAGGATCAGGTATCAGTAGAAAACGCTGTTAATAAAATGCATAAATTTATTACTTTTAGGGAGACAACGATAGGTGAAATACCTGTGAAAGAATTGATATATCAAACAAATGGGCTTAAAGGTGATGATATATCAAAAAATTTCTGGTATGTTCTAGGCGGGGCTGTTTATCAAATAAATTGTTCATTTAAAATGAACCAGAGAGAAATATATGAACCAATTCTTAACGCAATAATGGAAAGTTACACAATTACTCGTTCGGCTAATGAACTAAATAAGGCTTCGAATATAAATTCAGACTTAACGGTGAGTGATGCAAAGCAGATTCTTCAAACATGGATAGATACTCATAAATTCCCAACTTCCGTTTCTATTACGGATGGTGACGGGAATACGCATAAGCGGTCTGGATCAGATGCAGAATACTATGTGTTCCAATTACAAGGATTGCATCGAATTTATGATATTCTAGTAGAGCCAAAAACTGGAGAATTATTTGTGCATGACACTGGTAAGCCCGAAACATTGGAGCCATGGTATCAGAAATATATTGCCCCATATAATAATGCCAATACTACCAAAGAGGATGTCAGTAATTACATTGATAAGAATTTCATATGGATTGAAAAACCTAGAGTAAACAATGGTAATATCATTGGCAAAATAAAAAATATATCCAATGAAGAACGTCGTAAAATTTCTATTAGATTTATTTTATACGATTATCAAGGCAATCAAATTGGTACTACTATTGATGTTAATCCAATTTTAAAGTCAGGAAATACTTGGAGTTTTAAAGCTCAGATACAAAATGCTAAAGTAACTGATTATGCATTTACAGAAATAAATTATCAATAAATTTAAGAAAGAAAACTATATGAGGATATAATGACTAAAACAATCGAACACTTGTATCTTTCAATTATATATTATGAATTTAATATATGGAGAAGGAGGCATTTTATTGTCGAAGAAAAAAATCATTGAGTATATATTAATTGCAGCTTCCGTGATACTTACTACCGTAAAATCTATTATCGAACAAGAAAAATCACAAAAGGATAATGATGAAACTTCATAATTGTCGAAAGAAAGGGCTTCCTGTGCGGAAGTCCTTTCAGTATTTTTAAGAGTTATTTATATTAGGCAACAATAAAATTATATAAAGTTTAAAGGAGATGTTATCAATGTCAGCAAACGTAGAAACAATGTTTTACACGAGGGTAGCCCCTTGGCACGGTCTGGGTATTCGTGTCGAATCAGCTTTAAGCTCAACCGAAGCCATTGAGCAATCGGGACTGAACTGGAATGTCATTCAACGTCCTATCATGACCAGCAACTATACTCCTATCCCCGGCTACAAAGCAAATATCCGGGATATTGATGAAAAAGTTCTCGGCGTGGTCACTGACCGTTATAAAGTTGTTCAGAATTCAGAAGCCTTCGCTTTTACAGACTCTTTATTAGGTGAGGGGGTTCGTTATGAAACGGCTGGGTCTTTGCAGGACGGCCGGAAAATTTGGCTGCTTGCCAAACTTCCAGATAAATATATCATTGAAGGTGAACAAATTGAGCCTTACCTAGTATTCAGCAGTTCTCATGACGGCAACGGCGCGATCAAGGTAGCAATGACTCCGGTGCGTGTAGTCTGCCAAAACACTCTTAATATTGCTCTGTCCACAGCGAAGCGTATTTGGTCAACCGTTCATGTAGGTGACTTGAATCGCAAGATGGATGAAGCGCATAATACGTTATTGTTAGCTGAAAAATATATGGGCAAATTGGGTGCAGAGTTTTCTCGGCTATCTAAAATCAAACTGACCGATGCTAAGGTGATGGAGTACATTGACA
Organism: Selenobaculum gibii; assembly: GCF_030273445.1. NCBI lineage: Bacteria > Bacillati > Bacillota > Negativicutes > Selenomonadales > Sporomusaceae > Anaerosinus > Anaerosinus gibii. Next base: position 833,433 of record NZ_CP120678.1, read on the forward strand.
TGCTGCTGCCGATGAATGACAACCCTACAGATATTCACAAGAAAAATATAATCCGAATCCGGGAGGATATGAAGCTTCGCTATTTCGATGCTCCTGACCTTAAGGGGCATGTTGGCAAGAATGCTTATCGGTTTATCTGCGCGGTCTCAGACTTTGCTACGCATGGCAAGCCGCTTCGGGAGACTAGTAGCTACAGGGAAAACGTGTTCGCCAAAACTGTGGAGGGTAACCCGCTGATTGATAAAGCCTATGAACTCGTGCAAGTAGCGGCATAATACCATCTATAGAAGCAGATTTAGTACAGGGTATGTGGTGAAATTACTGCATACCCTTCATTATGTAAAGTGGGGTGCAAATATATGGCAGTTATTTTAGCGTCAACTGAAAATATGCCCTATGATGAGTGGCTTGACTGGCGCAAAAAAGGTATTGGAGGATCTGATGCTTCTGTAGTCTGTGGAATCAACCGCTACAAATCTCCAGTGGAACTCTGGATGGACAAAACGAATCAGTTACCTTATCAAGAGGCCGGAGAAGCTGCTTATTGGGGAACACAGCTTGAAGATTTAGTAAGAAATGAATTCACTAAACGAACAGGCATTAAAGTTAAGCAGACTAATCAACTTTTACAAAGTGAAGACTATCCATTTATGCTAGCTAATCTTGATGGTGAATGTATTCATCCAGTCTATGGAAAATGTATATTTGAAGCAAAAACAGCTTCGGCATATAAAGCTGGAGAATGGGATGATGCCATACCGGATGAGTACATTTTACAGGTTCAACATTATATGGCTGTTACTGGCTATAAAGGGACTTATATCACTGTTTTGATTGGTGGCAATACCTTCCGCTGGAAATTTATAGAGCGAGATGAAGAGATAATTTCAATGTTGATTCAATTGGAAGGAGACTTTTGGAATTATGTTCAAGCTATGGTTCCTCCTCAGCTGGATGGTTCAGAAGCAGCGGCTAAATTTCTCAGCGAACGTTTTCCCAATAGCGTACCTAAGTCGAAGATTAAATTACCAGATACCGCTGTTGAACTCATCCAACAATATGAAGACGCCTGTGACGATGTCAATCAGTATACCGAACAGAAGCAGGAAGCGGAGAATCTGTTAAAGCAAATGCTAGGGGATAACGAAATCGGTACTGTTGATGATAGGCTTGTCACTTGGAAAAGCGTATCTCAGGAACGCTTGGATGGAAAGACGTTGAAAGCTGAACATCCAACTCTCTATAAAAAATATGCAAATCAAACATCTTATCGTCGCTTCTCCATAAAGACGGCTATGTGAACAGGAGGTTTACATGAATACAGAAAAACTAAAAAACCGACTAGGTGGTAAATTACAGGCCATGCAAGAATCTAAGGAAGAAAGGAAGGTTTTAACTATGCCTAAAACAGCGTTAGCTCCAGTCAATTCTAATTATATCGCGCTAACAAACAATGCACTTGATATTATCCGGGAAAATTTAAAGAATCAGCCATTGTCATTTCAACTCTTCGATATTGTTAAGTCCCCGTCTGGCGGGGCAATAGCCTTTACTGTTCCAGGACTGTCTGGAGATGAAATATATAAAGAATTGACAGGGATTGTGCTTGATTATGCTACACCTCGTGCTTACTGGGATACTCCTGATCCGGTGGAGGGTACGCCTCCGGTATGTTACAGCCCTGATAGTTTGATATCGCATGAGGGAAAACCCTGCAGCCGTTGTCCGTTCAATGATTTTGGCTCAAAAGATGGCGAGTCCAATGCAAAGGCTTGTAAAGAATCCGTGACAATTTTCCTTCTCCGACCAGATAACATTATGCCGATTATTATTCGGGTCCCGGTATCGAGTAAGTTGATCTTCCAGCGGTATATGACAAGGTTAATCGGAAAAATGATGCCGCTCTGTGGTGTAGTTACAAAGATAACGTTAGAGAAAACAACCAATAAAACAGGACAGTCTTATTCGCTGTATAACTTTGAGGCGGTCAGCATTCTCAGCCCAGAAGAAACTACAAAAGCTAGAACTTTTGGTCAGCAATTTATGGATGTAGTTAATGCTGCTGAACTAAATATTCAGGAAGCTGTGTAAGTAAATGAGTCTTGTTTATGTATATCAAAAAATCTGTTCCCATTTTAATTTAAAGAGTAAAATATTGCGGCCGGGAGTTATTACTTCCGGTTGCATACTTCTTGAGACAGGAGAAAAAATTATGTTTGCCAATAAACGATATATTACTTGCGGAATTTCGCACGCAATTACCAAAGAGATCCAACTTGCGCTGTGGACTATGATTGATAACCTTAGAGCTAGCACTGATATCGAAGTAGACTATTTGCATGTTTTTAGGTTATCTATTCAGGGTGGTAAGCAAAAAATAATACACAGGCAAGAACAGCCTGCGTATTGTAATGAAATCCTTGTTGCGTTTATATGGAATCCTGTAGAAAATGCAAAAATATTTGTTATTGATGATGGCACACATTCTACTATGATGTTAGCTGAAGAGTATTAAAAGAAGCCAGCCTTGTAATTCATGGCTGGCAATTTATTTTGTGAGGAGTGTATGAATATGGAAGGAATGAGAACTTTATTAGCTGGTTGTTTGCGAGAAAGTGCCAATGGGTATGTTGTAGATGCGTTGATTGAGAAGTACCCGAATGTTAGCGAATTAATGAACGCCAGCGAAAAAGAAATCACCAGTATTAAGGGGATTGGCCTAGTAAAAGCGAAACAACTTAGCGCGATACTGGAATTTGCTCGTAAGGTATATACGCCAGACAAAAATAAGCGCATTTTTATTAAAAGTCCCAAAGACGTATTTAATTTAGTGCGAGCCGATATGGAATTTTTACAGGTTGAGCATTTTGATGTGATTGGTTTATCGACCAAGAATCACGTTCTTTTCAAAGAAAATATTTCGATTGGTTCATTAAATGCTAGCATCGTACACCCTCGTGAAGCATTTAAGGGTTTGATTCGAAGATCATGCGCTGCTTGTATTTTTGTTCACAACCATCCAAGTTCAGATCCTTTGCCGAGTGATGAAGATATTTTGCTCACGAAGAAATTAGTTGAATGTGGCAAACTTATTGGCATTGAAGTTCTTGACCATATTATTGTAGGTGCTACTGGTGGCGGCTATATTAGCCTTAAGGAGCAGGGCAAGATGTAATTTAAAGATATACTATTATCAAAAAATAGATGGGTTAGTCCCTTCTATTTTTATCTTGGGTTGCCAGTGCCAAATAAAGATCTCTATAAAATTTATTGAGCGGTATAACATAGCTGGCTATTGTTAAAAGTTTTCTGCCTAACTCTACAGGAAGCTTTTTTCCTCGAAATATAATAAATTTCAAAATAACATCCCCCCCAGTAACAATTATTTCCATTTATATCTATCATAATATATTATTTTAGAAGTAAAAGATACGAGGAGATTAAAACTAGGAATAATATTTATTTTGCGGATTATAAAGGTGTGAAATGAACAAAAAAATTTAATCATTTTACCAATAGGGTTGTCCTTAGTAATGACACATGCCAAAAAACCAAAAACAACTCTATTGGGATACTTTTTCAATGTGCCGTTAGGCTGTGACCTAATGGCTTATTTTAATGGAGGGATTTGTATGAAAATAGGATATATTCGTGTAAGTACAGCAGAACAAAATACGATACGGCAAGAGGTTCTGTTAAAAGAGTTTGGCGTTGATGAAATGTTTATTGATAAAGCTAGTGGTAAAAATACCGATAGACCAGAACTGAAAAGGATGCTCACCTATGTTAGGCAGGGAGATATCGTTATTGTTGAATCCATTAGCCGCTTTGCCCGCAATACACGAGACTTACTTGACCTCATTGCTCAGCTGACGGATAAGCAGGTAGAATTTATTTCTAAGAAAGAAGCTATAGATACAACAACACCGACAGGGAGATTTATGCTAACGATTTTTGGAGCCGTAGCAGAATTAGAACGTGAGTACATCCTGCAACGGCAGAATGAAGGAATAGCTATTGCTAAAGAATTAGGAAAATACAAGGGGCGTAAGCCTATTTGTCGCCCAGAATTTGACAAGGTCGTGACTATATGGAAATCTGGCAACATGACGGCGGTTGAGGCTATGCGGAGGCTAAATATGAAACCTTCTACATTTTATAGGAAAGTAAGAGAATCTATTAGATAAGTTCTAACGTAAAATCTTAAAATATTAGGTGTTTGTCGAGATTTTTCCAAATTTGAATCATACTTTAAAATAGAGAGAAAAAATAAAAATTGAAATATAGAGTTTCTTGTTAAAGACAGATTGTAAAATGAAGTGCGACAACCGAACGGGATAAAAATAATAGCCCGTTCGGTTCTTTATAGTACTGCGTTTAAAACAGTTACATCAGGCCGTGGGAAAGAAGTTGATTGCTATGAAGTGAAGTATTCCAAAAAATTTGAGTTTACCACTTTATTGCTTAACAATAGAATTAGAAAATGTTTAGCCTGGAAATTTCCTATTTAAGTTTTTTACACGATGTGTCGCACTTGGATTGATAATCTATCTGAAATAAACAAAATTTTGCAAAAAGTAGTATAATGAAAATAGTTTGTGCTTAGTAAGTGAAATATTTAGTAAAAAAGTGTGTTGTTGATAAATTCTGAAAGATTCATAGCTATGAATCTTTTTCTTGTTATTTTCTTTTTTGATATAAAGAGGATTGTTAACACTATGTGTAGCGCAGCTTTTGCTTCTGATAATACTTGTTAAAACAACCATCAGTTGTAGTAGTGAGTCAAGGTTTAGCTTGCTCTATTAAAATAAATATTAATTTATGTTTTAATGAATAGAAAAGGAGAATATGCAATGAAGGTTGTTGAAACTGGTTATAAGTTAGATTTACACATACACTCGGTCTATTCTAAAGGAAAAGATGGAGATAAAGTGGATTTTAATACTCATGCAAATATCGGCATACTGGCTGAAAAATTGAACGAACAGGGTGTTCAGATGTGTGCGATTACAGATCATGATATTTTTAGCTATGATATGTATATAGCGTTGAAAAAATATGAGCAACAAGATAGTAGTTCTATTGTAAAAGTATTTCCAGGAGTAGAGTTTTCTGTTGAATTTCAAGGAGATGAAGGTTCATCAGTAGTACATGTAATTGCAATATTCAATGATCATCCAGAAGAACAATGCCAAAAGATTTCGGAGGCTCTTCTCGATGAAAATGAAAATATAGCATATGATCGTTGTATGGCCTTTTCGGAAGAAAAATTTCTAGCTATTCTTAGACAAATTAATTTAGATACTATTTTGATTGCCCATCAAAAAAATTCATTGACTAGCAAGCAGGAGAGAAAGAGTGATGCGAATACAGTTGGAGCGAGTAAATTCCACGAATTCATATATACGGATTATTTTGAGGCCTATGAGTTTAAAAATAAGAAAAACGAAGTGTTTAATAAAAATTATTTAGCAAAAACAGGAATGGAGGAATCTGTTCGATTTATTACTGGTTCGGATTGTCATGATTGGCGTGTGTATCCTAAAGAAACAAGTGAAGATAATACTGAGTTCATATATACATATGTAAAATGCTTGCCATCATTTAGAGGGCTTGTTATGGCGATTACTGATTATAGACGAATTAAAACTGTAAATAGTTTCTTCAATCCTTCGGCGATTTATCTTCCATATATTGAAATTGCAATAAATGGAGTGGAAACTAATATTCCTCTTTCTAGAGGCTTGAATGTCATCATTGGCGATAACTCTATTGGAAAATCACTATTACTTCACAAGTTGACTGGGTATAGCAAAAAACAAAGTAGACAAATAAAACAAAATTTAGTTGCAAGCTATGACCGATATCTTCGTAATAATGGAGTCGCTATTCAGACAAGTCTTACAGAGGATCAAATTCTTGGATTTGATATGCAGGGGGAAGTACGAGAAAAATTTGAAGAATCAAAGATTAAATCAGATGAGTTCCTTAGAAAATTTTATCCTGAACCAATTAACCCAGAACCATATCGTCAGGTTGTGCAGAGAGAGCTAAATAAAATTTTTGGTTATCTGGAAGAAAAGTTTATTCTTGATGAGATTGAGAAAAGCATGGGTGCATTACAAATTGTTGATTTAGATGGAATTTTAGCAGAAAGTTTGACATTTGTTGGACAACCATCAAGAGATAATAAAACAGCACAGGGATTAGGAGAAATCAGTAGTAGTGTGAGAACAATCGTCGAATCGGTTAAGACTATTGAAGGAAACCAATGGATTGAAGACTTTGATGTAAAAACCCTGCAGGAAGTAGAATCTGTTTTAGAGGAATTGGCAAAAAAATATGATGGCAAGAAGGCCGTTGTGGATGGTGAGAATGCAAAGATCAGTGCTTTTCAATCGGTAATGAATGATTTCAAACAACGATATTCATCAAATGTTTCAGATTCACAAAAGAGATTATCTTCATATAATGAAGAACTTGAAAGAACGATTGCTCGTGTGGTTGAACTTACTTTGAGAAGAAGGAGAAACTTAAAACCTAATATAGAGCTTGAAAAAAAAGATATTGATATACAAACAAATCGAGTGTTTGAGTATGAATTTAACAGCAGGTTATGTGTTCTAACAGTGGATAATGAATATATTAAATCATTATTTGAACGAGTGTTCAAAAAAGGCACTAATATTTCTCCTGTTGATATGACAATGGAACAGTTAGCTGACTATTTGCTGAGATTTGACGGATCTCCAACTGAGGCATTGCAAAGATTAAAGGACAATATTAAAGAACTACTGGATGATGATTTTAAAGAAAAATACACAATAACACAGCGTGGCACGGATAAAACTCAAGAACTTTCGGCAGGGTTTAATGCAAAGATTTATTTTGATCTTCTTTCATATGAAAGCGATCATTATGGAATTTACTTGATTGATCAGCCAGAAGACAATATATCTCAAAAGGCGATTAAAGAATATCTATTGAATAGATTCAAGGTAATGGGTGAAAAACGGCAAGTGATAATTGTTACGCATAATCCGCAGTTTATTGTAAATCTTGATGTTGACAATGTAATTTATATTGGAAAAACCAATGCTGGTATGGTTGTGCAATCGGGAGCTCTTGAATACACAGATACTGAATATAATGTACTTGATATTATTTCAACCCATATTGATGGCGGACTTGATACATTGAAGAGGAGATGGAAACGATATGAAAAGAATAATCGAATTTCAGATATCTGATGATAAATATGTTTTTTTAGAAAACCAAAAGAATATCTTTGAAATCAGAAATGATGATTTGCAAGTAGATGTAAAGAAATTTTATAATGCTTTCTTTGAAAATAATCTGGATTATTCGGATATTGAATTACATAACTCTAATCCAGGTGATAAAACTGGCGGGAGAGTGTTTGGATGTATTAAACAGCTCATAGATGAAGTTTCGACCCGATTAATCGAAGAGTTTCAAAATCAAAAATGTGAAGATACCGTTGAAACGATTAAATAGACCACATATTATACCAAATTAAATTTCACTTAATGTTTATAATCAACAACATTTGTTTGAATGCAAGGTTAGATTTGGAAGAAAAAATATATCAATATGTTAGATTGATGCGGATGTACTTAGATGTTATGGGCTATACATAGAAACGCTCTGACTGGGGATTTGTTGGTGTTTATGCCGAGATTACCGTCATGAACAGTATGGATTTTAATCGGATTGAGGACTTTATGGTAGGTGGATTTGACAGGATGATCACCAAATCGATCTTCCAATTTGCATATAGTAATGTGTTAAGGATGGTAATGATTTATGCCAAATTATTTAGAATATCAAAAATCTGTCGCCGCTGAGTTTAAAGCATATGAATGTAGAGTGCGTAACCTCATAGATGGTGCAAATTGGGCGGAAGAGGGTCGATATAAAGAGATAATACTGATGAATTATCTCAAAAGAATTCTTCCTCAGAATATTTCCGTGGGAACAGGCTTTGTAAGAAGTGGAGAAAAGATAACAAAACAAATTGATATTATAATCTACGACAATACTTATCCGCTTTTATTTTCTGCAGATGATTTTATTGTTGCTTGCGGAGAAAGTGTACTTGGATTTATTGAGGTAAAAACAGATATAGCTCCTGGTAAAATCGTCGAATATATCGACAAAGCTTGTTTTAACGAAGCAGTTATCAGAGATACTGTTCGACAACCTAGATTCACTTTTAATGGGATCTTTTCTTATAATCTTAGATCGGATATTAAGAGATATTATGATAGATTATCAAAAGTAACTTATCTAAAAGAAGATGATAATTCCTTCAAGTATTCGGTTAATCATATCTGTCTTGGAAATAATTATTTTATCAAGCTTTGGGGCGGTAGACTTGCACGTAACTGTGTTAATGAGCAACCTCGTTATAGTATTTATGAAATGGACCAAGGAAATTCAGGGTTGGCTTTTGCATATTTCTTTTCAAATCTATTAGAAGATGTTTATATAGCTAATAATAATTTTATGAATGGAATACCTACCGAACTTAAAGATTTACTTTATCCTATAGAAGAAGGTAAGGAGGTTACAAAGATTAAAGATATAGATATTAATCCATGAAAAAAGAGGAGTTGCAATCGCGTCAAGATACTTCGAATATTTTTATTGTGAATTTAAAGGGAGATGTATATTAAATTATACAAAATAGCTGCCGATACTGTAGCTAGGAGGTCGTTTTCTTTATCGGCAAAAATATGAGGTGCAAATTTACTGACCAAACATCTATAGGATGTGTTCGTGCCTAAAAATCCAAATATTGTTACACCATTGGCCCAGCGATGATGCATTACCAAGCCAAGAAGATAATGCTATTACTATTCTGAATAATAGCATTATCAGCAAATGACAATTCGAAAGCTTTAAGGAAAATAAGGTATTGTAGTTTGATAGTGCAACAGGTCTGAATTTATTGGATTATCTAATTAAAGAAAATACAGTAGTCATGATGGATGCTGTATTTTTTATGGTATTAATAACTCAAAATCGGTACAATACCACTTGTACCATCTACATCACCATTGCCAGCAAATACATGTTTATCGGTAGTAAGCTCTTGTGTTTGAAACATTAGTGCATTGCATCAATCACAGATAATGAATATCAGGAGTTAATTTACTGTAAAAAGCCATGTTTTATTCATTTCAAGGTTATTCATATTTAATATGAATACAGGGATTACGAATGCTTGTTTGTTGCTATTATTTTCATTATTACATACGCAGTTTCTGGAAATAACCTTTAGATCAAAAATACATCTGAGATACGGATAATTATGCATAGAGACAATGAAATCATGTTTCTATATTTTATATAAATTTAATTTAATTATAATATATAGGCTACTTCATAGTAATGAAGTCTATTACTATGAAATGAGGTGTATTGTATTATATGCATTCTTCGATTGGGATTCATACGGCAAATATTTTCAAGAAAACGACATGGAAAGAATCAACCTCGTTATATGATGATTTTAAGAAATTTGAAAATGAAACAAAAGAGCTTAGGACTCGCCCGCTTCACATAAACGAAATATCCTCTGACTCTGATGAATGTATTAAGCGCCTATATGCCGGCTTACCTAAATATTATAGGATGGAATACGCTCGTAAAGATAAAGGAATAAGATGGGAAATGAGGCGTAACAAAATTTCTCCTGGTTACATCAAAAAAGAGAATGGTGAAGATAAACCATGTAGCATTAAGGCCAAAATAACGCCTAAAGTCCTCAATGGTGAAAATGATTACGTAGCAGCCGCCACTGAAGATATATTTAGAGATGTTGAAAATTCATTCAATATTGAGGCAGAACGGATTTCGCCTTTGTTGGGAAATTTTGATTTGTTTTCCTATAATCGGATTGACTACTGTTTTAACGGCGATACTCAAGAATTAAAGGTTGGCTGTACTGCTGAACAAATGATGAAACTTATAAAAAGGGCTAATATTCCGAGTAGCTTTACTGAACGGGCCAAATATAACAAACGTTCTAATAGAAAAAAGCCAGAAAAGCATAGTTTTTATTTGAAGACTAAGGGCAATTCTGTAGTGATAAACTGTTACTGGAAGGGGGCCCAGTTGGCAGAAGAGTACCCAGATAACCCAAGTTTAGAAGATTCTCGTCATGTTATACGATTTGAGGTTCAATGTAAATATCCTAAAGTCCATTTAATGTCATCAAATATCAAAAGAAGAGCAGGCGACTCTGATTTGATGATAATGAAGGAGATGTGGTCCGATAAAGTTTGTGAGGATGTCGTTACAAAGTACTTTAATAAGGTTGTACGGAAAGGCGATTATTTTACTTTAGCTGGCGCGAGATGGATGGTGGAAGCATATAATTTTAGACAAGATAAAGAAGAACGATTGATTTATGCTTTGGAATTAATCAACGAATGCCGCGGAATCGCTAAAGCTAAATCCAAACTTTTGGGCATAGATTTGCAAGATTTTAAACGATCATTAAAGGATTTGGATGATATATTAGTCAATCCGGTCACAATTCCGCGAGAATGGAATATAGACTATATACCTAACCTTCTTTGGGCATATTATGATTCGATTTATGATGAGCAGTTAATAACTTTAAAGGAGCTTAAGGCTAAGAAATACGTATCTGAATATCTTACAAGACATTGGTCATAAATATTAATCATTGTAAAACTTATTCGCACGAACAGGTTATGGTACCTTTCGTTCATAATAGCAAAAAGGATGGTAATTAGAGACACAACGGGTCGTTACTTAACAGAAATAGCCCGTGGATGCATAGGATAAATTTATGAAAGGATTTCCCGGCTATATTGTCGAAATAATGATTATTATAAAGTCCGAACGAGATTATGAGAGTACGTAGACAATAAATTTCAATTTGACTAGGAAGTGTTAATGTTGAATGTTTTTTCGATTGGTAATGGAAAAGATTATGAGTTAACAAGAGAAAATTTTATACAAAAAACACATAAACAGTTTCCATTTTATCAAGATGCTAAGAAGTATGAAAATCCATATTTTGCAATTTGTCCAGCATGTAATAATCCAATTCAAATAATAAATTTGTTTGGAGCACAGTACAGGGAAGAAACGACAGGGAAAACTAATATGCATGGCAGACATTTTCTGCGAGATATAAAAGGCTTACCAAAGTATAATCAACTAAATTATGATGGTTGTCCATTACATAAACCTACGGCTTTTAAAATAGCTAAAATTAGGGAAAACAAACTCGTTAATGAGGAAATAAAAAAGTTAATTGAAGATAATAGAAGGAAACTTGCATCAGATATTAGAGATATAACGGGAATTCTCTTGAAAAACGAAAGAATCTATCAAATGATAGATGATTATATAGTTGCTAAGGATTACTGCTATACACATACCAATAAATATAATATTCCATATAGTATATTATATACAAGGAAGGCTATTAAGTTATTTGGACAAAGAATTGGTTCGACGGAGTTAGGAGAAAAAATTCATTTGGCTATAAAGGAGAACAGCGAGAATTTTGACGTGAAAGAAAGGCGCATAATTAAAAAGGTAGACGAATTTGTTTTACCGTATTTATTGGTTTCAAATCATAGAATTAATGGTAGTAAACAGTATATGACAATATGTATTGAGGAAAATAGTGAGCATAATGATACTCGTTGTATATTTCGAGAAGAAATAGAAATGAAACAATACATTTACCTATTAAAAAAGGATACAGAATAATAAAACGCTTTTAATCATTGCTTCGGTAATGACTAAAAGCGTTTTAAGTGTTTGCCTTACATGGGGAGTAACTCAGAGGTGGAAGTCCGCTATGGACTTTAGTGGAACCCATTGTTAGAAAATAATAGAGTGAAAGCAGACGTGTAAGCAGGTCGCAAAGCAACAAGATAGGGTTAATCTTAAATTCAATGGTGTAAAGAAATTAGGAATTTTAAAATTGATATTGTTTATTATAATGCATTAATGAAAAGTTCAAAATAAGTACTAGTGTAAACTAATTCAAAAACTAAGGAGAGCTTATATGTATATTTCAAAAATTAATATAAATAATTATCGCTTACTTAAAAGCACAAGTATAGACTGTGAAAGAGAATTGTCACTTATAATCGGAAAAAACAATTGTGGAAAAACATCTCTATTATCTGCATTAAATAAGTGCATTGGCAGTAAATCTGAAAATGGAAATTTTGAATATTTTGATTTCAGCACATCCTTCCAAAATAAACTTTATAATTTGGTGAGTACATCAGGTGAATTTTCAGAGGATGAATTAAAAGGTATACAGGTGGACTTATATATCGTATATGATGAGAATGATAATTTGACTAACATAAGCAAACTCTTGTTGGATTTAGATCCCGATAACAAAACTGTGATTCTTAGGTTTTTATATTCATTAAAGGAAAATATTGATAAATTGAAAGAAGATTTTACTAAATATAATATAGAAAGAAGCAGTTTGAAAGATAAAGAAACGTTTATTAAGTTCATGCAAAAAAAGCATAAACAATATTTTGGGTTTAAAAGATATAGTGTTCTATACGATTATAAGGAAAATAAAGTAAATAATGAAATGTATAAATTTCTTGACAGTAAAGACGTCGATATATCAAAACTTATTGCATTTAATTATATTGGAGCTAAAAGGAGTGTTTCAAATTCAACAGAAACTGAGCTTTCGGCACTTGCCAGCAGCTATTACGATAAATCTAAAAATCCTGATGAAAATGGTTCAACAACTCAACAGTTTGAAAATGCGGTAGACGAAACAGATAGTGCATTTAATTCTATATATGGTAATATTTTCAAACCATTAACCGATAAGATATCTAAATTTGGTGGGATTAGAAAAAATGAAACTACATTAAAAGTTGTTTCTCAGATTCAAGCTATGAAGTTACTAAAAGACAATACGACAGTTGTCTATGATGATCAAACTAACTTTCTACCGGAAAATTATAATGGACTCGGATATTTGAATTTATTTAGCATTATTATGAATATTGAGATTAAACTAAATGATTTTAGAAAGGATTCAAAAAAAGATGAACTACCTGCGGATATAAATATTTTGTTTATTGAAGAACCAGAAGCACATACGCATCCGCAAATGCAATATATATTTATAAAAAATATAAAAGATTTGTTAGAAGAAGGAAAAAAAACTGAAGGTAGTAATAGAAAAATAAACTTACAAACGCTAATGACTACACACTCGTCACACATTGTAGCTGAAAGTAATTTTGATGATATTAAGTATTTTGTCAAAAATATAGATGGTAATGAATATAATATAATATCCAAAAACTTAAAAGAATTGGAAATAATTTATCAAAAAGAAGGCGGAAAGTCTAACAATCGTTTTAAATTTCTTAAACAATATTTGACGTTAAATAGATCTGAGGTGTTTTTTGCAGATAAAATTATTCTAATTGAGGGTGATACTGAAAGAATTTTGCTTCCGGCTATGATCAAAAAATTAGACCAAGAAAACAACTATGAAACACCGCTACTCTCGCAGAATATTTCAATAATTGAGGTTGGAAATTATTCTGAAATTTATTCTGAATTTATTCGTTTTATAGATACTAAAACACTAATTATTACTGATGTTGATACGGAAAAATATTGCGATGCAACCGATAGAGATGGAAACCTCAAAAAAGATAAAGATGGACAAGTAATAAAAGTATTATCTGCATGTCGAGTGATCGATGGAACTCATACAAGTAATAGTTCATTAAAATATTATTTGAAAGAAAAATTGAAAGCTGAAACTGATACTAATACACAAAAAGAGATATTAACAAAATTATCTATTGAAGATAAAACCGTTAAATATGATGATACTAATCCAAAATGGATAGCTGATAAAAATGGTAGGGTCTTAATCGTTTATCAAACAAACCAATCTAATTCTGATGGTATTTCTTATAATGCTAGAAGCTTTGAAGATGCTTTTTTCCATATTAATAAAAAGTTTTTCACACACTTAGGTGGTGCTAATATTGATGACAACAAAAAAATGTGTGCTGAAAAGTTTCAAGGATTAAAAAGTGTTCATCTCTTGTTTGACGATACCCAAGATAGCTATTTTTTAGCTGAAAAGTGTGTTAATAAAAAGCCATCTTTGGCAATGGATATTCTTCTGAATAGTGAAAATATAGAGGGCAAAGATTTTGCCAATTGGGAAACTCCTGCATATATTAGGGAGGGCTTAGAATGGTTACAGAAAAATTAGAAAAAGAAGTAATAGAAGTATTTAAGCTTATAGATGAAAAGAAAAACTTTGTTTTAAGTGGAGGAGCCGGTAGTGGTAAAACATATTCTTTAGTTGCCGTGATTAACGAAATTTATTCAAGAAATCCTGCTGCAAAAATTGCTTGTATAACTTACACAAATGCAGCAGTCCATGAAATTGAAAATAGAGTTGCAAATAACAAACTTAGAATATCAACTATTCATGATTTTTTATGGGATAATATATCTTCTTTTCAAAGTGAATTAAAATCAACTTTAATTGAAGGTATAAACAATTCTGAAGTAAAATATAAAAACATAAAAGTAGAGACGCCATATATCAATACATTTGAAGGTGGAATAAAATACACTGAATATCTTCGCTTGGCAACAGGTAATATATCACATGATGAAGTTATTACATTGGCAAATCAGATGTTTAAAAAATATCCTAAACTCTGTGACATATTAAATAATAAATATGACTACATTTTGGTAGATGAATATCAAGATACTTTTCCTAAAGTAGTAGAAATATTATTGGATTTTTTACCCAGTAGCAAGACAACTACTAAAGGTATAATCGGTTTCTTTGGAGATTCAATGCAATCAATATATGATGATGGTATTGGAGATCTAAATAAATACATAGAATCAAGTTTTGTTGTAGAGATTCAGAAAAAGCAAAACAGGAGAAATCCACAGTCAGTAATTACTTTAAGCAATAAACTTCGTACTGATGGATTAAAACAGGAGCCTTCTAAAGATGGGAAAGCCCCTAATATGGAAAACGATGTAATTAAGCAAGGTAGTATAAAATTTTTATACGGAAGTATTTTTCTTGATGAATTAAAGAATAAAGATTACTTTAAAGGGTGGAATTTTGATAATCCAAAAGAAACAAAAGAACTTCGATTAACACATAATCTAATAGCTGCTACAGCTGGATTTCCCATATTAATGGAAATATATGACAAAGATCCACTTTTAAAACTTAAAGGAGATTTTTTAGCCTATATTAAAAAAGAAGGAATAGAAATTAATGAAGATCAAACCTTTGATGCGGTTATGCTGTCAATTGATTGGAGATTCTCAAATAAAGTAAGAACTGTCGAAAATCGAGGACGAAAGCAAATTGAAGTATTTTTAGAGAATAATGAAAATAGCATACTTTACGATATAATTAAAAACATGGCTTTTTCTGATGTAAAAAGAATATACTTTGATAAAGATAATTTAATTTCAGATAAAAAAGAAATTGATGAAAAAGCTTCGACTCAATCCAAAAGAGATAAATTAATACGGCATTTATTTAAAATTCAATCAGTCATAAAAAGTTATGAGGATAAAGAGTATAATGAATTCTTACGTAAGACTTCATTTAAAATTGGAAATATTGCTGATAAGAGAAAGATAAAACAAAAGCTTGATACTCTTGTCAATATGAAAGAAAATACAATAGCCGAGGTCATATCCTATGCCGATGAAAGTGGCCTATGCTTGAAAGATGATAATATAAATCTGTTTATAAAAGAAAATGAGTATCTTTTTAAGCGAGTTTCTGGAGTTAAATATGATGAATTTATACATTTATATGACTATTTAGAAGGTTTTTCACCTTTGTCTACACAACATAAAATCAAAGGTGCAGAATTTAATAATGTATTAGTTATATTAGATAATGGAAAATGGAATGATTACAATTTTGAGTATTTATTTAATCCTACTCACGAAAAATGTAATAAAAATGTTTTGGCCAGAACAAATAAGCTATTTTATGTTTGCTGTACACGTGCTATGGATAACTTAGTTGTCTATTGTGAAAATCCAAGTAGTCCTATGATTATTACGGCTGAAGATTGGTTTGGTAAAGAGAATTGTATTCCAATGTGAAATGTAATTAAGGTTCATGGAGATAATTCTAATTACTATTTACAATGATTAATTTTTTATATATAGTAAATTACCTAAAAATAGTTTAGATCAGAAACTTAATAAGTTTCGCCTAATGTTTATATCAACAGCATTTTTTTATTAGATAGATCTACTCAATGCCAGTTGTCATATAGATAACATTTGCGAGTGTAGTTAATGGATGCATACATTGGTGAAGCAGTTATAATTTCGCGTGGTATTTAATGTTTTTGGTTGGCTTTCTAAAACAAAGGGTGGCGACGTTTTGAAAACCGAAGCATCCATGATATCATAAATATTAGAAGAAGCATTAAATGCCTTTAGTCATTACTGAAGTAACGACTAAAGGCATTTAAATTATATCCCCCCAATAGGCACAATTAAATTCTGGCTATCAAAGGTTGACAGGCTGTCAGTCGTATAAATAATATATACCGTGAATAAGGAGTTTCCAGCGTTTATCGCTGGAAACTCCTTTCGCTAATGTTTTGGTTGACTATTCGAAGCGTGCAGCTACGAAGTGCTGGTCAACTAATACGAAGTGTATATTAAAAAACGGCCGGAATGGGATTGATATCTATGCTGACGAAGTGCGTTACTGGTACCAATCCAAAAATACGCAGCGATTTTTATCGAATGTTAGACGATTGTCTCTTGGTGAAATTTACATAATTATCAATAAATTCATTTTCGGTTCGTGCGTACACCCTGAGTGTCTGCAGTATGTAAGAATGTTGAAGGATAAAGTGAGAGACGTATACTATGAAAATGAAACACCGACAATTGAAAAGAGTCGAAGATACGGCATTTAGTGTCATAAATTTATTAAACGAAACTGAATGAAAGTATGGGAATGAATAATCTTTGAAAGAAAAAGGGGGAATTTGTGTAAAAGTATAGAATAGTAATATATTAAACATTTTTGATGGTTAGGGAGTTATTTGTTGCCAATGATATTTCTATGATTGAAGATAAAAAATATCAGCGATAGATATTAAAGACAAGTTGCTGAAACATGGCTTTGGAGTTTCTCGGAAACAGCACCACTGGAGCTAAGATTAGGGAAGGCGATAGAGTTTTAATTTATCTTGCTGGTCCAGTTTGAAGAGAGTTTGTTGCTGGTGCTACAATAGCTAATGATGCAGAGAATTTAGTGAGTGGATCTGAGGGGAAAAAGATATTGTCAGTGCATGGAATAGATTTTTAAAATATAAGGTAAAACTCAAAAATGACGTAAATTTTCCTAATGCTATTAAAATTATACACTTGATCGATAAGATTAATTTTATAGTTGGCAAGAAAAATTACGGATTATATCTTCGATTACCGATTGTTCGAATCAATTCGAACGACATTGAATTGATTTTAACTCATGGTGGATTTTGATAATTAATTGGCAATGTAGGTATTTTGGTAATTAAATTGTGCGTGCGATATGTCGGACATATGTTAACCTCCTGGTATAGAAGATATCATTGAATATATTGATTACATGATTCCAAGTAAATTTACTAAAGAAAACACAATAATTCATATGGAGGGTATATCGTGAATATTCAAGAATTAGTTGAAAAATATAAGTCTGACAGAAATACACATATGAAATCTACATACAACGAAACACAATTACGAAATGATTTTATCGATCCCTTTCTTAAGTGTTTAGGGTGGGACGTTGATAATGATAAAGGTAAAACTCATTTTCTAAGAGATGTAATTCAAGAAGAGTATATAGAAGTTGAGGATGAAGATACTAAGAAAAATCCTGATTATACACTTCGTATTAATGGGAGCAGAAAATTATTTGTTGAGGTGAAAAAACCTTCGGTAAAGATATTGAGCTCTGCTAAAGCTGCTTTTCAAACAAGAAGATATGGGTGGAGTGCAAATTTAGGTATATCAATACTAACAAATTTTGAGCATCTCATTATTTATGATTGCAGACATAAACCGGACAGTTCTGATAATGAACATATCGCTAGATATAAAGTATTTTCGTATGAAGATTATGAACAGGCAATCGATGAAATTAATAGTCTAATTTCATATGATGCAGCTAATTCTGGTATATTGGATGGAATGTTTAATGTAGATGAAAGAGAAGGTGAGACCTTCGATGAGTATTTCTTGCAGCAAATAGAAGGCTGGCGTGAAAAATTAGCTGCAAGTGCGATTAGAAATAACACTGAACTCAATGAAGAAGACATAAATTACATTATTCAGAGACTATTGAATAGGATAATCTTTCTAAGAATCTGTGAAGATCGAACAATTGAAAAATATGAAACAATTAAATCCGTTAAAAATTATGATGAGCTAAAAGAACTTTTTCATAAATCAGATAAAAAATTCAACTCAGGGCTTTTCGACTTTATTGAAGACGCGTTATCACTTGAGGTCAATATTGATTCCGATGTGTTAATTGATATTTTTAATGAATTGTATTTCCCACAAAGTCCCTATGATTTTTCTGTAGTTGATCCAACAATATTAAGTCAGATTTATGAACGTTTCTTGGGACGCAAAATAACAATTGATGCTGGTCGGACATTCAATATTATGGAAGCACCAGAAGTTTCAGCATCAGCGGGTGTTGTTCCAACACCAAAGATGATAGTAGAACAAGTAGTAAAGGATACTTTATCACCATTGGTAGAAGGAAAAAATTTTAATGAGTTAAGTCAACTTAGAATTGCAGATATTTGTTGTGGATCAGGTACCTTCTTAATATCTGCATTCGATTTTCTTTTAGAAAAAAAGCTGGTGAAGATTATTGAAGAGGGGATAGAAGACCCCAACTTGGTTTATAATGTTGATGGTGTAGGATTAACTTTTACATTAAGAGGTAAAAGGGATATATTGGAAAATAACCTATATGGGGTGGATATAAACCCTTACGCTGCTGAGGTGACAGAGTTTAGCTTGCTGTTAAAGCTATTAGAAGGAGAAAATGAAGCAACAATTAATAATTTTATTCATCAACATTCCGGTAAAATTCTGCCTAATCTTAAATCAAACATTAAATCCGGGAACTCATTAGTGGATAGCAAATTCTTTAATTTCATGCCTGCCGCTCTAGAGGATGATAAGATTCTCTTTGCTGTTAAACCTTTTGACTGGAATGAGGAGTTTAATGATATAATGGCTAGTGGAGGATTTGATGCGATTATTGGTAATCCACCTTATGTTCGTATACAAAACATGCAGAAATATAGCCCACATGAAATCAAGTACTACCAATCTACGGACTCGCAATATACTGTAGCAAAAAAAGCAACTATCGATAAATATTTTGTCTTTATCCAAAGGGCCATACATCTACTGAATCCAACAGGGATATTAGGGTATATAGTTCCACATAAGTTTTTTCTAACAACAGGAGGAAAAGAACTTAGGAGTTTTATAACAGAAAACCATCAAATATCAAAGATTATTCATTTTGGAGTAACTCAAGTTTTTCCGGAAAGATCAACTTATACTGCGATTTTGATTTTGCAAGCTAATAGAATGGATGAATTTGAGTTTAAGAAGGTAAGCAAGATTTCAGCAGAATCTTTGTCTTCCAATGCTGATACTAGAAAATATAAAACGGATAAATACAATGCTGATCCGTGGGTGTTTTTGTCACCTGAAACAGAAGATATATTTGATAGGTTTAAAGGTGAAGAATATGAAAGACTTGGAGATATTACGGATATAACCGTAGGCTTACAAACAAGTGCCGATAAAATTTACATATTTGCTCCTGAAGAAGAAAATGAGAGTACCTTTGCGTTTACTTATAAAGGGCAAAAATATGAGGTTGAGAAAGAAATATGTAAGCCGGCAATTTACGATTTATCTTTTAGTAGTTTTGAGAGTATTGAAGGAAATGCTCAGATGATATTTCCTTATAAAATTGCAAGTGATGAAGTGAGACTAATTGATGAAGAAACTATGGAAAGAGACTATCCTCTAACATGGAAGTATTTATCTGACAATAAAGTAGTACTTGAGAAAAGAAGTTTACAGGGAAGCACTCCTAAATGGTATCAGTTTGGTCGCTCTCAGAGCCTTGTCAAGTTTCATAATGCTGAAAAACTTGTTTGGTCAGTACTTGCCACTCGGTCGCCATATGTGCTTGATACAAATAATTTATTATTTACAGGTGGAGGAAATGGTCCATACTATGGACTACTAAATAAATCAAATTATTCTTTACTTTACTTTCTGGGAATTCTATCGCATCCTGTAATAGAAAATATGGTCAAAGCAGGTGCAAGTGAATTTATGGGTTCTTATTATTCTCATGGCAAGCAATTTATTGAGAAACTACCAGTTAAAAAAATAGATTTTTCAAATGAAGATGAGTTAGAAAAGTATAATAAGGTTGTCAAAATAGTTAGAAACTTAATCAATACAACTTCACAAGCTAAAGCCGAGAAAAATAGCTCACGTAAGAAGGTCTTAGACCGAAAACTAGGAACTCTATTTAATCAGCTTATTAAAGTGATTAATGATCTTTACCAAATAAATGATGAAGAATTTGCAACAGTAATGAATGATGAAATGTTAACGGGTATGACAGGAGATGAATAATGGGTCAATTGAACGAAACCTTAAGTAAGCAAAAACTAAGGGGTGGTTATTATACACCCCAGGTTATTTCTGACTTTTTATGCAAGTGGAGTATTAATTTGAAAACAAATAGCGTTCTAGAACCGAGTTGCGGAGATGGAAGTTTCATTGAGTCAGCAATAAATAGATATAAGGAATTAAATATTGATGTACGTGAAATTGAAGAAAGAATTACTGGTGTTGAATTAATTGATGAAGAAGCTGGTAAAGCAAAAGAGCGTGCTAAGATTTTAGAACTAAAAAAAAGTCCTATTATTAACGGTGATTTCTTCGGTTTTATAAAGAAAAATAGAGATAAGAAGTATGATGTAGTTATTGGAAATCCGCCGTTTATACGGTATCAAAATTTTCCGGAGGAGCACCGTAAAATAGCCATCGAAATGATGCAAAACTTAGGTTTGAAACCGAATAGGTTAACAAATATCTGGGTTCCATTCCTTGTAGTATCAGCATCATTGCTAAATGAAAACGGAAAGCTAGCAATGGTAATACCAGCGGAATTATTCCAAGTGAAATATGCGGCAGAAACTAGAATATTCTTATCTCAATTCTTCGAACGCATCACAATAGTTACATTCAAAAAATTAGTTTTTGAGAGAATACAACAAGAAGTGGTTTTGTTACTATGCGAAAAAAGAGTAAGTCATGGAAGCGGTATTCGTGTTATTGAATGTGAAAGTTTAGATGATTTAAACACGATTGACTTTGTATCTATTAATGGATCAAATGTAAAACCAGTAGATCATAGCGCAGAAAAATGGACCAAATATTTCTTAAATGAAGAAGAAATACTACTTTTAAGAAGATTGAAAAACGACAGGAGAATTATGGCTTGCAAGGAGATCTTTGATACCGAAGTTGGGTTAGTAACTGGCAGAAATGAATTCTTTATGATGAAAGAAAACCAGACAAAAGAATGGAATTTAGAAGAATACACAATCCCTGTTGTAAGTAAATCAAATCAACTTAAGGGAATTAATTTTTCAGATAAAGATTTCCACGATAATTCTACAGCACAAAAAGCAACTCACCTATTTTTACCACCCGATGAAGACTTTGATCAACTACCAGATGTATGCCAAAAATATATTAAATATGGTGAGGAGAATGGATTCCATCAAGGTTATAAAACTCGGATTAGGAAACGCTGGTATATAACTCCATCAAGATGGGTTCCGGATGCTTTTGCGTTAAGGCAGGTTGGCGAGTATCCGAAAATTATTCTAAATGAAACAGGAGCTTCATCAACAGATACAATTCATAGAGTCAGATTTAAGGAGGGTGTCAACAAAAAGTTAGCAGTTGTTTCATTCTTAAATTCATTAACTTTTGCATTCTCAGAGGTAACTGGTCGAAGTTATGGTGGAGGAGTTATGACATTTGAACCATCTGAAACTGTAGAAATCAGGATTCCAAAATTTGATGGTTTTACAATAGATTTTAATGAGATCGATACTTTAATAAGAAAAAGAGAAATCGAAAAAGTGTTAGATATTGTAGATGAAGCATTGTTGATTAAGCATCATGGCTTTAGTAGAGACGAAGTTGAACAGATGCGTGGAATTTGGAAAAAGTTATCTCAGCGAAGAGCCAATAGAAAAAAATAATAGTTTCTGATATGTTTGTTTCTTTTAATATAAAGAAGTATAGTTGATTTAATGCGAAGCAGTTCAATAAAACTAAAGGCTAGGATAATCAAGAATGGCTGTTAAATAGCTGGTAAAGACGAGTCGCCAATCCAAATTTGGATTGGCGATTTATCTTTTGTCCTGTTTATATTGTAGACGCTGTGTTATAATAAACAACAATACATAACACAAAAGGCTGGTGCGATAAATTGAAGCAATCAAAAGAAAATATACAGCAAATTGCCATCTATTCTCGTAAATCTAAATTTACAGGTAAGGGTGAAAGTATAGAAAATCAAATAGAGCTTTGCAAACAGTATATCCGTACCCATTACCAAAATTGCAACGACGAAGGTATCCTGATATATGAAGATGAAGGATTTTCGGGAAAAAATACAGAGCGTCCTAAGTTTAAAAAGATGATGAGTGATGCAAGGGCAAAGAAGTTTTCTGCGATTGTCTGCTATCGCCTTGACCGTATAAGCCGTAATATTGGTGACTTTGCTAAGTTGATTGAAGAATTGGACGGGTTGAAAGTTTCTTTTGTTTCTATTAAAGAGCAATTTGACACTTCATCACCTATGGGTAGGGCCATGATGTATATTTCCTCTGTGTTTTCACAACTGGAGCGTGAAACGATAGCCGAACGCATACGTGATAATATGCATGAGTTATCCAAAACCGGCCGTTGGCTTGGTGGCGTATCGCCTACAGGTTATGTTTCTGAACAGGTGGAGAATGTAACAATAGACGGGAAAACCAAAAAAGCTTGTAAGTTGAAACTTATTCCCGAAGAAGCAGAAACTGTTCAAGAGATTTACAGAGTGTTTTTGGAAGCCAATTCATTAACGAAAACCGAAACTTACTTTATTCAAAACGGTTATAAAACGAAAAATAAGAAACTATTTACCCGCTTTGCACTCCGTAATATCCTTACCAATCCTGTATATATGATTGCTGACGAGGATGCTCATCATTACTTAATCGAAAATGAGGTAGACTTGTTTTCTGAACAAAAAGATTTTGATGGCAAGCATGGTGTTATGGCATATAACCGTACAATTCAAAAAACAGGTAAGACGAATCAAATACGCCCGATGAACGAGTGGATTGTATCTGTGGGTAAACATATGGGACTGATTAAAGGAGCGGAATGGATAAAGGTGCAGGAATATTTAGATCAAAATCGGTCGAAGTCTTTCCGCAAGCCTCGTAGTAATGTTGCACTTCTTTCTGGCCTTTTATTTTGCACTTGCGGCGACTATATGCGGCCTAAACTTAGCCAACGGAAGAATGCGCAAGGCGAGCTTATTTATTCTTATCTTTGTGCCATGAAAGAAAAGAGCCGTTCTTATGTCTGCCAGATGAAGAACGCCAACGGAAATTTGCTGGATCGAGTTGTTTGTGAAGAAATAAAAAGACTTGGCTCAGATAGTTCAGAATTTATCCATGAACTTGAACTTGGGAAAAAACAATTGGAAGGCAATCGTGAAAAATATGACGATAATCTAGATCGATTGCGTGGTTCAATTGCGGAAGTTGAAAAAGAGATTAACGCATTGGTATCGTCTTTATCCAAAGCGACAGGTACAGCAGCCGAAGGCTATATCGTTAAACAAATTGATGAGCTGCACGGTAAGGGCGAAATTATGAAAAGTCGTATTGCTGAGATGGAGAGTCTCACAGCCAATCATGCTCTATCTGATATTGAGTTTGATATTATTCGTCAGATGCTAACAAATTTTCGGGATACGATAGACGATATGAGCGTTGAACAAAAACGCGCCGCCCTACGCACCTTTGTGAAAAAGGTAGTTTGGGACGGCGAGAATGTTCATGTGTATTTATTTGGTTCTGATGACAGCAGCGGTATCGAATTGCCGCCGGATGACTTCCTTTTAAATCACAACGGAAGTGCCGAAAATGTGGGGAATATTACTGAGCCGTTATGTGAGGATAGCAAATGAGATTTTAATGCATTTGCGTAGCACCAGACGGGTTCGTAGTGAAGTGAGTCTTTATGATCCAATCGGAGTAGATAAAGAGGGTAATGAAATAGTTTTACTTGATATTCTTGGAACAGAAGCTGATGTAGTTGCAGAAACGGTAGAAAATAAATGTGAAAATGAACGACTAGCAAAGCAAATGGATTTGTTAACGAAACGCGAACGGATGGTTTTAAATTTACGGTTTGGTATCCCAAATGGCGCTCGTAAAACGCAGCGTGATATTGCCAAAATGCTTGGAATATCACGTAGCTATGTATCACGTATTGAAAAAAAAGCTGTGGAACGAATTGGGAAACGGTTAAATAATGATGAAAAAGTCTAAAATACATATCGCCTAATGATTAGCGTACTTTAGAGTTCTGACTCATTAGGAGGAAAGATATATTTGGTAAGAGTCTGGATAAATGCGGCTAGGATTCAGATGGAGTAAAAAACTCTACTTGATTTAAGTCTATTTTATCATAACAAGATAAAACAATTTTTTCCAAAGAGGAAAGTTCATTTGTTTATTGACAAATGAACTTTTTTATGTTTAAGTAATAATATAATACCCCACCCCGTGGGGGTATTATATTATTACTTAAACGAGAGCATATTACTAGATAAGAATTATAGGTAAAAAAGGATGAATATGATGAAAAAAATTTTTAATGTCATTGGCATGTCTTGTTCGGCCTGTTCGTCAAGTATAGGGAAGACAGTACGTAGATTAGAAGGGGTAAAAGCGGTCAATGTAAATTTATTAACGAATACAATGCAGGTTGAATTTGATGAAAATGTTATTACAACGGGTGCGATTTGCCAGGCTGTGAAAGAAAGTGGGTATGGAGCAAATCTAGCAGATGGAAAAAAGTCAGCAAAAAATGAGAATACAGAAAAAGATATAGTAGAACAAATGTGGTTTCGATTAAAAAATTCTTTTTTATTCATGATTCCACTTATGTATATTTCTATGCATCATATGTTTACTTACCCACTTCCAGCGATATTTCATGGCACTGAGAATGCAATTACGTATGCATTTTCACAATTTTTATTAACGTTACCAATTCTTTATGTAAATCGTAAATACTATATTGTTGGTTTTAAATCGCTACTAAGTGGACACCCCAATATGGACTCATTAATCGCTATTGGATCAGGTGCAGCATTTATCTATGGAGTTGGAGCAATTTTTGCAATTGGACATGGTCTGGGGATTGGAGATTTTGAATATGTAAAACAATATATGGGGGATTTATACTTTGAATCTGCCGCGATGATTTTGACTTTAATTACTTTAGGAAAATATTTAGAGACAAAATCAAAGCGCAAAACCTCTGAGGCAATTGAAAAACTATTGCAGTTGACACCGAAGCAAGCAACGGTTATTCGGGATGGAAAAGAAGTGGATTTATCTGTAGAGGAAATTATTGTCGGTGATATTGTGATTGTAAAGCCTGGACAAAGTATTGCTGTAGATGGAGTAATAACAAGTGGAACTTCATTTGTCGATGAATCTATGCTTACTGGAGAAAGCCTTCCTGTTGAAAAGAATGTTGGAGACTTAGTAATTGCAGCTACTTTAAATAAATCTGGTGTATTTGAATTTAAAGCAACAAAAGTAGGAAAAGATACAACATTGGCACAGATTATTCAATTGGTTGAGTCTGCGAGTGCAAGCAAAGCGCCTATTGCACGTTTAGCTGATAAAGTAAGCGGGATTTTTGTACCTGTTGTTATTGGTATTGCTATTTTATCCGCAGCAATATGGATTTTAGTTGGTGAGAGTATTACTTTTGCCTTATCGATAGGGATTGCTGTACTCGTTATTTCCTGCCCTTGTGCTTTAGGGCTTGCAACTCCTGTTGCAATTATGGTTGGTACAGGAAAAGGTGCGGAAAATGGAATTTTAATAAAATCAGCAGAAAGCCTTGAATTGGCGCATAAAGTGTGTACAGTTGTACTTGATAAGACGGGGACAATTACGGAAGGAAAGCCCAGTATAACAGATATTGTTACTTTTGGCTTCATGACAAAAATGGATTTATTGACGTTAGCCGCTAGTTTGGAGAAGAATTCAGAGCATCCACTTGCTCGAGCAATTTTAGAGTATGCTGAAGACTGGGCAATGCCGATAAACTCAGTGGAAAACTTCATGGCAATTTCTGGGTATGGTGTGAGTGGAAAAATAAAAGGCAAAATTTTTTATGGAGGAAATTTACGGCTATTGAAAGAAAAAAGTATTTTTCAAGATGCTTTTGCCAAAGAAGGCGAAAAATTTGCTAAACAAGGCAAGACGCCATTATATTTCTTTGATGATCATACGTTATTAGGGATTATTGCAGTTGCAGATGTAGTAAAGCCAAATAGTAAAATGGCAATTGATTCTTTAGTTAAATCGGGAATTGAAGTCATTATGCTGACTGGTGATAATCAATCCACCGCAAAGGCGATTCAGTCGATCGTAGGTGTGCCAAAAGTTATTGCTGAAGTTTTGCCCCAAGATAAGGAAAAAGTAATCCGAGATTTACAAGCGGAAGGAAAAGTTGTCGCAATGGTAGGTGATGGAATCAATGACGCACCTGCACTAACACGTGCTGACGTTGGCATTGCAATTGGTGCGGGGACGGATATTGCCGTAGAGTCGGCAGACATTGTGTTAATGAAAAATGATTTACTTGATGTAGTGAATGCCATTGCGCTGAGTAAAGCGGTAATTAAAAATATTAAACAAAATTTATTTTGGGCGTTTTTCTACAATTGTATTGGAATTCCACTTGCAGCGGGTGTATTTTTCACTTTGTGGGGACTAAAGTTAAATCCAATGTTTGGAGCGGCTGCGATGAGCTTAAGTTCTGTATGTGTAGTAAGTAACGCACTTAGATTAAAATTATTTAAATTTCAGGTAACAGAAAAAATTTCTGTTTATCATATGAAAAATGAAAAGCCACGCGTAAAAAAAGGAGCGATACAAATGAAAAAAGTAATCACAATTGAAGGAATGATGTGCAAACATTGTCAAGGAAAAGTTGAAAAAATTCTCAAAGAAATTGATGGTGTAACAAACGTTGAAGTGAATTTAGAAGAAAAGACAGCGACGGTTATGATGGATAAGGTGATTGATGATCGATTATTGACTGAACCAATTGTCGATGCCGATTATGAAGTTTTAAACATTCAAGAAAAATAAGCAGATTTGGTTTGAGGAGTCAATTATGCAGGCAGATGCAGAGAAAATTATGCGGTTATTGAAAACTGCACGTGGACAAATGGATGGGATTATCCGAATGGTTGAAGAAAATCGTTATTGTGTCGATATTTCTAATCAGGTGTTAGCGACACGAGCTTTGCTCCATACCGTGAATAAAGAAATTGTTAAAGCACATATGGAGCATTGTATAAAACAAGCTTTTCAAACAGACAAAGAAGAAGAAAAGATTGAAGAGTTTTTGGTGATGATGGATAAAATGATGAAGTAATGTGAGTTTTATGGGCAGATGTATTGCGGAGCGATACATCTGTGTTTTTTTAGAAAAAGGCTAAAATAAGTGAGGCATTATTAGTATATATAGGGTATAATGGTAAGGGTTTTGTTTATATTTTTATTAGTGAGAATTATTAAGTACTGGTAAGCTCGTTAATTAAATGAGTAATTTCTAGGGAGGTCGGAAAGTTTGAAAGAAATTATGTTTAAAGGTGCTGGGGTAGCTATTATTACTCCTTTTAATGAAACTGGAATTGATTTTAATGAACTTGCGCGGTTAATTGATTTCAACATTGAAAATGGAACAGATGCTATCATTATTACGGGAACAACGGGTGAGTCAGCAACGATGACCGATGAAGAACATAAAGAGGCCATAAAATTTACTATAAATCATGTAAATAAAAGAATTCCTGTAATCGCTGGTACTGGATCTAATGATACTGCATATGCTATGCAATTATCGAAATATGCTCAGGAAGTTGGTGCAGATGGATTACTTCTTGTAACACCATATTATAATAAATGTTCACAAAAAGGACTAATTAAACACTTCACTTATATTGCGGATCATACAAATATTCCGATTATTTTATATAATGTACCTTCACGTACTGGAGTAAACATCGCGCTTGATACTTATATTGAACTTGCAAAACATCCGCGAATTGTAGCGGTAAAGGAAGCGAGCGGAGATTTATCAGCAATTATTAAAATAAAAGAAGCTTGTGGTGATAATCTTCATATCTATTCTGGTAACGATGATCAGATTGTACCAATTTTATCGATTGGCGGTATAGGCGTTATTTCTGTATTATCTAATGTTATGCCAAAAGAAGCGCATGATATTTGTCAGCTTTATTTTGATGGCAAAGTAAAAGAAAGTGCCGAGTTACAAATTAAATTATTAACGTTAATCAATACACTTTTTATTGAAGTGAATCCTATTCCAGTAAAAACTGCATTAGGTTTAATGGGGTACAAGGTTGGCGATTTGCGGATGCCACTTTGTGAAATGGCAGAAGGAAACCTTGCAAAATTAAAAGAAGTACTTTCTACGCATAAATTGATATAAGGTCTGTAGAGAATCTAAAAAATATTATTAGATGAGTAATATTTTATATAAGATAAATTAACTTTTGTAAAAATTTTTTAGGGGTAGATAAAAAATACCGTAGGTATTGCTTATCTACCCCTATATCGTGATATAATATAAGTTATTATTACTATTTGACAATTTAGTTAATCTAAAGACTAATTCGCTTTAAGTATCCCATTTTCTATAAGTGAGAGCTGTAACTATAGGGCATAGACAAGCGGCTAAGTCTCTAGATAAGGTGGCTTGCATCAGATGGAATAAAACTCCACTTGAGAAAAGTCTAATTTATCAAATTTTTATACTAAATTGTATAGACTAAAACTGGATGGTGAAAAAATGAAAATTACGCGTAATGATGTAGAAAACGTGGCGTTATTATCACGTCTTGAGATTCCTGAGGAACAAGTTGAGAAATACACTGGCCATTTAAATGCGTTTTTAGAATATGCAGATGTGCTTACAAGTCTTGATACTAAAGGGGTACAACCAACAGCACATGTACTTCCATTAAAAAATGTATTCCGTAAAGACGAAGAACATACTTCCCTTGATCGTGAACTTGCTTTATCTAATGCACCAGAAAAAGAAAATGGCTACTTTAAAGTGCCAAAAATTGTAGAAGGTTAGGAGGAAAATTGAGTGAAGTTATACAATCAGCCAGCACACGTGCTTCATGATATGCTAGTGAATAAAGAAATTACGGCAGTAGAATTAGTAGATAGTTTATTTGCTCGTATGGATGAAGTTGAAGGCAAGGTAAAAGCATATTTAACACAAACGAGAGAAACTGCATTAGCAAAGGCGAAAGCAGTGGATGAAAAAATTGCTCGCGGGGAAGAAATTTCATTTTTAGAAGGGATTCCTGGCGCGATTAAAGATAATATTTGTACAAAAGGCACAAAAACAACTTGTGCATCTAAAATGTTAGAAAATTTTGTGCCGCCATATGATGCAACTGTGATGGAAAAATTACAGGCGCAAAATCCTACAATTTTAGGTAAAACGAATATGGATGAGTTTGCAATGGGTGGTTCAACAGAAAATTCCGCGTTCTATCCAACGCATAATCCGTGGAATATAGACTGTGTACCTGGAGGTTCAAGTGGTGGTTCAGCGGCTGCTGTGGGCGCAGGAACTGCGATTTGGGCACTAGGATCAGATACAGGTGGATCTATCCGTCAGCCGGCATCATTTTGTGGTGTTGTAGGCATGAAGCCAACTTATGGACGCGTATCGCGCTATGGTTTAGTTGCGTTTGCATCTTCACTTGATCAAATTGGGCCTGTGACACGCGATGTAACAGACTGTGCGCATTTGATGAATATTATTTCTGGTTATGACAAACGTGATTCTACTTCTATTAATGCAGAAGTTCCTGATTATACGAAATCACTTGTAAAAGATGTAAAAGGCTTAAAAATTGGTTTACCAAAAGAGTACTTTGTTGAAGGTATGGACGAAGATGTTGAAAAAGCTGTACGTGCGGCAATCAAGCAATTTGAAGATTTAGGGGCAGAAGTTGTTGAAGTATCTATGCCACATACGAAGTATGCAGTATCCGCTTATTATTTAATTGCGCCAGCTGAAGCAAGTTCAAACCTTGCGCGTTATGACGGTGTTAGTTATGGTGCTAGAGTAGAAGGTACCGATATTGTAGATATGTATAAGAAAACTCGTAGTGAAAAATTTGGTGAGGAAGTACAGCGTCGTATTATGCTTGGTACATATGCATTAAGTGCAGGTTATTATGATGCTTATTATTTACAGGCACTAAAAGTTCGGACTTTAGTAAAACAAGACTTTGATAAAGCATTTGAAAAAGTAGATGTATTAATTACGCCAACAGCACCAACTCCTGCATATAAAATTGGAGATATGATTAGTGATCCAATGAAAATGTATCTGCAAGATATCTGTACAATTCCTGTAAATTTAGCTGGAGTGCCAGGAATTTCTCTTCCATGTGGATTTAGTAATTCTGGTATGCCAATTGGGCTTCAGATTATCGGTAAACCTTTAGGTGAAGAAACATTGATTCGCGCTGCGTATACTTTTGAACAAAACAATGAATATCATAAGAGTATTGCACCAGTGGGGGAGGCTGAATAATGAGCTACGAAGCAGTCATTGGGCTTGAAGTCCATAGTGAATTAAAAACGAATACAAAAATATTCTGCGGTTGCAGTACAAAATTTGGCGCAGAACAAAATACACAAGTTTGCCCAGTTTGTTTAGGATTACCAGGTGTACTTCCAGTAATTAATGAACGGGTTGTAGAGTTTGCCATTAAAGCAGGACTGGCTTTAAATTGTAAAATTAATAATTTTAGTAAATTTGATAGGAAAAATTATTATTATCCTGACCTACCTAAAAACTTTCAAACTTCACAATATGATTTACCGATTGCGGAACATGGCTATTTAGATATTGAAGTTGATGGAAAAACGAAAAGAATTGGGATTACAAGAATTCATATGGAAGAAGATGCAGGAAAATTAGTACATTCGGGAACAACAATCAATGATTCTGATTCTGCATGTGTAGATTATAACCGTACGGGTGTACCTCTAATTGAAATTGTTTCTGAGCCAGACATGTCTACACCAGAAGAAGCTAGAGCTTATATGGAAAAGATTAAATCTATTTTAGAATATATTGATGTATCTCATTGTAAAATGGAAGAAGGTAATTTAAGAGCTGATGTAAACGTATCTTTACGCAAAGTCGGTGTAAAAGAACTTGGCACAAAGGCGGAGATGAAAAACTTAAATTCCTTTAAGATGATTCAAAGCGCTTTAGAATATGAAATTGAACGCCAAGCGGAAATCTTAGATGATGGTGGTCATATTGTCCAAGAAACTCGCACATGGGATGACGCAAAAGGTATGACTGTTTCTATGCGGACAAAAGAAGCTGCGCATGATTATCGTTATTTGCCTGAGCCTGATTTAGTTCCCATCATTACAAGTGATGAACAAATTGAAGAAATACGTCAATTACTCCCTGAGCTTCCTGATGCTCGTCGCAAACGCATGATGGAAGATTGCGGACTTTCTGCCTATGATGCAGGTGTTTTAACGGCTACACGCCAGATGGCTGAATATTTTGATGAAGCGGTAAAAGATAAAGCTGATGCAAAATTAGTTGCAAATTGGATGATGGGGGATTTAGCGAAAAATCTAAATGCAGAAGGAAAATCCATCACGGAAAGCCCTGTAACTGCTGCAAATTTAGCTGAACTTGTTAATTTAATCAGCAAAGGTACAATTTCCAGTAAAATTGCAAAAACCGTGTTCGAAGAAATGTGGAAAACCGGTAAACAAGCTGAAGTTATCGTAAAAGAAAAAGGATTAGTACAAATTACTGATACAAAAGAGATCGAAGCGATTGTTGATGTTGTACTTGCAGCAAATCAAAAAGCTGTAGATGATTATAAGGGTGGCAATGCAAAAGCCATAGGTGCTTTGGTTGGACAAGTGATGAAACAAAGTAAAGGTAAAGCAAATCCAGGGATGGTAAACGAATTACTTAAGAAAAAATTAGATGCATAAAAAATTAGAACAGAGCTTTTGCTCTGTTCTAATTTTTCCTTGAGAGGGAGGAGAAAAGATGAGAGTTGTACCTTTAATTGAAAATGATGTACCAAACATGTCTTTCTAAATCAAATGGAAAGGAATGCTCTCCATTTGATGTTGCATTTTAAATATGGAGAGGAAACATGTTTAGTATGAAAAATAAATGGTTAGGTTCAATTTATTTAACTTTAGCGGCAAGTATTTGGGGAGGAATGTTTGTCGTTGTCAAAATCGTAGTACCTGTAATTTTGCCAATTGAGTTAGTTTGGCTGCGTTACTTGGTTGCGGGCCTAGTGTTATTGCTTTGGGGTGTAGTTACCAAGCAGAAATGGCGAATTGACAAACGAGATTGGAAATGGATTTTTCTTATTGGTCTGATTGGAAATACAATTTCGATTGTTACGCAAGAATATGGAACACTTTTTTCTTCTGCGCAGACTGGAGCCATTGTAACGTCTGCTACACCCGCGTTTATGTTGATTTTTGCAAAGGTTTTACTAAAAGAAAAATTAACGAAACGAAAAGTAGTCTCAGTTGTTTTAGCAACATTAGGTGTTTTTCTGATTGTTGGTATTAATCGTGTAGATTTGTCACATCAATTAGGTGGCATATTTCTTTTTATTGCTGCACTAACATGGGCTTTAATGTCAATCCTAATAAAGTTAGTACCTTCAAAATATTCGATATATTTGATTACAAACTATGCAATTTGGGTAGCGGTTACTTTATTGACACCATTTGTAATTGCTTATTTTCAGCAAATTGCGTGGAATCGATTACAGGAACCGATGATTGGTGGCGGAATTCTGTATTTAGGTGCAGTATCAACAGCTGGGGCTTTTATTCTATGGAATAAAGGGATACAGATGATGGATTGCGCGACAAGTGGTTTATTCTTTTTCTTTCAACCTTTAGTAGGAACTTTTTTAGGGTGGTTAATTTTGCATGAACCACTTACGATTTGGTTTTGGATAGGATCACTTCTCATTTTCGCGAGCGTACTATTAATTACGTTAAAAAGAAAATAAAGTAAGTTTGGATTCCGATGGATTTATAATTTTATTCGAATCTTTAGCTATGAAGAAGCAAAGAAACCAGATGATCTTGTATTTAAGATTATCTGGTTTCTTTTTGTTTAATTTTTTCCCAATAAATGATTGATATATTGTTGTGCTGTACGACCGGAACGTCCGGAATGGGAGACTTCCCAAGCAATTGCACCAGCCCTGAGTTCTTCAGCAGATATATTCAAATTGTACTTTTTTGCTAAACCTAAAACAATATCTAAATACTCTTCCTGATTTGGAGATAGATAACTAATGGTAATCCCAAAGCGGTCAGATAGAGAAATTGTTTCATTTACTGTATCTGCACGATGGATATCATCGTTTTCAGCACCTCGATCTTTCCATGTTTCTTTGATTAAATGACGACGATTAGAAGTTGCATAGATTAATACATTATCTGGTTTGGACTCTACGCCACCTTCGATATTAGATTTCAAATATTTGTACTCAACTTCGAAATCTTCAAAGGATAAATCATCGAGAAAAATGATAAACTTTTTGCTGCTGCTCTGACGGAGCGTCTCCATGATCTGCGGTAAGCTAACCAATTGATTTTTCGTAATTTCGACTAATCTTAGTCCATGGGAAAAATATTTGTTTGCTAAAGCTTTTACAGATGAGGATTTTCCTGTTCCTCTTGCACCTACTAATAACGCATTATTTGCAGGTCTACCGTTGACAAACGCTTCTGTGTTTGCGAGTAAAACTGATTTTTGATATTCATAACCGATAATCTCATCAATAGACATTTTATCAAAATGTCTTATTCCAATTAATTTTTTCGTATCATTCCAACGGAATGCACGAAAGTTAGCAATATCACCAAAGCCATATGTACGATAATAATCAATAAAAGTATCTGCTAAAAATTTTGGATTTGTTGCGGTCTTTACTTTATCTTGTAAATCGATAATTGATAAGTTATTGCATTTTAAGGTAGAGCGATAATCATCAAGTAAAGAGGTATCGAAGTAGGTACTGGGGCTTGCCTTTAAAAGGGGATAAATGATTTCCATATCATTGATAAAAGCACGATAAAGGCTGTTGCCAATGGTACCTTGTGATTTTTCTGTCATGACAGCAGCGATGTTTTTCCCTTGAGCCATTAAGTAAACGATATAACTACTTAAAAGATTACCCGAAAGATTTAATGATTCAGCTTTATCAATTAGCTCGTAAATAAGCGCATTTTTTAAGTCAGAATGATTATTTCCTTTAAGAAGTGTGATAAATTTTTTTATAATTCCATCTTCTAATAAGGAACGGCAAACAATTAAATTTTGTATATTTGGAATTATAGACACGACAGCTTTCCCTCCTATGGACTTTAAATAAAAGACGAAACCAACCGCCTTCACGGTGATTTCGTCTCTTTCATTCTCTTTTTATTATAGGATTAATTTTGTTTTGATGCGTTCAATTGCTTTTTCTGTATTTTCTCTATTTCCAAAAGCAGTTAAACGGAAATAGCCTTCACCAGATGGACCAAATCCAGCTCCAGGTGTTCCTACAATATGCACTTCTTTTAACAGTTTATCAAAGAATCCCCATGAATCAATGCCTTCTGGAGTTTTTAGCCAAATATAAGGGGCATTTACGCCACCAAAGGCTTGTAATCCTGCCGTAATAAGACCTTCACGAATGATTTTAGCGTTTGTCATATAGTAATCGACTGTTGCCTTAATTTGAGCTTGTCCTTCTGGTGTATAAATTGCAGCTGCACCACGTTGGACAATGTAAGGAGTTCCATTAAATTTAGTCGTATGACGACGATTCCATAATTGGTTAAGTGAATGCTCTTTCCCTTCTGAATCTTTTCCCATTACTGTCTTTGGAACAACAGTATAAGCGCAACGTGTACCAGTAAAACCGGCCGTTTTTGAAAATGAACGAAACTCGATAGCTACATCTCTTGAACCTTCAATTTCATAAATAGAACGGGGCACATCGGCTTCAGTAATATAAGCGGCATAAGCTGCATCAAAGAGGATGATAGAATCATTTGATTTTGCATAATCTACCCATTTTTTTAATTCTTTTTTAGATAATGTTGTTCCTGTTGGGTTGTTTGGGCAGCATAAATAAATCATATCTACTTTATTTGTTGGTAGGGCTGGAGTAAAGCTGTTTTCAGCGTTACATGGTAGATATACAACTTGTTCAAAGGTTCCATTATTTTGTAAAGTCCCCGTTCTGCCAGCCATTACATTGGTATCCAAATATACAGGATAAACTGGGTCTGTAATTGCAACCGTATTGTTCACACCGAAGATTTCTTGAATATTTCCAACATCACTTTTAGATCCGTCACTGACAAATACTTCATCCATCTCAACGCCAAGGGATTTGTAGTTTGTTTCGATAATTTTTTCAATAAGAAAATCGTACCCTTGTTCGGGACCATAGCCGCGGAATGTTGCTTGGTTTGCCATTTCATCAACAGCATCATGCATCGCTTTGATTGAAGCAGGGGCAAGTGGTTGTGTTACATCACCAATACCTAAACGGATAATATCTGCAGATGGATTTTCTGCTTTGAATGTACTTACACGGCGTGCTATTTCGGCAAATAAATAGCTGCCAGGTAATTTTAGGTAATTTTCATTAATTAAAGCCATATATATGAGCCCTCCTATTACAATATTAGTTAAGTAGATTCATTTTAAGTCTTAACTAATAATTTATTATACAGTAAGTTAACAAATTATAATAGATATTATGCAAAAAGTTATCACTTTCGTTATGGTGCGTTTAAAATAAGAAGAATATTGTCGAATGATAATAGTCAAACACTTTGCTTTTTGATGAATAGCTTATTTCATTGGGGAGTTAGTCTTCGGATAAAAAGGGGATTTTAAATTTGAATCGAATATAATAATTCTAGTATTGGCTAAATAGAAAAGAGGTTTTTAGGTGAAAAAATATTTTATTTTAGTATTAACAACTTTATTGATTTGTATAGGAACAATATCGGCATTAGCAAATCCAAAGACAATGCAAATTGAACTCATACATGATAACTTTATTTTTACTGCAGATGATCTTGCTTATGTTGATGAAAATGAAGTATTTGTGCCTGGGAGCTTTTTGCAAAAAAATATTTATCAAATGACATACGAGGAGGGTTCTAGACAATTACATGGGCAGTTTTCTATGCCGAAGATTAGATTAAATGCAAATAAAGCAGATGATTTACTTTTTAAGGGCTTTGAAATAAATTTGCCAACAAAAGTAATTTCAAATAAACCCTACGTTAATATTTATGGAATGGATAAGCTCTTTGGATCTGAATTATTAGTTAATGATAAAGAAGAAAAAGTAATAATTACTTTAAAAAAGTATACTTTTTTCAATCCAGCGAATTTGTCTATATCAAATAAAAAAGTAAGTAGAAATGAAAAGATAAGCTTAGTCTGGCAGCCTACCTTTGAAGATGAAAATAATCTTGCGAAAATAGATAAAATTCAAGGGGTAAATGTAGTTTCACCATGTTGGTTTAGTATTGACAATCAATGGGGGCTTGTGAAAAATCAAGCAGATATTGCATATGTGAAAGCGGCAAAGGAAAAAGGATACAGTGTTTGGCCTTTAATTACAAATAGTTTCGATCCAGATTTAACGAAAAGTATTGTACATAATCCGAATGCGAGAAAAAATGTAATTAAGCAATTATTGCTTTACGTTGCTTTATATAATTTAGATGGGATTAACCTTGATTTTGAAAATATTTATGAAGAGGATAGAGAAGCAGTTTCTGTCTTTGTACAAGAGATTTCTGATGCATTACATGAATTAAATGTTATTGTTTCCATTGATGTTACTGTTCCTTCAAACGTTTCGCAATGGTCTTTATCGTATGACCGTAAAGCTTATAGTAAGTCTGTTGATTATGTGATGTTAATGGCATATGATGAGCATTGGCGTACAAGTCCTGTTAGTGGATCAGTAGCATCCATCGGCTGGGTAGAACAAGGTGTTGAAAATACATTGAAAGAAGTTCCGGCAGATAAGCTTATTTTAGGTATTCCTTTATATATGCGGGAGTGGAAAGAAACAAATCAATCAGGAAAAACAAAAGTTGAAGCAAAGACTTTGAGCATGATGCAATCAGATGAATTGATAAAAAAACATAAAGTGAAATTGAATTGGCTCGCTGATAAAGGGCAAAATTATTTTGAATTCACCGCCAATAATGCAAAATATCGTGTATGGGTAGAAGATGAACGATCTATTCAGATGAAATTGGATCTTG
This sequence comes from Selenobaculum gibii, assembly GCF_030273445.1. Lineage (NCBI taxonomy): Bacteria > Bacillati > Bacillota > Negativicutes > Selenomonadales > Sporomusaceae > Anaerosinus > Anaerosinus gibii. The sequence continues at coordinate 871,361 of NZ_CP120678.1, forward strand.
TCCATCAATATAAGTTAGCAGGTGTTGCAGGCTGGCGTAAAGGATTTGAAAAATCGGAAATATGGAAAACTGTAAACGAGACATTGTTTAAACAATAAATATAAAATCCCAGCTTTATAGCTGGGATTTTATATTTATTCGATGACTAAAGAATTGTCAAATTGCAAATATTTTTAGTGAAATCGATCTTTTTTAAGTTGTCTGTTTATAAATTTTTCTTGCAAAAGTCAATAAAAGATTGTGCGGCACGTGAAATATAACGATCCTTTTTCCAAGTAAGCCCTAAATCTACATAAAGAGGTTCAGCAAAAGGAATTGCTTTCACCGTAGGATCATCCTTAACGATTACATCTAAAAGAAAAGCAATTCCAACATTACTTGCAACAAGCCCTTTTATTGTTTCAATTTGATTAGATTCCAAAACAGTTTTAGGCTTTGTATTATCTTTTTTAAATTCTTTTGTTACTAATTGACGGATATAAGATCCTTCTTTTAGCATAATTAAATCGCAATCTTCTAATTGGCTCATTGATAAACTTTTTTGATTTGCAAGAGGATGAGCAGGAGGAACACAAGCTAAAATTTGATTTTTACTCATAGGAAGAAGCTGAAGGTTGGATGATGCATCAGTTAAAATGACAATGCCGAAGTCAAGTTCATCTCTTTCTAATTGCTCGCGTATAGCAATGGAACCTTCTTCATAAAGGTAAATATCAAGATGTGAATGCTCTTTTTGGAAGTTAGAAAATATTTTGGGAAATAAGTATGCACCCATCATGGCAGGAATTCCTATTTTAATTGTACCTTTTTGTAATTGTTTATAATCGTTGACTTCGAGAACCGCATCCTCTATGTTTCTAAGTGCCATTTCAATTCGATTTAAAAAGACTGTACCTTCAGGGGTAAGAGAAAGCTGCTTTTGACTTCGATCAAATAATTGAATACCAAGTTCTGCTTCTAATTTTTTTATTGCAACTGTAATATTAGGTTGTGATACACGAAGCCTCTCTGCAGCGCGAGTGATATTTTTTAGTCGGCTGGCCATTTGAAAATACTCTAATTGTCGTAATTCCATATTCATTCTCCAAAAAATAAATTTTATTTGATGACGGACAGCGCCATCTAAAGAAAAAAAGATTTATGCAAAAGTGAATTTCCGATTTGTACTTTATTAAACCGTGATTTTACATGCAAAATCATAGACTCTATAAGTCAAATCGGACCACTTAGAGAACTTAGCATAGAAGTATTTTTCTTTCTAAAGAAAAAGAGAAAATCAAATAAATAATGATTATCTAGAGTAATTATATCATATTTTTAACTTATAGGATGGAATATATAAATAAAATTTATAAAATTTTATTTATATATCATTAACTGGAGAAATATTGATATATGTTCTGATATATTTATTATTGGCTAGGGTTTTACAATTTTATTTGATAATATCTTTTTTTTGCAGGATAATTATTTAAAATCGCGTATATTTACTACTATATTACATTGTTTTTTTAGGGTAGGTTGAATTTCCTATTTTTAAGATAGTAACATAGACAAGAATGTATAATAAATGTTAAAATTCAATTATCGGTTGTTTAAAGGGAGGCATTTATTTTGGAAAAGTCGACACTTATAGGGGTAATTTTAGGGATAATTGCGGTTTTTGTTGGGATGGTTCTTAAAGGCGCTCCGATTACGGCACTCAATAATCCAGCAGCGTTTTTAATTATCATTGGCGGAACCGGGGCTTGTCTATTCACGGCATTTACAATGACTCAGTTAAAGAATTTGCCTGTGTTGTTTAAAAAGACATTTAAGGCGCCGCCATTACGAGCAAAGGCAGACTTATTACGATTGTTTGTAGAGTTATCCCAAGTTGCACGTAGAGAAGGCATTTTAGCATTAGAAAATCGAGTTGATCAAATTGAAGATCCTTTCTTTAAATCGGGGTTAAATATGGTTATCGATGGTATGGATCCGGAATTTGTTGGTGATGTTTTAGAAGCGGAATTAGAGGTAATGGAGTCGCGTCATCAAGAAGGTATGGCGATTTTTGTACAAGCTGGTACATACGCACCGACTCTTGGGGTTTTAGGAGCGGTTGTTGGTCTTATTGCAGCCTTGGGGAGTTTAAATGATATTGAGAAACTTGGGCATTCTATTGCAGCAGCGTTTGTTGCTACGATGTTAGGGATTTATACTGGATATGTAATCTGGCATCCGTTAGCAAATAAATTAAAAATGTTATCAAAATTAGAGGTTGCAGAAAAACGAATGATTATTGAAGGGGTGTTGTCATTGCAAGCTGGTGATTCACCTACGGCAATTGAAGCAAAATTGATGGTATTTATCCCTCAATCCGAGCGTGCATTTTTAAAAGATAAAGATAGGGATTAATCATGAGAGGTAAGGGAAAAGGGGGATATGCATGGCTAGAAGAAAGAGACAACCTGCCCATGATGAACATCCAAGTGAAGCTTGGTTAATTCCATATGCGGACATATTGACGTTATTATTGGCGTTATTTATTGTATTATTTGCAGTCTCTCAAACAGATCAGAAAAAAATGCAAGAGATGGCGCAAGCTTTTGCAGCGGCGTTTCAGACAGGTGGACCATCTTTTTTTGATAAAGCAGGACAATCTGATTATCAATCAGCGCAAATGCCAACGACTGATTCAGCAAATAATTTAGCTTATCTGCAAGAAAGTACTCAGTTACTTGAAACACAACAACAGTTAGATCAGTATATTAAAGAGGGTGGCTGGGAAGACTCTTTAACTACCGCATTAAGTGAAGATGGTTTATTAATTCGCATTAAGGAAAAAGCGTTATTTCCATCCGGAAGTGCGGATTTATTGCCACAATCACAGGCTATTGGAAAGCCTGTGGCTGATTTGTTAGCAACGATTCCACAAAAAGTAGTAATATCTGGTCATACAGATAATGTTCCAATTGCAACATCAAAGTTTCCTTCTAATTGGGATTTAAGTGTAGAACGGTCATTGAATTTTATGAAATTTATTTTAGCGCAAAATAATAAACTAGATCCAGCTAGATTTAGTACTACAGGGAATGCCGAATATCGTCCGGTTGCTCCGAATGATACAGAAGAAGGCAGAGCACAAAATCGTCGTGTGGAAATTTTGATTATGCGTACATATCAAGATCGTATTCCAACAACAAATTGGTAATACTATGGATATCATAGAATCGACCTTACTTTAAGGTCGATTTTTTAATATGGAGGGAAAAATGGTTATTGGAATTGGCATTGACATCATAGAAATTGAAAGGGTAAAAAAAGCAATAACTAAGGAAAATTTCTTAAAAAGGGTGTTCACTCCCAAAGAGATTGCCTATTGTGAGGGACGAGGTGCACAAAAAGCAGCTTCTTATGCAGCAAGATTTGCGGGTAAAGAAGCTGTATTAAAGGCGTTTGGTACAGGTCTAATTGGTGGGATTTTATTGGAGATAGAGATATTAAATGATGAATTAGGTGCACCAAAAGTTTATTTATCGGGTTTTTTTGCCAGATTGGCAAAAGAAAAAGAAATTCAAAGGATTCATTTATCATTAAGTCATGCGCATTTATATGCGGTTGCTCATACTGTTTTTGAGGGGGATTAAGATGAAAGTCGTTACAGCAGAAAAAATGCAAGAAATTGATAAAGGTGCAATACAAAAGTACGGAATTCCAGAAGTAATCTTAATGGAGAATGCTGGAATTGAGGTAACGAATGTAGCAAAAACGATACTGACATCCTTAGAAGGAAAAAAAGTTTGTATTTTCGCTGGCAAAGGAAATAATGGTGGAGATGGTTTTGTTGTCGCAAGGCAGATGTTTTACCAAGGCGCAAAAGTAAAAGTTTTTATTTTAGGAGGGCTGGAGTCAATTCAGCATTCTGCAAAAGTTAATTTAAATATTTTGCAGAATATGAATATTGATATTGTGCCTATAAAAAGTGAGCGGGATTGGGATAAAGTAAAAGTAACTTTAGCTTTTTCTGACTGTGTGATAGACGCTTTATTGGGAACTGGTTTCAGGGCTCCTTTGCAAGAATCTATGAAAAATTTAATTGAAACTATAAACTTTTCAGGAAAGCCAATTATTGCAATTGATATTCCTAGTGGTGTTGATGCAAGCACTGGACAGATTGATACAATTGCAATTTGTGCGACAGCAACAGTTACTTTTGGATTATTGAAAATAGGGCTTATTTTTTATCCTGGTGCTGACTACACGGGTGAGGTATTTATAAAAAATATTGGATTTCCTTACAGTTTATTGCAGGATGAATGTATAAAACAGACAATTATTACGAATAGTATTGTAAGGAGTCAACTTCCGGAAAGGAATGGCGACGTTCATAAGGGGCTATGTGGTAGAGTTTTAGTAATTGCTGGATCTAAAGGAATGACGGGAGCGGCTGCATTAGCATCTCTGGCTTGCTTGAGAGCCGGTGCAGGATTGGTAACTTTAGCAGTTAGTGAAAGTGTACATGATATTTTATCAAGTAAATTAACAGAAGTTATCATAAAAACCTTACCGGAAGAGAATGAAGAGTTGATTTATGAAGAATCTTTGAAGACTTTAATGGATTTAGCGAATAAAAATGACGTTGTCGTTATTGGACCTGGACTTGGTCGTAATCCATCGACTGTTCAAATCATACAAAAATTTATTGAACAAACGGATAAACAGCTTGTGATAGATGCGGACGCATTATATGCATTAAGTAAAAATACTAATGTATTAGAGGAAAAGAGCAGAATGCCGATTTTAACACCTCATTTAGGTGAAATGGCACGTTTAATTAACAAAAGCACTGATGAGATTAAGAATAATTTAATTTCGATTGCACGTGAGACGGCAGAACTTTTCCAAAGCATAATTGTCTTAAAAAATTCTAGAACAGTAGTTGCATATCCAGATGGTAATGTATATATTAATACAAGAGGTAATGCAGGTATGGCGACGGCTGGCAGTGGTGATGTTCTTGCTGGCATAATTGGTGCATTGGCTGCGCAACATAATAATTCAAACTTCGATTCGGCTGTTTGTGGGGTGTATCTACATAGTATGGCTGGGGATATTGCTGCAAGTGCAGGGATGATTGGCTTAATAGCCAGTGATATTGTTCAAGCAATTCCATCGGCTAGGTATGGTATTCAAGAGTAAAATTTTACATATTAAAAAGTGATGTAAAAAAATTGACTTTTTGATATAAAAAAATTATACTATGTGTATACTTTTATTTGGGACTGCGGAGGTGTAAGTGTGGCAGAATTGAAACGGATTATGATTAGTATTCCTAATAGCCTATTAAAGGAAGTTGATGGTATCGCAGCCATGGAAAAACTTAGCCGCAGCCAATTTGTGCGTGATGCTATGTGCTCTTATATTGAAGAACGTAAACGTAAGGCGATAAGAGATAATATGAGAAAGGGATATCAAGAAATGGCAGCAATTAATTTGACTTTAGCTGAAGAAGGTCTTTATGCTGATGCTGACATTGTTGATGTGCCGAGCTTGTTAGTGGAGCGTGAATAGCGATGGTGGTTAAACGAGGAGATGTGTATTATGCCAATCTGAGCCCTGTAGTGGGTTCAGAGCAGGGGGGACTCAGACCTGTTCTTGTCATTCAAAATGATGTTGGCAATAAATATAGTCCAACGGTTATCGTTGCGGCAATTACTTCTCAAATAAGCAAAGGAAAACTTCCTACCCATATTGAGTTAATGGCAAAAGAATGCAGATTAGAGAAAGATTCAGTTGTTTTATTAGAGCAACTTCGCACGATAGATAAACGTAGATTAAAAGAGAAGATTACTCATTTGTCAGAAGAGTATATGACAAATGTTGATGATGCAATTAGAATTAGTGTTGGATTAGTTCAATTGTAATTTAATGAAATACTGTTTTCAGGTTATGTGAGGATAAAAAATTTAATGAAGGTTTTACGAAATTTAATAGCGATTGGATTAGTTTTTTTAGTTATTTTGAGCAGTGGATGTTCTATAAAAAGTACGAATGAAAATGTGCCCAGTAGCTCTAATTTGACCGTGAAAATGTTGGATGTAGGGCAAGGTGATGCTTTTTTGATTAAAACATCGCAGCAAGTTATTTTACTGGACACAGGCGATATTGATGCTCGAGATTTATTAGTAAATAAATTAAAAGCTGAGGGCATAACAAAAATTGATAAACTTATTATTACGCATCCACATGCAGATCATTTAGGTGGTGCAATGGGGGTGTTAATGAATTTTGATGTAAAGAGTGTTTATGATAATGGTCAAATCACGACAACATCAACCTATCGTAAGTACATAAAAAAAGTAACTGATAGTAAGATTCCCTATAAACAGTTGCTTGCAGGTGAGCATTTAGAGTTTGGAGATGGAATTAAGTTTATTGTTTATAGCCCGACTAAAAGAATGATTGATACGGAAGAAGATTTAAACAATAACTCAATTGTAGGAAAGCTAAAGTACGGAGATTTTTCAATTTTATTTACAGGTGACAGTGAATCTGCTATTGAAAAAGAGTTATTGAATAAATATAAGGATGAATTGAAAAGTACAATATTAAAAAGTCCACATCATGGTAGCAAAACATCTTCTAATAATGCTTATTTAAAAGCTATTTCTCCGGAATGTGTACTAATATCAGTTGGTGCTGGAAACGATTATAAACATCCACATGAAACAACATTAAATAAATATAAAAAATTGAATTTTAAAATTTATCGTACCGATTTCGATGGGACGGTTACAATTACGTCAGATGGGCATGGATATAATGTTCTAAAGGAGAAAGTACAATGATATCTGTAGTCATAGATCGTTTTGAAAATGATAAAGCTATTTTATTATTTGAGGATGAAGAAAAGAGTGTAATATTTCCCAAGAAATATTTGCCGAGGGACGTTGATGAAGGAGATTATTTACGGATTAATATAGTAGCGGACAAAGAGGCAACGAATGCAGCAAGAAAAGAAGCGCAAGAATTATTAGAAAAACTAAAAAAGCAGAATAAATAATAGTAAGCTGTGCACTAGGCACAGCTTACTATTATTTATCGTTTAATTTTTTAAATTTTCATTTAGCGAATATTTAAAAATACGAGAAAAGCAAGATCGTGAACCTGCTTTTCGTTATTGGGGAAAATTACTTAATTTATTGCCAGTTGGACCTGATTTACCGGGCATATATGGCATATAATCAAAAAGTAGTCATTGCAACAATGGATGGTATGATAAGTTTAGTAAAAGAAGTTGACTTATTTAAAGATATGAGTAGAATAGAAATCGATGCTTTATTGAAGAATGCAAAAGGTAAATATTATTTAGAAAATGATGTTATTTTATCCGAAGGTATGATGCAAAAATGTCTATACATTGTTATGTAAGGAAATGTAGAGGTTAGCCGCAAAGCAAGTAACGGATGGACGAGTAGTTTGGGGATTATAGGTGAAAAAGGGATTATTAATTATAATGCGGTTAATGATGATGAAGAAAGCTGTATCCGAGTAGAAGTTGTGGAAGGAGATGTAGTTGTAGTAAGAATTCCAATTTTGAACCTAAAAAATTGGTTAGTAGTAATGAAAAGATTATGTGGAAGTTTATTAATCACCTAACAAAAGAAGTAGATAAATATCAAAAGTTATGGATTAATGAATAACTGGATAAGTGAAAAAGGGTGATTTTTTGAAATATAAATGGATGATTGTCTTATGTTTATGCTTATTATTGCCACAAATTGTATTTGCTGCGAGTATTAAATCTCATAGATTTGAATCGTTTCAATATGAAGTAATTGCAGCAAATAATAATTCACCACAAATTTTAAGAATTGAAATTGGTTTAAATTCAGAAATAGATGATTATGAAGTGAAAACAAAAAGTTCATATGCAACAGATTTAATCATAGAGTTTCCTAATACAAAATTAGGAAGGTTAAAGAAACCATTAGCCATTCAAAGTGATTTAGTGAAAATTGCTAAATTTAATCAAGAGAATAAAGATACAGCAACGGTGAGTTTGACACTTCCTGTAAAAACAGATAATATTAATTATAAAATTTATACGTTGCCTAAAGATCGTAAAGCTCGTAAACCATTTCGTGTAGTAATTGATATTCTCGGGGAAAAATCATATAATTTTAATGTTAATGGTGTTGCGGGAAAATCAATTATTATTGATCCGGGACATGGTGGCAGTGATTCTGGAGCGGTAGGTGTTACGGGAGTAAAAGAAAAGGATGTAAATTTTGCGGTTGCATTAAAAGTAAGAGATATATTAACTCATGCGGGTGCTGAGGTCATTATGACACGCTTAAATGATCGTGATGTATATGGCCCTAATGCCACCGATAAACAAGAATTAGATGCAAGAGCAGATTTTAGCCGACGTTATCATGCGGATGCTTTTTTAAGTATACATTCGAATTCTTTTGTGAATTCGAAGGCGAATGGAACAGAGACTTATTATTATAATAAAACAATTTATGATAAGATATTAGCAGAGAATTTGCAGCGCTCGTTAATTGATTCTGGACAAAGGATGGATAGAGGCGCTTTGACCGCAAATTTTTATGTGTTGAAAAACTCTACTGTTCCGGCTGCATTGGTTGAACTAGGTTTTTTATCAAATCCTGATGAAGAGGAATTGCTAAACTCTGATGATTTTCAGACAAAATTGGCAGGAGGCATTAGTGTAGGATTAAGTAAATTCTTTTATGAGATGTCAGGGAAAGGGAGTAATTATTTATGATTAAGCAAATAAAAATTTTATGTGCTTTAGTAGGCGTTTTGATGCTGGTTTTTATCGCTGGTTGTACATCAGATTCAAAAGGATCTGTTACAAATGAGAAAGAGGTTCCTACTAATGTTGAGGCAGCTGAAAATGCAGAAAATGACACGGGGACGAATGAAAATAAAGTAAAAGTAAAAATTTATTTTTCGAATCAAGACGCAACCAAACTTATAGCAGAGGAAAGAGAGATTAGCAGTGAAGACAAATATACAGCTGTTATTCAGGAATTAATAAAAGGAACTGTACATGAACATTCTGTATCGCTTATTCCGAAGGCTACGATTTTAAGGTCAGTAAAAGTTGCCGATGGAATTGCGTACGTTGATTTTAATGATGCTATTGTTAGAAATTTTAATGGAGGGTCGGGTGCGGAGATTATCTTAGTCGCATCTATTGTTGATACTTTGACCGAGTTTCCAGAGGTGCAACAAGTACAAATTCTTTTAAATGGTTCAACGATGGAAACGATTACTGGACATTTAGATACAAGTAAGCCATTTAAAAGAATAACGGATGTACTTTAATTGGGGGTATACATTTCTTTTTTATTTTGATAAAATGAATATATAGAAATTTTATGAAATCCACTAGGGGGGCTTTTGCTGAGAGGTCATTTATAATGACCGACCCTTGGAACCTGTATGGTTAAGACCAGCGTAGGAAAGTGGTAAGTAGCTTTTAATATTGAAAGGCCATTTAACATTGTTATGCGTTAAATGGCTTTATTTTTTTATATTTGGAGGTATTAAAATGGCAACACAATTAGAATTAGCTCGCCAAGGCAAAATTACAGAAGCGATGGAAATTGTAGCAAAGCAAGAGAAGATGGATGTTAATCTGATTAGAGAACGTGTAGCAGAAGGGACAATTACGATTTGTGCAAATGTAAATCATACGTCCTTGATTCCTCGTGGCGTAGGTAAAGGCTTATCGACAAAAGTAAATGCCAATATTGGGACGTCTAGTGCATATCCAGATATTGAACCAGAATTAATTAAGCTCCAAGCGGCGATTGATGCTGGAGCTGATGCAGTTATGGATTTAAGCACAGGAGATAATATTGATATGTCCAGACGTGCCATTATTGAAAAATCTACAGTTATGGTTGGTACGGTACCAATTTATCAAGCGACTGTAGACGCAATAAAAAAACACGGTGCAGTAGTTGATATGACAGCAGATGATTTATTACATGCAATTGCTGTGCAAGCAAAAGATGGCGCAGATTTTATGACGATCCATTGCGGAGTAACGCGTGAAGTTATTCAAAGAATGCGCAAACAAGGCAGAATTGCGGATGTTGTTAGTCGCGGCGGCTCATTCATCACAGGATGGATGTTACATAATCAAAAAGAAAATCCATTATACGAAAGATATGATGATATTTTAGATATTTGTCGGCAATATGATGTAACGATTAGTCTTGGGGACGGTCTTCGTCCAGGATGTTTAGCTGATGCTACAGACAGAGCGCAAATCCAAGAGTTGATTATTCTTGGCGAATTGGTTGACCGTGCGTGGGCAAAAGGTGTACAAGTTTTGGTTGAAGGCCCGGGACACGTCCCATTTGATCAAATTGCTGCCAATATGAAATTACAAAAGCAGCTTTGTAAAGGTGCACCTTTTTATGTATTAGGACCTCTTGTGACTGATGTTGCTCCAGGATATGATCATATTACTTCAGCTATCGGTGGTACTTTAGCCGCGGCGAATGGTGCAGACTTTTTATGTTATGTTACACCAGCTGAACATTTAGCATTGCCGACCATAGAAGATGTTCATGAGGGTGTTATTGCTTCAAGAATTGCTGCGCATGCAGCGGATATCGTTAAAGGAATTCCTGGTGCAAAAGACTGGGACTTAAAAATGGCCAAGGCACGTAAAGCTTTGGATTGGCAGGAACAATTAAAACTTGCCATTGACCCTAAAAAAGCAGAGAGATATCGCAATGCGCGAAATACGCCAAATACAGAAGCCTGCTCAATGTGTGGCGATTATTGTGCGATGAAAATTGTTGGTGAATATTTAAATAAACCGATGGATTTGTGTGACTAATTTCGCATAAAGGATAGAGTGTATGGACACCTTACATAAGCTAAGGTGTCTTTTCTTTTGCAAAAGTAACTTGCGAATGAATGAATCTATGTTAAAATTTAAAATAGTTTAAAATAATTTTACGATGAGGGAAGCTCAATGGATATAAAAGAGTGTGGAGAGTTTGGATTAATAGATTTAATCAAAGAGAATTGTATCGTAGAGCCTAAAAGCGTAGCAGTTGGCATTGGTGATGATGCCGCTGTTTTAATACCAACCCACAATATGCTGCAATTGGTTAGTGCTGATATGTTGGTAGAAGGTGTCCATTTTGATTTATCCTTTATTTCTCCATTTCAATTAGGCTATAAATCATTGGCGGTAAATTTAAGTGATATTGCGGCGATGGGGGGGATACCTAAACATGTGGTTCTTTCTATTGCTTTACCGAAAAAAATAAATGTAGATTTTGTAAAAGAATTATATCGGGGAATGAAGAATATTGCGCAATCTTTTTGTGTGAACATTGTCGGTGGGGATACTGTTTCAACGCATGATAAAATTGTCATTAATGTAACGGTTTTGGGGGAAGTTGAGCCGGAAAAATTGCAAAAAAGAAATGGTGCAAAGCCTGGAGATTTTATTGTAGTTACAGGGACTCTAGGAGATTCTGCCGCGGGCTTAGATATTTTGTTAAATAAAAAAGATAATTTTGATTTTGCTGAACCACTGATTAAGGCGCATTTAATGCCTTTCCCACAAGTTGAATTAGGAAGAATAATTGCAAAGTATGCAAGCAGTATGAATGATATTAGTGATGGACTAGCAAGTGAAGCAAAAGAAATCGCCTTGGCAAGTAGTGTGGATGTCATGCTAGATGCAGGTAAAGTTCCATTTAGCACTGAACTTCTTCAAAGAGCCAATTTTTTTCGAAAAACCCCTTTAGAATATGCTTTGTTTGGCGGTGAAGATTATCAATTACTCTTTACGATTTCAAAAGAAAAGTATATATTATTGCAAAAAGAATTAAGCAATTGCAATATTAAAGTCGTTGGTGAAGTAAAGCAGGGGACAGGTAATGTATTTTTAAAAGAGTATAACGGAAAATTTGTGAATTTAGAGCCGAAGGGTTATAATCATTTTAGATAACTTATGAGGTGTTAATATGATAAAGATAAAGACGAATTCGCCGGAAGAAACTTTTGCCTTTGCAAAAGGGCTGGCAGACTTATTGAAAAATGGTGTAGTCTTATGCTTAAAAGGAGATTTAGGTGCTGGCAAGACTTTATTTGTTCAAGGGCTAGCAAAAGGTTTTCAAGTAGAAGAGGAAGTAACAAGCCCAACCTTTTCTCTGATGAATGTTTATCACGGTCGTAGGGCGATATATCATTTTGATTTGTATCGGCTAGAGAGTGCTGAAGAATTATATGATATTGGATTTTATGAATATACGACATTAGAGGATTCTATTGTCATTATTGAATGGCCGGATAAATTTCCTGAAGAACTTCCCGAGGAATATCTTTGGCTTGAAATTACACGTACTGAAAATATAGATGAACGTTTAATCACGATTCAATTAAAGGGTGAATCGTATCGACAGATTTATGAGGAGTTGAAACAAAATTGCCAATTTTAGCAATTGATACAGCAACTTTAGTTTCTGGTGTTGCTGTTGCTACTGAAAAAAAACTATTAGCGGAATTGACATTACAGACGAAGTTAACGCACTCGGAAGTTTTAATGCCGCATATAAAACAAATTTTAGATATGACTAATTTAAAAAAGAGTGATTTAGAGGCAGTTGCAATTAGTATTGGCCCAGGTTCTTTCACTGGACTTAGAATTGGTTTAGCAACGGCAAAAAGTATTGCTTATGCACTTAATATTCCAATTATCGGTGTATCTACATTAGCTGCTTTAGCGTATCATTATCCAGTCGGAGATGTTTATATTGCACCTATGTTAGATGCACAAAAAGGCAATATATATATATCTCTTTACCAATGGAAAGAAGGTAAACTTTGTCAGGTTTATGAACCTACGGTGAAAAGTTTTACTGAAGTGTTAGAAGCTGGACAGAGATTAGATAAACCTGTTGTTTTCTTAGGTGAGAAGGCCGTACAAAAAGCAGAAGAAATTCAAGCAGTAGGCGGAAATATTATTATGGCAATGCCGCATATGACGATGCCTCGTGCTGCTAATGTAGCTATGCTCGGATGGAATTTGCTGCAAAATGGAAAAGCAGATGATGTAATGAGTTTAGAGCCACTTTATATTAGACGGTCAGAAGCAGAAGTTTTATGGGAAAAGCGAAACGGAGTAAAAGAATGAGTGAAGTTGTTTTTCGTAAAATGATCGTCGATGATATCGATGCTGTTTTTGAAATTGAAACTACATCTTTTTCACATCCGTGGTCAAGACAATCTTTTTGTGATGAGATGGAAAATGAGCGTGCTTTATACATAGTTGCAGTAGCAGAAGATAAGCCAATTGCTTATATGGGAACATGGCTTATCTTTGACGAAGCACATGTTACAAATGTAGCGGTTTTACCTCAGTATCGTCGTTTGGGGATTGGGCAAAAGCTACTAAGGCATATGATTGATATCCTAAAACACAAGGGAATATGTAGTATGACCTTAGAAGTGCGCGAATCGAATTTCCCAGCTCAGGCAATGTATCAAAAGCTTGGCTTTGAAGCAGCTGGAATAAGAAAGAATTACTATGAAGATACAAAAGAAAATGCCATTATCATGTGGCTTAATGATATAGGATAAAAAAAAGTGAGCCGACGAAGCGGCTCATATAGGGTGATTGGTAATATAGCGTATGATTATTAGGGATAAAGTGTTACTAATCTAGCATAAATAAATGGAGGTTTAGTTTTGAGTATAGAAGAAAGATGTTTAACTTTAGCAATTGAAACAAGTTGTGATGAGACATCCGCGGCAGTATTAGTAAACGGACGCGAAATTTTAGCGAATATTATTTCATCTCAAGTACCTGTGCATCAAAAGTTTGGCGGAGTCGTACCTGAAATTGCATCAAGAAAACATATTGAAAATGTAATTCCTGTTGTTGATGCTTGTTTGAAGGAAGCAAATGTTAAACTTGAAGACATTAATCATATCGGAGTTACCTATGGACCTGGATTAGTCGGAGCTTTATTGGTCGGGGTTGCAGCTGCAAAATCTTTATCGTATATATTAGACGTACCTTTAATTGGGGTAAATCATTTAGAAGGACATATTTTTGCTAACTTTCTTGCACATCCGGAATTAAAGCCTCCTTTTGTGGCACTTGTTGTATCTGGAGGACATACTTCGCTTGTTCATGTTAAAGACTATAATGATTTTGAGCTAATTGGGCAGACACGTGATGATGCAGCAGGCGAAGCTTTCGATAAAGTAGCGAGAGTTATGGGATTGCCATATCCGGGCGGTCCACAAATTGATCGATTGGCAAAAGCGGGGAACCCGGAAGCGATTGATTTTCCGCAAGCCTTACACGAAAAAGGGAACTTTGAATTTAGTTTTAGTGGGTTAAAATCAGCGGTATTAAATTATCTGAACAGTGCAAAACAAAAAGGAGAAGAAATCAATCAAGCCGATGTTGCAGCAAGTTTCCAACGCGCTGTTATTGAGGTACTTGTTCATAAGGCGTTGCAGGCGGTAAAAAGTGTTGGTGTGAATACGCTAGTGTTAGCTGGTGGCGTTGCAGCCAATAGTGCACTTAGAGAACGATTAAATAATGAATGTGAAAAGACTAATATAGAGTTTTGTTACCCTACACCTATTCTTTGTACGGATAATGCGGCAATGATTGGCTGTAGAGCATATTATCAAAGTAGATTAAAAGAGTATTCGGATTTATATTTGAATGCTGTACCTAGTTTGAAACTAACGAGTAAAGTGCAGGCGGGATAACCTGCACTTTACTTTTTAAGTTCAAGATATAATATTTTGTTCAGTCATAGATCAGGCTACTTTAAATTACTAATCAATCCCAGAGGATTTGATTTTTTTTCATTGAATAGAATAATTTTAAATATTATTTATTGGAGTGATATTTGTGAACTCTATTATAGATATGTGCCATATGATGACGACATTATCAGTTGTGCAAATGGATATTTTAGATAAACTACATAGTGTATATCCGATTGTTGCAGATATTGCCCATGCACAGCTTACTGTTTATGTAAAATCGTCGGAAGTAAAGAACCTATTAGTTATTTCTCAAATCAAACCTAATACGAATTTTAGTCAATATCGCGCTAATAATAAACTTGAATCTCAGGTAAGAATTGCTGAGGAGCCATTAGTTTGGCATACGTTGTCTACTGGTGAAACACTGCAAGGAAAACGTGAATGGGCTTGGGGTCTCATGATGGATATGTATACCTACCCGATTTATGATTATTATGGAAAGATTATTGCATGTGTAAGTTTTGAGACAAATTGGAAGGATTTAAAAATTAAAGGATATAATTACTTATTAGAAACTGCTTATGCAATTATATCAAATGCAAGTTTTCCGATAGATTATGAATTATACCGTTCTTTGTCGGCGAGTGATGGAATTGTCATTACAGATAAGCATAGTAAGATTACATTTGCTAATACCGCAGCAAGAAGTATCTATAAAGTCCTTGGTGTAGGTGAAATGGTAGGACATCATATGTTTGATCGCGAAATTACGATGCATATAAAAAAAGAAACGACACTTGTTCAAAGACCGCATGAAAAGGAATTAGAAATTGGGAACCTAGTTTTAATTCAAAGAAGTATACCAATTTATGAAAATCAGAGATTATTTAGGACAGTTATTATTGTTTCTGATGTTACGGAATTAAAAAAGAAAGAAAAAGAATTAATTATAAAATCTGCGGTTATTCAAGAAATTCATCATCGTGTAAAAAATAATTTGCAAACGATAGCTAGTTTATTGAGATTGCAATCAAGAAGGACAAATTCACCGGAAGTAAAGGCTGCCTTGAAAGAAAGTGTGAATCGTATTTTGAGCATTTCTGTTGTCCATGAATTTCTATCTCAGCAAGATGCTGAAATTATTGATGTAGTTGAAGTAGCAAAAAATATTCTTGATTTAGTTATGCAGAATATGCTCGAACCGGACTTTAAGCTCGAAACAAAATTTAAAGGGGAAACGATTATTTTACCATCTGAACATGCTAGTAGTTTAGCGCTAGTAATGAATGAACTTATACAGAACTCTATTGAGCATGGATTTATTGGTTGTAATGAAGGTGTTATTGGACTTAATATTGTCAGAGAAAGCGATAATTATCTTATTGACTTATATGATAATGGGACAGGATTGCCGGAAACCTTTCAAAAACATGCATCAAAAAGTTTAGGACTGCAAATTGTCCGCACATTAATTGAAGATGACTTAGGTGGGACATTTGAACTTTACAGTGATAAAGGAACACATGCGCGCATAAATATTCCAAGAAAAATGGGAGGGGGCAGGTAAATGGAGAGTTTACGAATTGTAATTGCCGATAATGAATCTATTATTCGCATGGATTTAAAAGAAATTCTTGAGGAAGCTGGACATGAGGTTATTGGAGAGGCTACAGACGGGATAAAAGCGATTGATCTTACTCGTAAATATAAACCGGATTTAATTATTATGGATATAAAAATGCCAGAGATGGATGGAATTACAGCGGCGAAAACGATCGCAAATGAAAAACTTGCACCCGTACTCTTACTTACGGCTTTTAGCCAAAAAGAAATTGTTGATCGTGCCAAAGATTCGGGTGTTTTAGCATATCTAGTGAAACCAGTAAAAGAAAGTAATCTTTTTCCGGCGATGGAGATTGCAATTTCAAGATTTCGTGAAATTGCTCAATTAGAGCAAGAATTAGATGATGTTAAAAACTCTTTAGAGATGCGAAAGCTGCTTGATCGTGCAAAAGGCATACTAATGGATGCGTATGGAATTAATGAAAGTGAGGCATATAGAAGAATTCAGCAATATAGTATGGCGAAAAGAAAAACGATTAAGGAAGTAGCAAAATCAATTATAGATTCAGTTTTGAAAAAAAATAGATAGTTTTATTCTTAATAAAAAATTGGAGATGGAACTTTTTAAAAATAAATGTGCTGAAATAATTTCATTGTAATTTTTATATGTATAAATAAGGAGAAAATATCATATAATTTTAGTATGGGTTCTATTCTATTAGGGATTTGGGGTAAAAATTAGCATGAGGAAGTAAAATGGAGAAATTCTAAAAGAATAATAGATTTTTATTACTTTTTGAAAAATTTTTTTTTATAAAAAGTCTAAAATTTTGTTTATTGCTATTGATTTTTGGCAATGAATTATATATTATGAATTATGTAATTAGCACTCACATATAAAGAGTGCTAACAAAATAATAATAATTTTATTAAAATAAAGGGAGGCAAACCAACATGATTAAGCCATTAGGCGACAGAGTTGTTATCGAAGTTGTAGCAGGAGATATGAAAACTGCAAGTGGTATCGTATTGCCTGATAGTGCAAAAGAAAAACCACAAGAAGGTAAAGTATTAGCTGTTGGTACTGGTAAAGTATTAGATAATGGTCAACGTGTAGCATTAGATGTTAAAGTTGGCGATAAAGTTATCTTCTCTAAATATGCTGGAACAGAAGTGAAAGCACAAGGACAAGATTATTTAATCGTTAGCGAAAGAGACATTTTAGCTATTGTTGAATAATTTCTTTTTATTTACTATTTAAATATTTATAGGAGGCAAATACATAATGGCAAAACAAATTTTGTTTGATGAAGAAGCTCGCCGTGCATTGGAAAAAGGTGTAGATGCTTTAGCCAATGCGGTAAAAGTAACTTTAGGACCTAAAGGTCGTAACGTTGTACTGGACAAAAAGTTTGGTGCTCCAACAATTACAAATGATGGTGTTACGATTGCTCGTGATATCGAATTAGAAGACCCATTTGAAAACATGGGTGCACAATTAGTGAAAGAAGTTGCAACAAAAACAAATGATGTTGCTGGTGATGGTACAACAACTGCAACTTTACTTGCACAAGCAATGATTCATGAGGGTATGCGTAATGTTGCTGCTGGTGCTAATCCGATGATTATCAGAAAAGGTATCGAAAAAGCAGTAACTGCATTAGTTGGTGAAATCAAAAATAATGCACATAAAGTAGAAGGTAAAGATGCGATTGCTCAAGTTGCTTCTATTTCAGCTGCCGATGATGAAATTGGTAAATTAATTGCTGAAGCTATGGAAAAAGTGGGTAAAGACGGTGTTATCACTGTTGAAGAGTCCAAAGGTATGGGCACTAGCCTTTCCGTAGTAGAAGGTATGCAATTTGATCGTGGATATATTTCTCCATACATGGTAACAGATACTGATAAAATGGAAGCTGTATTCAATGATCCATATATCTTAATTACAGATCGTAAAATTTCTGCAATTGCTGATATCTTACCTGTACTTGAAAAAGTTGTACAACAAGGTAAAGAATTAGTAATTATTGCTGAGGATGTTGAAGGCGAAGCTCTTGCAACATTAGTTGTAAACAAACTTCGTGGTACATTTAAAGCTTTAGCAGTGAAAGCACCTGGTTTCGGTGATCGCCGTAAAGCTATGCTTGAAGATTTAGCTGTTTTAACTGGTGCAAGTGTAATTACAGAAGAATTAGGACGTAAATTAGACAGTGTAGAGCTTGAAGATCTAGGTCGCGCTCGTCAAGTACGTGCGAATAAAGAAGAAACTACTGTAGTTGATGGTGCTGGTGATGCTAGTCAAATCAAAGCGCGTGTAGAGCAAATCAAAGTTCAAATCCAAGATACTACTTCTGATTTTGATAGAGAAAAACTTCAAGAACGTCTTGCTAAATTAGCTGGCGGTGTAGCTGTTATCGAAGTTGGTGCAGCTACCGAAGTAGAATTAAAAGAAAAGAAACTTCGTATTGAAGATGCATTAAATGCAACTCGTGCTGCAGTTGAAGAAGGTATTGTAGCTGGTGGTGGTACTACATTTATCGATATTCTTCCTGTACTTGACACAATTGAAGTAACTGGCGATGTAAAAACTGGTGTATTAATTGTAAAACGTGCAATTGAAGAACCTGTTCGCCAAATTGCAAACAATGCAGGTCTTGAAGGCTCTGTTGTCGTTGAAAACGTGAAAAAATCTGGTAAAGGCATTGGATTCAATGCTTTAACTGAAGAATATATCGATATGATTGCTGCTGGTATCGTAGATCCAGCGAAAGTAACTCGTTCAGCACTTCAAAATGCTGCTAGTATCGCTGCTATGGTTCTTACTACAGAAACTTTAGTTGCTGATAAACCAGAAAAAGATAATGGTGCTTCTGCCGCTGCTGCTATGGCTGGCATGGGCGGCATGGGTGGTGGCATGGGAATGATGTAAGCTTTGCTTACACATTCTCAGCTTGAGTAATTTGTAAAATTATAATTTACAAATTTCCACGAACTCAATAAGGTCACTACATGTGTAATAAAATAATGAAGAGCAGTGTTCGCAATTCCACGGTTGCGAGCATCCACGACTGCTAAACGAATAATAAAAGAGGAGCTAAAAAGCTCCTCTTTTTATTTTGGATTAGAGAAAATGAAATTAACTATTATTTTTATTATCGAATAATAATTTGTAAATATAAAATGGTAGATAAATAATTTTTTTGATACAATAAGAAAGAAGCCAAAAGATTGCAATGATAAAATTTAAAATTGTATTCATGAATAAAACCTCAGATTAATATGATTTAATTCTACTGTATGTAAAGTTTAAAAGAATTTTTAGATAAAATCAATTGGTCTTCTATATTATATTTAGTAAGGTGATGCTAATGCAAAAAAAGATTTTTTCTTTAAAGTTAAATCAAGGTGGGTGGATTTATATTGATTCGTTAATTGCAATGATTATACTATCTGTTGCTTTGATTGCGCTATTAATCACTTATCAACAATCGACTTCTTCCACTGTTCATGCGAAAACCTATAGTCAGGCAGCTTTATTAGCGCAAAGTGAACTTGAAAAGTTGACAAACGTAGAAGAAAACTTACATAGCAATGATTTACTTAATGAAGAAGTTGAAAGGGAAATTGATGGGGTAAAATATAAACTTTTTACTATATGGACGAAGCCATCTTTAGAACAAGCGGAAAACATTTATCAGTGCGAAGTGAAGGTACAATGGCGTGCACCAATTGCAAAAACAGACTCGATCCTATCGATGGTGAGTTATTTTGAAATACAGCGATGATAAGGAGAAAATAGGCGATGAGAAAAAAGGATGCGCAAAGGGGTTTTTCGCTTATCGAAGTAATGATTGGGATTGCGATTATGGTAATTATTTTTGCTGGAATTACCAATGTATTTAGAAGTTTAATGACCAGTCAGGAATATACCTTTACACAAAATAGCAATATGCAAGATGCTAATGCGGTGATGAAGTTAATTCAACGTGAAGTTCAAAAAAGCAAAGAAATTGTACAGCCAATAAAGGATGAGGAAGCAACCGATTTTTTGGAATATTATACGGAGGAAAAAAATGAGAAAGGGGAGGTTAGGGACATTTTAAATCGGATTTTTATTGAGGGAGATGCCGTTGTATGGCAGCATGGAGAAACAAAGCAACTGCTTGCAATCCATCGGGTAATCGCAAGTGAAGATTTAACAAAGAATTCGTTGCGGTTTCAAAATATTTCTACCAATTCGGATAGAAGTTTAATTGAAGTACATGTGTTATTGAAAGATGTGGAAAAGAAAAATACAACTGAAGCAGCTGCGGTTCACTTAGAAGCACAGATTTCTACACGGTAATTAGATCCTGCATAAAAAACGTGGCATCGTAATTTAAGATACGATGCCACGAATTTCTTATTGTTAAATTAGACCGATACTATATTGAACGATAAGTGAAACTATAGCAACAGCAATCCAGCAAATGAGACCGAGGATAATCAGTCGTATGCCATTGCCTAATAGTTGACGAATATTAGTATTTAATCCGATTGCACTCATTGCTAAGATGATGAAAAATTTCCCGGTGTTCCCTAAAAATTTACTTACTTCCCCAGGTAAAAATCCAGTGGTATTTACAATTGATGCTACTACGAACCAAAGGATAAACCAAGGAAAAACTCTCGCAATGCTAAAGTTACCTGATTTTGCGTTTTTACGAGAAATAAAAATTGCGAGAATGATTGTAATTGGCACAATCATTAGCGCTCTCGTCAATTTAACGATGGTCGCATAATCGCCAGCAGCTTGGCTGTAGGAGTACCCAGCAGCAACAACTGAAGAGGTATCATTAATTGCTGTGCCAGCCCACATGCCAAAACCAGCATCTGTAAAGTTAAATAGATGTCCAAAGAATGGAAAGATAAAAACAGCTAAAATATTAAAAAGAAAAATAGTTGATATGGAAAAAGCAACTTCCTTTTCTTTTGCACCGATAACTGGCGCTGTTGCAGCGATGGCAGAACCACCGCAAATTGCAGTACCAACACCGATTAAAGTTGTTGTATTGCCGTCTAGGTTCAATAGTTTACCAAAGATATAAGCCGTGATAAATGCAGTGAGCAGGGTGAAAATCATTACGGATAAAGACTGTGCTCCAACAGCAAAAACATTATATAAATTCATTTCAAATCCAAGTAAAATAATTGACCATTGTAAGATTTTTTTCCCTGTAAATTTAATGCCTGGTTCAACTGATTCAGGTCGCTTAAATGATGCAGCGATTATTCCTAATAAAATCCCAAACACGGGGCCGCCAATGATTGGGAATTGGTTGCCTAAAAACCAAGCAGGAATTGCAAAAATAAGTGTGAATCCAATGCCTTTTAATAAGCGGATATTCATGTTAAATCATCTCCTTTGAATAACTGTAGTCTATCACTTGTAGTTGCATATGTACAATAATATAATTATATAAAAACGATAGGTATTTACATATAGAAAGTGGTGTTTGCTTTGACTTTAAGACATTTACAAATTTTTATTTGTGTTTGCGATGAACTTAGTATGACTAAAACAGCAGAAAAATTACATATGACTCAGCCATCTGTTAGCCAAGCCATTCATGAAATTGAAGATCATTATAAGGTTCGTTTGTTTGAGAGATTAGGCAGGAATTTATTTATTACGGATGCCGGAAATAATTTATTAACTTATGCACGGCATTTTGTTAATTTAAGTACAGAGATTGAAAATGCTATGCAAAAGTTTGGCAAGCAGTATATGATAAGAATTGGTGCAAGTGTTACAATTGGTGAATGTGTATTAATAGATTTAATAAAAAAACTACATATAGAATATCCAGAATATCAAATAAAATCCGAAATTCATAATACGAGAGTTTTAGAAAAAATGGTACTAAGTGATAAACTCGATATCGCTTTAGTAGAAGGGAAAATAAAATCAGAATATTTGATTGCTGATGCATTTTTGGATGACGAACTGGTTTTTATTGCATCTCCTGATTTAGAATTGATGAAAAAAGATAAGATTGAAATAGCTGATATAGAAAAGATGAATTTCTTTGTAAGAGAGGAAGGAAGCGGGACGCGAAACTTATTTGATCAAGTTATGGAAAGCAAAGAAATAAAATGTAACATTGTAGGTGTTTATAATAATGCAGATACAATAAAAAAAGCGGTTTTGGCGGGATTAGGTATAAGTGTAATTTCTAGATGTGCTGTTCGTAATGAAATTAAAAGCGGAGAACTTTCTGAGTTTAAGATGAAAAATATTAATTTTAAACGGAAGTTTCATATCGTGTATCATAAGAATAAATATTTATCTCAAGGAATTAAAAATATTATGGAAATTTGCAAAAAAATGAGTGAATGAGTTTCTTGGATTTTTAGATATAATATAGT
Organism: Selenobaculum gibii; assembly: GCF_030273445.1. NCBI lineage: Bacteria > Bacillati > Bacillota > Negativicutes > Selenomonadales > Sporomusaceae > Anaerosinus > Anaerosinus gibii. The sequence goes on from NZ_CP120678.1 coordinate 894,116, forward strand.
AGAAGTCATTTAAATATATTGGGTTAGGGGAAAGGAGGATGAGATCGTTGTTTGCAAACTTAAAAATGGAAAAAGGCGTTACAACGTTGACTGCTGCTATGATTGTGGCATTAGTTGGTATTGTCTTAGCTGGTATAGTACCCATGATTTCTCAATCAGCAAGAGCGAATATCAGTAATAAAGATCAAATCCAAGCTATGTACGCTGCAGAATCAGGGATTAAAAGAGCAATGAATGAATTGAAAAATAAACCTGATATAGATTCATGGTCAAATGAAGAAAATATTTGGTTGGAAAAAAATGCAAAAAATTATTTGACTGATGGTGTTAGATATGAGGTACAAATACATAGACAAGGTATTTCTGGAAACCAATATACATACAAAATAGAGTCTAGAGGGATTGTTGAGTCGACATTTGGAACTGAGAGTAAGTCGGAAAAAATGGCAATCCTTGTCGTTATAAAAAATGATGATAATTCAGCTGATGAAGTTTTTGGTAAGTATACGTTGTATGGAAATGGACACGTCATACTAACAGGTACTGCTGGATCTATGGTTTATGGTGATATCGTAGCAAATACAAATTATACGTTATCTGGATATACTAGAATCGTTGGCGATATATATATTTATAATAATGCTACGGGAAAATATAACACGATTAAGGAAATGCCTAAACTTACTGTTAATATCCCTGGAATTCCAAGTTGGGAAAGTACAGGGTATACGGAAGCACCTAAAATAAAAGGTGATAATGTTAATTTGTTTGGAGATATTTCTTTATCAGGTAATTATAAAACATCGAATGCGCAGAATTTATACAATATGAATGCTGTTTTATCTGGAAATACCAATCTTTATATAAATGGGCAAAGTGGTTTTAACATGAATAATCAATCTTCCATTAATGGTCAAAATCACGAATTGACTTTAGTAGTAGATGGAAATGTTACACTTACAGATGATTCCTATATTAAAGCAAAGAAGCTTAGAATTTATGCTACAGGTGATGTGATTTTAACAAGTAGAGCAGCGTTAAAAGGTGATGATGTTTTTATATCAGCAGGAGGAAAATTTAAATTTACCGATTCTAGTAATGGAATTAATCCAGATTTTTTTACTGTTGAGAATTATGATATGAATAATAGTTCTGTTCGAGTCTATGCTACGGAAATTGATATTACAAATGGACGGAATATTAATGGAAATAAAATTGTTTTGCATGCAAAAAATCGTTTGTCTTTTAATGGGGACGTTGGGATTAATCGCGGTTTAGAACAATATTTACAAAAGAATCCGAGCTATCAGACAGAAGCTGAAATTTATAGTAATCAACATTTAAGTTTTCAAAACGCTTGTCTTGTAAATGCTAGTGATTGCCGAATTCAAAGTGGAGATAGTATGGAGCTGCGAGGAGATGTAAAAGTCAATGCATATCGAAATATTGCCTATCCGGTTGTTACGCAAATTTACAGTGGAAACCAACTTGTTATACAGGGATATAATAAATTTGAGATTACGGACAGTGTCAAGGATTCACGGAATGATGCGATTATAAAAGCTGAAAATCTGATTAATTTATCAGGGGAAATTTATGCTAAAAATACATTGGTTATTGGTAATCAGAATATAGTTAGTAGTTATGGCAATATGAATCTAGCTGCTATATATAGTAATGGTTTTATGGAAATAAATAATTGGAATCTGCTTATGATTAATGAGGACTATCGTAAAGGTGGAATAATAAAAACATTGGCAAACTATTTGTCATCTGGTGTTGCTGGAGAGAATGAAGTTATTATAAAGGAATGGAAATAATTTAAGTTTTATAAAGAAATCTTCTTGCATAGGTTTAGTAATAAGTTTTATGCAGGGAGGTTTTTTTATGGTAATCAATTTAAAAAAATTAATTGGGCAGAAGCAGTTTGTTTATGGACTTATTGGTTTATTTATCTTTAGTACCGCTTATGTTCAAGTCGCAAATCTTGTAAACACTGGACCCATTGCAATTGCAGGAACCAATACGGAACAAAAAGTGGTTGCATTGACATTTGATCATTCCTGGGGAAATAAATTTACTCCTTCGATTTTGGAAACACTAAGAGCAAATGATGTAAAAGCTACATTTTTTATCATGGGGCCATGGGCGCTTAAATATCCAGAGGTTGCAAAGCAGATAGCTACTGACGGTCATGAAATTGCTAGTCATGGGCATAAGCATGAAAACTATGGAGACCGAACAGCAGATTGGGTAAAGAATGATATTGAAAAAGCCGAAGCGGAAATTAAGGAAGCAACAGGGGTCGAATCAGTGTCTTTAGTTAGACCTCCGAATGGAAGCTATAGCAAAGAAGCATTATCCGTCATTGATAGTTTAGGCTACAAAACGATTATTTGGAATATTGATTCTTTAGATTGGAAAAATCCCGGGAGAGATGTAGTTATTGATCGTGTAGTAAAGCGCTTAAAACCAGGTGGTATTATTTTAATGCATGCCTCTGATACGCCACAGCAAACAGCAGAAGCTTTACCAATTTTACTAGAAAAGATTAAAGCAGAGGGATATCAAATTGTAACAGTGGGGGAACTTTTACAAAACTACGCTGAGGGTGGATTGAAGCGCCACTGATAGCTGAATAAAGAATAAAAAAACCTTTAGCAGGATTTTAGCCAGAGCTAAACGAATTTTATAAAGTTATGTAGTGCGAATATAGATAGCAGTATAAATTATGCTAAAGGTGGCGATTTTTGTGATAGATATGATGACGCCTGCCCGAAAAGCGGCAGAGGGTATTCGACTAGATTTTTCTGACGCAGTGCAGCTATATAAGGAAGAAAATTTGCTTAATTTAGCAAATTGGGCGCGAGCAATCAAAGAAAAAAAGAGCGGCAAAAATGTGTATTATAATGTTAACCGTCATATTAATTTGACGAATATATGTGTATCTGAATGTCCGTTATGTGCATTTGCGTGTACAGCTGAAGAAAAAAGAGCGTATGTAATGAGCCAAGAGGAAGTGGAGAGAATTGTGCAAAGCACGATGGCGAAAACTCCTGATTTAAGTGAGTTTCATATGGTAAGTGCACTTCATCCGGAGAAAGATTTTGATTACTATTTAAATATTGTAAGAGCGGTAAAACGCATTGCGCCTCAGGTACATTTAAAAGCGTTTACCCCGGTTGAAATTGTCCATTTTTCAAAGATATCCAAACGAAGTATTGAAGATGTGCTAAAAACATTAAAAGAAGCTGGGCTGGATTCATTACCTGGCGGTGGTGCTGAAATTTTAGATGATGAAATAAGAAAAGAGATTTGTCCGAATAAAGCAACGACAAAAGAATGGATTGAAACGATAAAAACGGCACATCGCCTAGGTATATTGACAAATGCAACGATGCTTTACGGTCATAAAGAAACGATTGAGCAGAGAATCCGCCATCTGTTCACCTTGCGTGATATTCAAGATGAAACAGGTGGCTTTCAAGCTTTTGTCGCGTTCCCTTTTCATCCGGCAAATACAGGATTTTCAGACCTTAAGCGTGTCAGTTCTTGGGAAGATTTAAAAATGATTGCGTTAACGCGATTGATTTTAGATAATTTTGACCATATAAAAGCTTTTTGGATGATGCTTACGATGCCAATTGCACAGTTATCACTAGCCTTTGGGGTAGATGATTTGGATGGAACGGTCGAAGAAGAAAAGATTATCCATGCAGCAGGAGCAAAAACAAATAAAGGAATTACAAAACAAGAAATTATTCAATTGGTGAGTGAAACGGGATATATTCCTGTAGAACGTGATACATTTTATCAACCAGTAGAAAAATTTTAGTGAGGGAAGAACCATGGGAAAAGCAAAATTAGGGCATATTAATTTTATTAATTGTTTGCCATTAACATATAGCTTTGAAAAAGAAGGGTTTGGAAAAGGACTAAATATTACTTCGGCAGTACCGACAGTGCTAAATAATGATATTGTCAATAACAGGCTGGATGTCAGCCCTGTATCTTCTATTGTTTATGCACGAAATAGTGAAAAGTTTTTGATTATGCCAGATGTGGCAATTAGCGCAGATGGCAACGTGCAGAGCATTATTTTAGTCTCGAAAAAACCAATTGAAGAGTTAACGAATGACAAAATTATTCTAACGGCAAAATCGGCAACTTCTCACTGCTTATTGAAAATAGTTTTAAATAAAGCATATGGTGCAAGACCAAATTATTATATTCGTATTATTGATATGAATCGGATTATTCCCGAGGATGCAACTGCAACTTTATTAATCGGTGATGATGCATTATATGCAAATCACAATCATCAAGAAGGTTTTTATTATTATGATATCGGTATGGAGTGGAAAAAACTCACCGGACTTAGAATGGTATATGCAGTATGGATTATCAATCGGAATTTTGCCAAAAGCCATGCTGATTTATTACAGCTCGTTTTTGATAGAGTAACAAAGGGATTTGCGAATGGTTATCAAAAGAAAAAGCAAGCAATTGAAATGATTTTAAATCATAAACCATTTTCATTTGCGCAATTAGATGAATATTTAGAAGTGATAAAATGGGGTTTTTCCCAGGAACATCAACGTGCGTTGTTGATGTTTTATGAGATGGCACATGAGATGAATTTGATTGACCATGTACCGAAAATAGAACTGGCAGAGGTGATTCGATGAGTTTGTCGCCCAAAGAAGGTTTAGATTTGTTATGTAATGGCGATGTACTCGCACTTGGCAAGCAGGCAGACGAAGTACGTCGTAGCTTACATCCGGATAATACAGTAACTTTTATAGTTGATAGAAATATCAACTATAGCAATGTATGTGTAAGTGAATGCAAGTTTTGTGCATTTTATCGTCGTAAAGGGGAAAAGGGGCAGTATTTATTATCGAATGATGTCATTCTTAAAAAGATTGATGAAACGATTTCAGCAGGGGGAACACAAGTTATGATTCAGGGGGGGTTACACCCTGATTTGGATTTTCAATATTATCTTGATATGCTGAATTTAATAAAAAAGAAGTATCGGATTACTATCCATTCTTTTTCGCCAGCAGAGGTCATTCATATGGCGAAGAAAGCCAATTTATCTATTTTAGATACGCTTAAAGAATTAAAAAAAGCCGGATTAGATTCACTTCCGGGAGGCGGTGCTGAAATTTTAGTCGATGAAGTTAGGCAGCGTGTCAGTCCAAAGAAAATATCAGCTGGTGAGTGGCTAGAAGTCATGGAAATTGCGCATGGCATTGGTCTTGAGAGTACTGCAACGATGGTAATCGGTATGGGAGAGACGCTAGAGCAAAGGATTGAACATATGGAAAAGGTTCGTCAATTGCAAAAGCGTACGGGCGGCTTCCGGGCATTTATTACATGGACATTCCAACCCGGGAATACTGAACTTGGCGGGAAAAAAGTTACTGCCTGGGATTATTTAAAGACGTTGGCTGTAACGAGAATTTATTTAGATAATATTAAACATATTCAAGGTTCGTGGGTAACGCAAGGGCAAAATATTGGACAACTTACGTTAGCTTTTGGGGCAGATGATTTAGGTAGTATTATGTTAGAAGAAAATGTGGTCAGAGCCGCAGGAACTTCTTATCAAATGTCAATTGATAAGATGGTAAATATAATTCGTGACGCTGGAAAGGTTGCCGCTCAACGTGATACCCAGTATAATATAATAAGAAAATTTGAATAGAGGGAAAAGAATGAGTATACCAAATGTAGAATTTGCTGTAATCGGAGGATCAGGTACATTGTCTAGCGATTTTCCATTGGGTGCAAAAGCTGATGATGTAACGATATTAGAAGATGAACTCGTTTTTGATACGCCATATGGGACAAGTCCGGTTTTTCGTTTATTTTCGGTAGGTAAGAAAAAAGTTTTAACTTGTAGAATGCATGGTTGGCGTAGTGAAGTGAGCCGAGCGGATGCGTCCAGACAAATCTTTTGGGTGTTTCGGGAAGCTGGAGTAAAACGAATTATCTCAGAAGGTGGAGTTGGGACAATCAATCCACTATTAGATCCGCGTGATTTTTTAATTCCAGATGATTATCTTGATATGTCAGAGCGTAAAGGCGTGGGCTTGGAAGGTAAGTATTTACTGATTATGCGTGATGCGCTTTGCCATGAACTGCGTCAAACGTTGATTGAAAAAACGAGAGCTGAATATAAAGGCAGAATTTTTACCCGTGGAACTTATGCAGTAACTGAAGGCAGACATTTTGAAAGCCCAGCAGAAATTGCAATGTTAAAAGGACATGCTGATATTGTTGGACAAAGTATTTGCCCAGAAGTGTATTTAGCAAGGGAAATTGGTGCATGTTATGCAGGAATATATTTTGTTGTAAATTATGGTGAAGGGTTAGTAAAATCTTGGTCGCATGAAGTTTTGGAAAATATTTTTTACGATGATGCTCCAATGATTAGTCGTATTATTTTAGATACAATTCGCGATACAAAAAGTGAAGGAAAATGTGAATGTAAAGATCTTCGCAAAGAAACACTATTAAAAGGTATTTACAATAAGTAGAATCTTGTGGTATATTGTCGTCATTACCAAAGTCGAGGAGGAAAGAAATTTTGGAAAGTAAGCATCATGAAATGGTATTAATATTAGATTTCGGTGGTCAATATAATCAATTGATTGCCAGACGTGTAAGAGAATGTGGCGTTTATTGTGAAATAGTGCCTTATGATTATAGTATTGAAAAAATTAAAGCGAAAAATCCACGTGGTATTATTTTTACAGGTGGACCGAATAGCGTGTATGGAGATGATACACCAAAAGCAGATCCACAAGTTTTTGAACTAGGAATTCCTGTACTTGGAATTTGTTATGGACACCAATTTATGGCATATACATTGGGCGGAGTAGTAGAAAGCCCAGATATTAGAGAATACGGAAAAACTGCAATTGCTTTAGATGGCGCATGCAAGTTATTTGAAGGAATTGATGCCGATAACGAATGCTGGATGAGTCATACAGATTTTGTTTCTAAAGCACCAGCAGGCTTCAAAATTGTTGCAACTACGAAACAATGTCCAATTGCAGCAATGGCAAATAAAACAAAAAAATTATATGGTGTACAATTCCATCCAGAAGTTGAACATACACCATATGGCAAAAAAATGTTGGCGAATTTCTTATTTGATGTTTGTGAATTAGAAGCAGATTGGAATATGTCTTCTTTTGCTGAGAGTAAAATCGCTGAAATTAAAAAAATCGTTGGCGATAAAAAAGTTTTATGTGCTTTATCCGGTGGTGTTGATTCCTCAGTTGCAGCAGTGCTTGTACATAAGGCTGTTGGTAAACAATTAACTTGTGTGTTCGTTGATCATGGCTTACTTAGAAAAGATGAGGGTGATCAAGTAGAGGCGATTTTTAGAGAACAATTCGATATGAACTTAATTCGTGTTGATGCAAAAGATCGTTTTCTTGGAAAACTTGCTGGGATATCTGATCCAGAGCGTAAACGTAAAATTATTGGTGAAGAATTCATTCGTGTATTTGAAGAAGAATCTAATAAACTTGGCAAAATTGATTTCCTAGTACAAGGTACAATTTATCCAGACGTTGTTGAAAGTGGAACAAAAACCTCTGCGACAATTAAAAGTCATCATAACGTAGGTGGTTTGCCAGAAGATATGGATCTAGAATTGATTGAACCACTTCGTGAATTGTTTAAAGATGAAGTTCGTGCGGTTGGTGAAGAATTGGGAATTCCACATCATTTAGTATGGCGTCAACCATTCCCAGGTCCAGGTCTTGCAATTCGTGTACTTGGTGAAATTACGGAAGAAAAACTATTTATCACGCGCGAAGCAGATGCAATCTTTAGAGATGAAGTTGCAAAAGCAGGCCTAGAAGGTAAGATATGGCAATACTTTGCTTGCTTGCCAAATATTCGTTCCGTAGGTGTTATGGGTGATGAAAGAACTTACTGTCACACAGTAGCACTAAGAGCAGTAACCAGTTCCGATGGAATGACTTCCGATTGGGCACATATTCCATACGAAGTATTAGATAAAATTTCCCGCCGTATCGTTAACGAAGTAAAAGGTGTAAATAGAATTGTTTATGATATAACAAGTAAACCACCATCCACAATTGAGTGGGAGTAAAATGAATGTCGTAGGGCACTGCCATTTATGCTCCAAAGGGCAAAATGGCTTAACCTGCCGACATAGAAAAAACGACCTTGCATTAAAGCTTTTCGAAGCTTGTGCAAGGTCATTTTTTTATCCTCAACCCGCGTAAATACAGGAAGTTCTGCTTGCTAAAAGAGGCGGGCACCATGGAGTGGCGGGCATTCCTGGCAAAGCCAGGGAGAATACAGGAAAATGCCCTTTGGAGAATAAATGGCAGTGCCCCACGACATGGTGATGTTTTCTTTTATGCTTTTTGGCAAAAAGCATAGCGCTATGACTTTCATGAACATTGGCTTGAACGCCCGTAACATAGGGGAGAGTATATTCATGATTTTCTGTTTCCCAAAAACCGAGTCTCCAATTCCCCCAAAACCGCCCATTTTCATTTTTGGGCGCGTTTTTGGGAAAATGGAGTCAAGCAGCAGAGCGTTCCTAATATGGAGGTTTTGCAAAGGTGAGGAAGAAAAATTTTAAAGGTCGTTGTGAAAAACGTGTCATTGCAAAGTGCAATGAAGTATGCAGGACATACGATGCGATCCAGTATGTCTATGCAGATATTCTGCAAGCAAGTGATGAAGTAAAAGAAATCAGGTGCAATGTCCCGCTTAATGGGCGGGACATTAGCGAATACACATCGGATTTTGTCTGCGTCAAGTCTGACAATGATTTGATGGTGCGTGAATGTGTGTTCCGCAAGTTTCTGATGAAGGCACTTACGGTCAAGCTGCTGGATGCTTCAAGGGAATACTGGTTAAGGCATGGGGTCACCGATTGGGGGTTAGTCATTGATGAGAAAAATGATTTGTTGAAGGACGGTGACAACATTATCAGGGTTTTAGAGGTAAAGCCTGATAAAATCCTCATTATCGACTGCATCAAAAGGACTATGCCCGTATGGGTGGAATCTTCGGCTTTGGATTCCTTCTCTTGCTGCACTGATGAAGTACTGAACCAGGCTACAAATTTTATCGTCACCGATATTGAAAATCTAAATGCTAATCAGAAAAGAATCATGTTTGAGCGTTATACATTAATTGCATCAATTTTCCCTTTTGTAGCAGAGGAAAGAATGCGTTCAAAAGTTATCGATTCTATAGATACAGAACACAACATATCTAAGCAGACCATCAGAAACTATTTATGCTTGTATTTGGTCTATATGAATATAATAGTCCTTGCCCCAAGGCAACGGCTAGACGATGATGGAAAGCTTACACAAGATGAAAAAAACATACGATGGGCTTTGAACAAATTCTTCTATACCACGAAAAAGCAATCACTTATGACTGCTTATACCATGATGCTGAAAGAGAAGTATTGTGATAGTATGGATATTCTAGCAAACCAATACCCGTCTTTTTATCAATTTCGTTACTTCTACCGTAAAACAAAAAAGATGCAGAACTTCTATATTTCCAGAGATGGATTGAAGAGTTACCAGAGAAATAACAAGCCTCTTATTGGTGATAGCATACGGTCGTTTGCTCCTGCTATTGGCGCTGGTATGCTGTATTCTACTATACTTGTTCAGAACGAACATATACATTTCCACCCCAGTGGTGATGCGCTGCCAATCCAAGAAGACATTACTATCATTAGAAAACTGGTCGAAGCAGGTAAGTTACTGGATATTAACATTTTGGACCATATTATTATCGGTAAGGGGAATTTTGAGAGTTTAAAAGAGCGAGGAATCTTGTGATAAATAGTTTATCAATATTAAGAGGCTTATACTACATCTAAGCTGGATAAGACAATAAAAGTACCCTATTGTTGCATCGAGACAATGGTGTATTTCTGCTTTTTAAATTGGAAGTTTTCAATTGTTTAACCTTGCTGAAATTACTGGATTATCTAATTAGGTTCCTGCCAACATTTTGACCCAAATATACGCTAAGCTTCAATTTTGTTTTGTTATTTCTGCGTTGAGGTTATCTATTTATGGGAAACTAACCTGCTCTATTTACGTCGATTCCGCTTACCATCATTTGCAAGTATTCTTTCGCCTGTGCCTTTGAGCACTCCTTTTTATCGAGATATTTCCATTCCAAGATAATCAATACCGCTTTACTGTATAGTTTTGCAGCCATCTCCTGCGGTATTTTGAATTGGTGGGTATTCGGACTGCTTTTAAAAGCTGCCATCATATTTGTGATCAGATAAAAATGAATTTGATTGATAAAGTATTGATTCGGGCAATTATTCTTCAAAATATTCTGTACGATTTCAATGTTTTGGTCAAAGAAATCAATAAAGTTTTCCATCAGTGCGTTCAATCGTTTCTGACAATTACCTGTTTCTTGATTGCTGCTGTCAATTTGCTTATGAACGGTCAAAAAACAGTATTCCAGAAAGTCATATTTATCATCGAAATAATTATAAAAGGTAGCTCGCGGCAGCATTGATTTTTCGCAAAGCTCTTGAACGGCAATTTCCTCGAAAGATTTTTCGGCGAGCAAGGTCAACATTGCTTGCTGCAAAGAAATGAGAGTCCGAGATGCGCCAATGGTTAATTTTTTAGATAAATCATACTTCATTTGAAGACCTCCTTTGACATTTTTTCAAATCTGTATAAATTTTGACTTTTCTACGATTCTGTCACTTGTATTCTTGATGAGTCCATTATAGACTAGAATAAAAATTTAGACAACTGCAAAAATACGGTCACGAGAAAATATAGCAAGCGATTATAGTTAGTCTTTTAAAAGGTGAGGTACAGTTGTGGAATACAATGAAATTTTAGCGATGCAGAAAAATTTTTTTTATTCCGGTAAAACCAAGACGTATCAATACAGGCTGGATGCGTTAAAGGCGCTGAGGGAATCCCTAATTTATTATGAAGAAGAAATCAACCAAGCGCTTATGGACGATTTAAACAAATCGCCATATGAAACTTATATTTCTGAATACGGCATATCGCTGCAGCAGCTTACTTACGCAACCCGTCACCTGAAAAAATGGATGAAGCCAATACCCAGATCGGTTGGAATCAATTCATTTCCTGGCAAGGCTTATGACATCTTTGAGCCTTATGGCACAGCCCTCATCGTATCGTCTTGGAATTATCCCATTACACTGACCATCTTACCGCTAATCGGCGCTATAGCAGCGGGTAACTGCTGTGTCATTAAGCTGTCAGAATTGTCGCCGAACACATCAAACGTAGTCGAAAAGATTGTGGCACGCGCCTTTCCGAAAGAATATGTCACCACCATATTAGGTGGAAAAGAGGAAAGCCAGCAGCTTCTCGAACAGCGTTTTGATTACATCTTTTTTACCGGAAGCACCGCAGTAGGTAAGTATGTGATGGAAAAAGCGGCACAGCATCTTACTCCGGTGACACTTGAATTGGGTGGTAAATGCCCGTGTATCGTGACTGCCGATGCCGATATACGGGAGGCGGCAAAAAACATAGCGTATGGCAAAGTTCTCAATAGCGGACAGACTTGTACCGCTCCGGATTACGTGTTGGTGTATGAAAAAGTAGCGGAACAGTTTTGCAGAGAAATTACAAATCAATATAAAAAGATGGTTGGGGATTCGCTTACAAATCCGGTATATCCGCGCATTGTAACTGAAAGACACTTTGAACGGCTTCGACGCCTCATGGAAGAGGGAACGGTTTATAGTGGAGGACATTTTGATCAAGGAGCGTTGAAAATAGAACCGACCGTCCTGGTCGATGTGAAGCCTGATTCTCCCGTGATGCGCGAAGAAATATTCGGTCCCCTCCTCCCAGTCATTCCCTATAGCACGCTGGACGAGGCGGAGACATTTGTACAAGAGAGGGAAAAGCCGCTGGCGCTCTATCTCTTTACAACAAGCAAAAGCACAGAAATAAGAGTACTTAACAAACTCTCCTTTGGCGGAGGCTGTGTAAATGACACGATTTCCCACATGACCTGCGATGGTCTGGGGTTTGGCGGGATCGGCCACAGCGGCATGGGAACGTACCACGGTGTATATAGCTTTGAGGCCTTCAGCCACAAGAAAGGGATTTATAAAAAATCCAGGGTGTTTGGGCTGTCGCTGCGATACCAGCCATATGCCCAGAAAGTAAGCAGGCTGCTTAGGTTCTTGATGAAATAAGTGTAAATTCGTATTTCAAAAACAAACAGAAAAGAGGGTAAAGGGATGAGGTATCCAAATTTATTTTCACCCATGAATATTGGTTCAGTGACCATCAAAAACCGAATTGTGATGTCCTCCATGTGCATTGGATTGGCGGCGCATGACGGCGCGGCGAGCAAAGAATTATCCGACTATTATGAAGAACGCGCCGCCGGAGGCGTGGGTCTTATCATGACAGAATGTACCCGCGTCAATGAGACGGATTGCGTGTCCCATTCTAGCATGTTATCCATGTCACACGACAGATATATTGAGCCGTTTCGCAGAATCACGGAAAAGGTGCATGCCCATGGCACTAAGATTTTTGTTCAATTGTTTCATCCCGGTCGGCAAAACGTGGTTATTTTCCCAACGCTGTGGCAATTCAATGAGAGAGTTGCAAGGATTTTTCCTCCATATTGGGATTTATTTTTTAAAGCCACCGGTAGCTTTGATGAATCCGCCATGGAAGATCCCAAAACCGTGAAGCGGATGAAGCGCTATATGAAGCCGCTCCTTGCACCAAGCGCTGTTCCTTGTGGCCTTGGTGACAATCCTATTCGTAATCAAACTACCATTGCCATGACAATACCTCAGATTAAAACACTGGTCAGCCAGTTTTCCGCCGCTGCGAAACGGGCGAAAAAAGCCGGAGCCGATGGCGTGGAGCTACACGCTGCCCATGGATATTTGCTGCAGCAGTTTTTAAGTTCCTACACTAACCGTCGTACGGATGAATACGGTGGCTCTCCGGAAAACCGGATGCGACTCATTCAGGAGATTATAGAGGACATCCGCCAAAAGTGCGGGGCTGATTTTCCCATCAGTGTGCGATTGACAGCAGATGAGTTCTATGACACGATTGGTTATCCCGGTCAAGGGATCACCTTGGGTGAGGGCGTAGAGATTGCGAAACGGCTGGAGCAGTTCGGAATTGACGCGCTCAATATCAGCAGCGGCGCTTACGATACGGAGCACACCTCCTGCGAACCAATCAGCTATGAACCCGGCTGGCGCAAGTATTTGGCGAAAGCTGTTAAGGGAGAGGTCAGCATTCCGGTAATGGCGGCTAATTTGATCCGCTCTCCGGAACAGGCGGAAGCGCAGCTCGTGGAAGGAACCCAAGACTTCATCGCCATGGGGCGGCCTTTCCTCGCTGACCCTGAATGGTCCAATAAAGCGAAGGAGGGGCGCAGCGAGGATATCCTTAAGTGTATTTGCTGCCTGCGTTGTATGGAATGTTTACGTAAAAACATCATGAACGGCCAGCCGATTGAATGTGCCGTCAATCCCCGCACCTGTCAGGAAAATAAATATGAACGCAATGCACCGAAAGATGGTCATCAGCGGCAGATCGTCATTGTGGGCGCTGGCCCGGCGGGCTTAACAGCGGCAAGAGAACTGGCGGCGCGGGACTTCAAGGTAACCGTACTGGAAAAGAATGCAGAACCCGGCGGTCAGCTTCTCTTGGCGAAATCGCCGCCGCATAAGGAGAAAATCGGTTGGCTCATTGAGGGATTAACCCATTTGGCAACTCAGCAGGGTGTAACAATTGAGTACAATATCGAAGCCACCAAAGAAGTTATTGATACGTATCATCCCCATGCCGTGATCTTCGCAACCGGCGGAGAGGCAATCTCACCGAGAATATCGGGATCAGAATCAGAATCGGTTGTCACGGTGACGCCGATTTTGACAGGGGAAAAAACCTACTCCAATAAGAAGATTGCCGTTGTCGGCTCCGGTATGACCGGGCTGGAGACAGCGGAATTACTGTTGGAACAAGGGAATACCATCACTGTAATTGAGATGGTGGATAAAATCGCTCTCGGCGCACATCCTTCTAACTCTATGGATGTAGTTAAAAGATTAAAACAGGGGAATGTTAGATTTTTCCTTGGCAGGCGGTTGGATCAAATCGACGATGGCATGCTGCACCTGAGCCGGAAAGACGGCGTTCTTGAATCAATCAGTACGGATGTGACGGTGCTTGCCACTGGTGTACGTAGTTGCAACAGGCTGGCAAAGGAATGCTTCGGCCATTATGATCATCTTTATACCATCGGCGACGCAGAAAAAACCGGACGCATCGGCGACGCGACTCGCGGAGCTTTCGAGCTGGCACGCTCTTTACATTGATGTTACCCATAATCGTGAATTATTTGGAAAAATGAAAAAGCTGGTAGTTGACATCGAAATAGTAATGAATCATTTGGAGGAATAAGAAATGTCAGATTGTATTCGAATTGATAAAGCCGCTTGCATTGGCTGTGGAATGTGCGTGAAGGATTGTCCGCACCATGCCATTGTTTTGAAGGATAAAATAGCTGAAATGAAACTTGATCGTTGCATGGAATGCGGTCACTGCGTTGCGGTCTGTCCAAAAGCTGCCGTCAGCATGAATGGCTATGCTATGGACGAGGTAAAAGAATATGATAGGGATACTTTTACCATCGCGCCTGAAACCTTCCTCAATAACATAAAGTTCAGACGCTCCATCAGGCATTATAAGAATATGCCTGTAGAACATGAAAAAATCATGCAGATAATTGATGCTGGAAGGTACACCCCTACGGGAAGCAATAAGCAGCGGATACGTTATGTTGTTGCTGAACACCCGGAGGATAATATCGAAAAGGACGCAATCATAACCTTTCGGAAGATAAAGTCCGTAACCGATGTGGTTGGTAAATTCATTAAGTTACCGATTGATACGAGAAAATATCAAGTTGATAAAGGGTTTTTCTTCCAGGGGGCGCCAACAGCTATTTTTGTAATATCCGATGATACGGTCGATGCTGCATTGGCTTCAACAAATATGGGTACTATGGCTGAATCACTTGGTCTTGGTGTATTATATGTTGGATTCTTTGTACGAGCTGCACGAATAAATAAAACTATCCGCAAAAAGCTATCGATTACAGGGAAAGAACGATTGGTAACTGCTATTGCTATTGGCTATCCTGATGCTCATTACAAGCGGACTGTTCCGAGAAAACCAGCAAAAGTGCAATGGCTGTAAGCTTGTTCAAATATTACAGAATTGTGAAAGGGATTTGACCTGATTGACACCCTAGTGTCTTGACAAAGTTAATTACACTACCTTAACGTGCAGGTGGATACAAAGCACGACCAGCATATCGAAACCTTGAAACGGGTATAGATCACTGTTGCGAGCTCTTTTAGTGTTTGTTTGAATATTAAAAGTGTAGAGGTTTGCCCTTAATAAGCAACTTTCTGCGCTAAATTTACTTTCATCATCCAGCGTACAGGGATGATGAGGTATTCTGTTTGTCTCTTTTGCGATCGGGAGGAAAGGCAGCTATAATAATTGTAACAAGGTCGAGGATACTATGTCGTGGGCACTGCCATTTATCCGCCAAAAGGGCAAAATGGCTTAGCCTGCCGACATAGACAAAACGACCTTGCATTAAAGCTTTTCAAAGCTTATGCAAGGTCATTTTTTTATCCTCAACCTGCGTAAATACAGGGATTTCTGCTTGCTAAAAAAGGCGGTCACCATGGAGTGGCGGGCATTCCTGGCAAAGCCAGAGAGAATAATCTTGGACACGCCCCCTACTTGTGAAGTTCTTTTGTGGAAAGAAAGCGCTAAGAATGAAGGGACGCTGCCTATTAATGTTTTTCACCTAATAAAGTAACGATGATTTCAGAAAGTTTTTCAGGCGATTCTTGATAATTATCATTTATCCAAGTATTTTTTATGTTTCCCAAGCCACCTGCCATAAACGATTGAATGTATTTCGTGTCTACTTTTTCGCTACAAATCTGGTTTTCAACTGTACTTAAAATTTTTTCCATATATGTGTGATAACATTCAATAGGATCATATCTAAATTCAGTTTTATTTAGTAGATTTAAAAAATCCCTATGGTTTTTCCAAAATTCAAAATAGACTACTAATACTGCATAAAATGTTTTTACCTCCAATTTATTAACCTCTTCAACAAGAGCTTCGTATAACTGAGCGATATAAGCAAATAACACAAAATCTTTTGATTTAAAGTGTCGGTAAAATGTTTGTCGAGTTAAAGCTGCTCTCTCAATAATATTTTGTGTTGTAATTTTATCATATTTTTTTTCGGCCATTAATTCTAACAAGGCACTAATGATCCATTTTCTTGACCTTATGGCTATGATGTTTGAAGGTTCTTTTGTCAAAATGTTACACTCTCCCTTAACTTGTATCACTTGCTTAGAATCCATTGACTATATAGTACTGCTTAATTATAATACAACTCAGAAGGTGTTACAAGTGTCACACTTTGCAAATAAATAAAGAAAGGAGGTGGCGTAAATGATTTTTTATTTTTCCGGTACAGGAAATTCCCTTACTACTGCAAAGAGATTAGCGGAACAACTTAATGATCAAGTTATGGCAATGAATACCGCTTTGAAATTCAAAGATGAATTTACAAATAAGAGAATTGGTTTTGTATTTCCTGTATATTTTTATGATGTGCCCAAAGTTGTTGAAAAGTTTATAGAAAAACTTGAACTGGCCTCAGGATATTACTTTTACGCTATAGCCACTTGTGGTGGTGAACCAGGAAATGCATTGCATTCTGTGCGGGAATTATTTTTTAAAAAGGGATTAGAGCTTTCTTATGCAAAAGCAATAACATTGCCTGATAATACCGCGCCTCTGCTTAACTCGCATTATGATCTAACTACTCTGAAACCTCTACAAAATACAATTGAACAAATAGCTTCGGATATTCTATTGAATACTGAAAATACAGCAGAGACGAGATACAAATATAAAGCCAAGCTGTTAAATATTACAACTAGAAAGTTTGCAGAAAGAGAACTATCAAAAAAACAGGCTGATGAAAACCTTTGCATTCAATGTCACATTTGCGAGAAAATATGTCCGGCAAAAAACATTAGACTCATAGATGGAAAAGTTAACATTGGAAACTCGTGTGATGAGTGTTTAGCCTGTGTTCATTGGTGTCCACAGGCTGCGATTAGATTTAATAAGCGAAGTATTTCCATAAAGCAGCAATACCATCACCCAGACATTGTACTGCAAGACATGATTAATTCTTAGGCTGATATGCTTTGCGCACAAGTTTTTATTAGAACCAATAAATCAGAAAGAGGAAGAAAAATGCATTATACCGGAACCATCTATAGACCGCCTGTTGAAGCAGATTCATTGCTTTTGCAAGTCACTGTGGGGTGTGCCCATAATAAATGTACTTTTTGTAGTATGTATAAAGATGTGAACTTTAGTATAGAGAGATTGGAACAAATAGAGAAAGATTTAATGGAAGCACGAACCTACCATGATCGGGTGGAAAGAGTTTTTTTGGTAAATGGGGATGCTTTTGTTCTCAATGCAGATTACTTAAAAGCTATAGCCACAAAGATCAGGGATTATTTCCCTGAATGTAAAACAATAACAATGTATGCTTCCATACAGAATATTAAAGCTAAGAGGGATGAAGAATTAATTGAGTTAAGAAGATTGGGGATAAACGATTTATACGTGGGCTTAGAATCAGGATCTAGTGATGTTGTAACCCGAATTAATAAAGGTCATAGCATTCAAGAAGCTAAGGAACAATTAGAAAGATTAAATAATGCAAACATAAATCATATGGCATTGCTTATGTTGGGGGTAGCGGGAAAAGGTAAGGGCGTAGAAAATGCTAAATTAACGGCAGAATTGCTTAATATAACTAAACCAAAACTTGTCTGGGTTGGAACCTTGGGGGTAATAGCAGGAACGAAGTTGCAGGAAGAAATCATAGCGGGTCGTTTTGAAGAAGCTACTGAAATCGAAAATCTGATTGAGGAGAAAACATTGATTGAAGAGATTCAATTAAAAAATATTCCATTCTATGGTGTGCACAACACGAATGCTATCCCACTTGCAGGGATGCTACCCAGAGATAAAGAGAAAATGTTGATGATACTCGAAGATGGCATTAATGATTTTGACGAAGACGCCTTTAAGAAAACATTTAAACGAATTCCCAGGTAGAAAAACAGAAACCATGTTTTATTAACCAATTACTCAAATGATCGTATTAATAGCGCGAAATTTTCAATTTGTAAATCCAACCAAAATCATTTTTAGGAAAGGCGAGATTATTCAACTATCGAAGGAAATTCCTTTAAACAGCAAGGTCTTGGTCTTATACGGTGGAGGAAGTGTCCCAAAAAGTGGGTTGCTTCAAAGTATCAAAGATGTATTGCAGAATTTTTACGTGGGAGAATTTGGCGGTATTGAGCCCAATCCGACATATGAAACGCTCATGAAAGCGGAAAAAGCAGTCAAAATACTTCAGTATGGGGAGCGAGTATGGAATATAACTGGAGATATGCCGGAAAAAGAAAAAATCAACCTGGCTATGAACTGACCCCCAAAAGTTAGACCTAAATTTAACTTTTGGGAGGTCAGTTTTTTCATGGCAAAATATAGTTTTGAAATTAAACAAAAAGTTGTCCAAGCATACTTATCTGGTGAAGGTGGATACAAATTTATAGCAGATAAATATAAAATAGCAGACAAATATATAGTAAGGAGATGGATAAAAACTTATGAAAAATTGGGTTCTAATGGATTAATGAGATCCCGAAAAAATCAAACTTACTCTTTTGAATTTAAACTTTATATGGTAGAGTCATATTTAACAACAGAAGTCTCGTATGAGGAGTTGCTTTAAAGGCCGGAGTGAATAATCATCCACTAATTACCAAGTGGGTAAATGATTTTAGAATTGCTGGTCCTGAGGCTCTGAGAGAAAAAAGAAAAGGACGGCGACCCAAAGTGATAAAACCTAAAAATGATAAAACATTGCAAGGTATAAGTCAAACTCCTGGTGCACAATATCTTGAACAACTAAAAGAAGAAAATTTAAGACTTAGAATCGAAAATGCATATTTAAAAGAACTGAGGAGACTGCGTTTAGAGGAAACACCTCTAAGCAAAAAGCGAAAATCATCCACAGCCTCCGGGGAGAATTTAAACTAAAAAGATATTCTCGCATTTACAGGTTTCCAAAAAGCAACATATATGTATTGGCAAAAACGCTTTGAACGCAAAAATCCTAATGAAGAACTAGAAACCCTAATCCTTAAGATTCGAAACGATAATAAAGATTTTGGATATAGACGAATTTACGGTCAATTGCGCAAACAAGGGATGAATGTGAACCATAAGAAAGTGCAAAGAATTGTTCAGAAACTTAAAATATAAGTAACTTCCTTTATCCGGCTGTTGTTCATAAGGTATTGGAAATCAGTTTATAATTAATTAATGGAAGGAAGATTGTTAGTGATACAAGATAAAAAATATTTGCTATGGGAAATGATTTTTGGTATTTATGCATGCTCAAAGTTCGAATAACTTACTATCAATGGCTAATTATATTTGTCGAAAGGGATGAAATGTTATGAACGAAGTCATACAAAATATGTTAACAAGAAAAAGCATAAGAACTTATAAAAAGGATCAGGTCAAAGATGAGGATTTAAAGGACATTATTCAATCCGCAATCCATGCACCGTCCGGAGGAAATTCGCAATCTTGGATTTTTACTGTGTTGCAAAATGACGATAGACTAGCTGAACTTAACGACCAAGTAAAAGAGGTATATAAAGATATTGAAGTAAATGAAAAAACATATCGGTCCATTGTAGCAGGAAAGAATGCAGCAAAGAATGCAGGCTATAATATATGATCCAGGATTTGTTAGTTTCCATCAGGATAAAGGAATCGGGCAAAAAGATTTTAAAAATGGTAAAAAAATCGCATGGTGGGAATTATTAATGTTACATCAGATTCTCTTGCTGATGGAGGAAAATAGTGAAGAGGTTATCAGCTTTTTTCAGAGAATAAGAACAACATAAATTTGTTTAGAGTGAATACTGAGACAATAAGTAGAATTTATTGTGGTTATAGGTGTGATGCTGATGAAGTAAAGGAGTTCGCTTGTAGTAATTCACAATTGGCATGCAAAAATGAAGCTTATAAAAAAGCAGAAGGCAAGCATAGGATATATCCCAAAAAAGAAATATGGTATCATTATGCTTTTAAAGATCAAGGAATAAAAATTGAATATCATGACAATACTTTCAAGAAAAAGATTAAGTTTATGAAAAATTTAAACTGGAAGAATGGAAAAAGGAATTTTGGAAAGCCCCAACATTGCTTGATACAACAAATCCCGATATTTCGGCGTTCCGGAAAAATGGCGGTAAATTGATTATCCTTCATGGAACAGCTGACCGGGTTTTGGCATTGTCAGGGACTATAGATTACTATAACAAATTTGTAGAAAAGTTTGGACAACGTCCACTGAATAATTTTGTGAAATTTTATATTGTGCCAGGTTACGGACATGGCAAGGAAAGTGTCTTTACTATGGGAAGAAATGTGCTGCAAGATCTGGATCATTGGGTCGTAAGTAAAGAAGAACCGGGGAACTTGGTCGTTACGGACCAAAATGAAAAAACAAAGGGACGTGCACTGCCGTTGCAGGTCTATCCTGGGTACCCCCGATATTCGGGAAATGGTAATGTGAATTCAGCTGCGATTTATGTATATGGTTCATTAGCGAATGGAAGATAATTTTTGGTATTTATGCATGCTCAAAGCTCGAATAACTTACTATCAATGGCTAATTATATTTGTCGAAAGGGATGAAATGTTATGAACGAAGTCATACAAAATATGTTAACAAGAAAAAGCATAAGAACTTATAAAAAGGATCAGGTCAAAGATGAGGATTTAAAGGATATTATTCAAGCCGCAATCCATGCACCGTCCGGAGGAAATTCACAATCTTGGATTTTTACTGTGTTACAAAATAACGATAAACTAGCTGAACTTAACGACCAAGTAAAAGAGGTATATAAAAATATTGAGGTAAATGAAAAAACATATCGGTCTATTGTAGCAGGAAAGAATGCAGCAAAGAATGCAGGCTATAGTTTCTATTATCATGCACCTACCCTGATTCTTGTGTCTAATGCAAGGGAATATCCGAATGCAATGGCCGATTGTTCCGTGGCTATTGAAAATATGATGTTGGCAGCCCATTCTTTGGGTTTGAGTTCATGTTGGATTAACCAGCTTACATGGTTTGGTGATATTCCGGATATAAGAAAGCTCTTATCAGGTTATGGCGTTCCAGATGATTATATGGTATGTGGTTCTGTCGCATTAGGTTATAGTGAAAATGACTCGGGGAAATTGGTGCCTAGAAAAGAACCAAATGTGACTATTATAAAATAAGCAATAGAATAAGATTTAGATTGTTCATATATATATGATCAAGGATTTGTTAGTTTCCATCAGGATAAAGGAATCGGGCAAAAAGATTTTAAAATTGGTAAAAAAATCACATGGTGGGAATTATTAATGTTACATTAGATTCTCTTGCTGATGGAGGAAAATAGTGAAGATGTTATTTCCAACCTTGGAAAGACAGATGACGATTTGTCAGTGAAGTCGCAGCTAATCCTAATTTACTAGGTATAATTAAACGTTCTGAAAGCAACCGTATTAAAAGAAACGCAAAGATATTAACTCAAATTCAGCGAATTCACAAAGAAAGTCATACTAAGAAGATCCCTTGATTTTTTATTATGGAAAATCAGCCAACGTACAGGGATGATGAGGAATTCTGTTTATCTCTCTTGCAATTTGAAGGGTGGTAGCTATAATAATTGTAACAAGGTCGAGGATACTATGTCGTGGGCACTGCCATTTATCCTCCAAAGGGCAAAATGGCTTAGCCAGTGAGACATAGAAAAAAATGACCTTGCATTAAAGCTTTTCGAAGCTTATGCAGGGCCATTTTTTTTATTTTTCAAACTATCCTCAAACCGCGTAAATACTGAAATTTCGGGAATATTCTGCTTATTAAAAAAAGGCGGTCACCATGGAGTGGCGGGCATTTCTGGCAAAGCCAGGGAGAATACAGGGAAATGCCTTTTGGAGAATAAATGGCAATGACTCACGACATGAAAAACACGAATCCTTTAAAATGTTTATTACATGATTTAACTGTTTATTGTTGCTATATGGAAAATATGGTACAATTCTAACAGGTGCTACTAAACGTAGGCGGTTAGTTCCCATTTGTATTCCGTTACATACGGATGAATGGGGGTGATGCCATGAATGATGCAAATTTAACATTGTTACTTTTCATCATCCTGGTTTTTGCCATAAAAAAAGATTAACCGCCCAGCCTCAGAAACTTTGCGGTTAATCTAATCGTAATTTCATGGGAGCTAACCGTTTTATCGGTAGCACTTTTATATGATTATCATAACACAAATATTTTATACTATCAATTCAATTATTTAATAAAACATATGGATAAAGAGGATGAGGTATTGTGAAAATGCAAATTGAAACGGATCGTTTACTTTTGCGTCCAATTACTATGGAGGATGCAGGAGATATTTTTGAATACAGCAAGAATCCTCATGTTGGTTCAAATGCGGGATGGAAGTCACATGGAAATATTGAAGAAACGATAGAAATCATGAAAATGATATTTATAAATCAAGACGGTATTTTCGGAATCATTTTAAAGAGTAACAAGAAGTTAATTGGGATAGTAGGAGTAATGTTAGATCCAAAACGGCAAAATCACAAGGCGTATATGTTAGGATATTCTTTAGCAGAACCATATTGGGGGCAGGGGATAATGACGGAGGCGGTAATGGAAACGATAAAATATGGATTTAGTCAGTAAATCTAATCTTTTTGCGTCTTAGAATTTTTTATCATTTTGGATTTTTATTCGAATCTTTTTTATTCAAAGAGTTCCCAAAGGATTTTCCGAAAGTTTTCAAATCTTTCCTTGATAAGATAAAGACAAATTAGGAAAGGTGGAATTTAAATGAATAAGTTAACTAAAGGATTTGTTGCTATAGCAATGGTCGGAGTATTGCAAATTGGATTTACGAGTGCTGTTTTAGAGGCTTCTCCTAGAGATGATAGACCGCCACAACGAGTTAATCATCATGACAAACATCGAGATAAAGCTCACTATGATAAAGAGATGAAAAAAGAAAAAGAGCGTCATGAAAAAGAAATGAAACGTCATCCGGGAGAATCTAGACACGAATGGGAAAAAAGAAAGCATGAAGAAGAAAAGCGGCATCAGAATGAAATGGATAGAATTGCCGCTCTGCTTGTTGGAATTGCTATAGGAAGCTCTTTGTAAATTCCATTAATGATTGTAATTTTATAAGCTTTGTAAAAAATAAATAATGGCTGTCTGGCGAACCTTTTGGAGCTACATAAAAATAGGTATGTAAAGATTCGTTATGACAGCTCTTTTTGTATAAAAAATAAGTAATTTTAAAATAAACAGTCTTTACGGTAAAGAATATTTTTTATAAATGCCTTTTATGACGAATACAAACAAAATACTGCAAATTCCGTTGACATTCTTAAAAATAATCTGTTATTATAAATAGAGTGGCGCAAATAGTAGTATAAGTTTTTAATTTTTATATATTTATTTGTCATTGTAATTATAGGATGCTTTTTGACAATTTTTGTTGATAAAACCATAAAATATTATCGACTCCGGCCCAATTGGTCGGAGTCGAATGAATTTACGATATAGGTGATAAGCTGAATTGGGGAACGATTGCCCTGTGGATTATTTGCATTACATGCAGATAATCGGAGCCCATATATTTTTATATGGTTAATATAGATAATTTTAAGCTAGTGAAGTTTATTCGCAAACAGAATTGATCCAAATGAATAAACTACGATAATTCGCGTATGTTAGGAAAGGTGGTTAATTCATGAAAAAAGTAGCTATTGTTATGGGGAGTGACTCTGATTGGCCGATATTAAAAACGGCGGCAGATTTACTAAACGATTTTGGTATTGAATATGAGGTCGTTGTTGCATCTGCACATCGTACACCAGCAAAAGTACACGATTTTGTTACTTCAGCACCTGAAAAAGGGATTGGTGTGTTTATTTCAGCAGCAGGCGCGGCAGCCCATTTAGGTGGTGTGATTGCAAGTCTTACAACACTTCCTGTAATTGGAGTTCCAATTAATGCAACTCCTTTAAATGGTATGGATGCATTACTTAGTACAGTTCAAATGCCATCTGGAATTCCAGTTGCAAGTATGGCTGTGAATGGGGCAAAAAATGCAGCAATTTTTGCGGCGCAAATTTTGGCTGTAAGCAATCCTAGTTTACAGGAAAAACTAATTGCACATCGCAAGCAAATGGCAGAAGAAGTTGAGAAGAAAGCAGCGAAGGTTGCAGAAAGTTTATAATATAAAGTAAGACTTAATTCAGGTGGAGTGTTCACTCTAGCTGAATCTTAGTCGACCTTATTCAGGAAATTAGCCGCTCACCTGTGCCCTGTGGGTATAACTCCTACTTATAGAAGTTAGGAGTCTTATAAGCAGAGAACAAAAATCTTTGATTTTGTGTGAATCGCTTATTTTGTCAGATGGGCGGGATAGTTATCTGGTAAAAAACTATGAAATTTGGAGGCTATAAGCAATGGGAAAAAAACCATTATATGAAGGCAAAGCAAAGCAAATTTATGCAACGGAAAATCCTGATGAAGTATTAGTATATTATAGAGATGATGCAACTGCTGGTAATGGAGCAAAAAAAGGTACGATAGCAGATAAAGGGATTATGAATAATAAAATCGCATCATTTTTCTTTAAATTATTAAAAGAAAATGGTGTTGATAACCATTTTGTAAGTATGCCAAGCGATCGTGAGATGTTAGTAAAATCCTTGAAAATTTTACCTCTTGAAGTTGTAGTAAGAAACATTGCAGCAGGAAGCCTTGCGAAGCGTTTAGGTTTAGAAGAAGGCATAAAAATGTCTTGCCCTGTTGTTGAATTATATTATAAAAATGATGAACTTGGTGATCCATTAGTTAATGATTATCATATAAAAGCAATTGGCTTAGCAACGGAAACTCAAGTTGCTGAAGTAGAAAGCATTGCTTTAAAAGTAAATGAAATTTTAACAAAATATTTAGCAACAAAAAATATTGAATTGATTGATTTCAAACTTGAATTTGGTTTATACAAGGGTCAAGTATTGTTAGGGGATGAAATTTCTCCAGATACTTGTCGTTTCTGGGATACAGTAACAAAAGAAAAATTGGATAAAGATAGATTCCGTCGTGATATGGGCAATGTTGAGGATGCCTATAAAGAAGTATTACACAGATTAACAGGAGAGGTTAGATGATAGATTTAGAACTGGACAAGCTAAAAGAAGAATGTGGTGTTTTTGGCATTTATTCGCGAACTGAGGATGTAGCACTTAATACGTATTGGGGACTTTATGCGCTTCAGCATCGTGGACAAGAAAGTGCCGGGATTGCTATTACTGATGGTTCTTGGATGGATGTAACACGTGGAATGGGATTGGTAAATGAAGTTTTCCGCCATCAAGTACCACATATGGACAATCAATATATTGCCATTGGTCATGTTCGTTATTCGACGACTGGCTCCAGCCTTCTAGCTAATACTCAACCGTTAATGGTAAATTATTCTGGTGGTAAAATTAGTTTGGCTCATAATGGTAACTTAACAAATGCAGCAGAAATTAGACGTGAATTAGAAGAGCAAGGTACAGTTTTCCAAACTTCAATTGATAGTGAGGTTTTTGTGAATTTAATTGCGAGATCTCGCAAGGAATCAGTTGAAGAAAAAATTATGGAAAGTTTAGTGAAAATTAAAGGTGCATATTGCTTAACGATTATGACAGAAGAAAAGTTAATTGGTGCACGTGATCCGCAAGGGTTCAGACCGCTTTGTATCGGGAAAATGGGAGATTCATGGGTGCTATCTTCTGAGTCTTGTGCACTTGATACAGTTGGAGCTGAATTTGTTCGAGATGTAGAACCAGGTGAGATGGTTGTGATCAACGATAAAGGGCTTAAGTCATATCATTTTGCAACAGCTGATAAAAAGGCAGCATGCGTATTTGAATATATTTACTTTGCTCGTCCAGATAGTGTGATTGATGGACAGAGTGTTCATGATGCAAGATTTGAAATGGGTCGTATATTAGCAAGAGAAAGTGGCTTTAAAGCAGATATTGTTATTTCTGTACCTGACTCTGGTACTACGGCGGCAACTGGCTTTGCTTATGAATCTGGAATTCCATTTAAAGAAGGTTTAATGAAAAATCGTTATATTGGGCGTACTTTTATTCAACCTAGTCAACAAAAACGTGATACAAGTGTCAGACTTAAATTAAATGCAATTAAATCAGTAGTAAATGGTAAATCTGTAATTATGGTTGACGATTCTATTGTGCGCGGTACGACGAGCGGAAAAATTGTTCGCATGCTCAAGGCAGCTGGTGCTACAGCTGTTCATATGTGTGTAAGTTCGCCTCCAATCGGTTATCCATGTTATTATGGAATTGACACTTCTGCACGTAAAGAATTGATTGCAGCTACAAAATCAGTAGAAGAAATTCGTCAATATATTGGGGCAGATTCTTTACATTTCTTATCTATTGAAGGATTAAAAGAGTCGCTAAAAGCAGTAAGCTGTGAAGATATGTGTTATGCTTGCTTTAATAGTGCATATCCTGGTGAAAAACCTAAAGAAGATACAATTGGTGCAGATAAATACGTTTTTGAAAAGAAAAAGTAAAAATAATTAAGCTCTGAATTGGGGGAGTTCGATGACTACTGAAAATAAATCTCAACAATTAACTTATCGTGATGCTGGTGTTGATATTGACGCCGGCAATCATGCTGTAACATTGATGAAAAAACATGTAAAATCTACTTATCGTCCTGAGGTATTAGGTGATTTAGGTGGTTTTGGTGGATTATTCGCTTTAAATAGCGGAAAATATAAAGAACCAGTTCTCGTCTCTGGTACAGATGGTGTGGGGACGAAATTACGTTTGGCTTTTATGCTAGACAAACATGATACAATTGGTCAAGATGCAGTTGCAATGTGTGTGAATGATATTTTAGTGCAAGGTGCAGAACCTTTATTTTTTCTTGATTATTTAGCTGTGGGCAAACTTGAGCCAGAAAAAGTTGCAGCAATTGTAAGTGGTGTTGCTGGTGCTTGTAAAGAATCTGGGTGTGCGTTAATTGGTGGAGAAACTGCTGAGATGGCAGGTTTTTATCCAGATGGTGAATATGATATTGCTGGTTTTGCTGTTGGTATCGTGGATAAGGCAAAGATTATTACAGGTGCAAATATTAAGCCAGGTGATATTTTAATCGGATTACCATCAACTGGTGTACATTCTAATGGTTACTCACTTGTAAGAAAAATTTGTTTTGATGTAAAAGGGTTTAAAGGCGATGAATATATTGAAGAGTTCGGTAAGACGATTGGTGAAGAATTATTAACACCGACACGTTTATATCCAAAAGTTTGTATGCCTTTAACAGAAAAATTCACGATTCATGGTATGGTGCATATTACTGGCGGTGGATTCTATGATAATATTCCACGGGTTTTACCAGAAAATTGTGGAGTAGAAGTAGATTCTACATCTTGGGAAAGACCAGCTGTTTTCGATAAATTGCAAGAGTGGGGCAACGTTGCTTGGACGGAAATGTACCGTACTTTTAATATGGGGATTGGTATGGCTTTAGTTGTTCCAGCAAATGAAGTTGAAAAAATTCAAGCGCATTTAGCAGCAAATAATGAAACTGCTTATGTGATTGGTAAAGTTGTCGAAGGTAAGCAAGAAGTTGTGATAAAAGGTGGGGTTTTTAATGACTAATACTGCAGTATTAGGCGTTTTAGCCTCTGGTCGCGGCAGTAATTTGCAATCGATTATTGATGCAATTGATATTGGTAGAATTAAAGCAGAAATTGCAGTTGTTATTAGTGATAAACCAGAAGCAAATGCTTTAAAACGCGTAGCTGAATTAGGGATACCTGCGGTTTGTGTAGATCGCAAACTTTATGATACGAAAGAAGAATTTGAAAAAGCACTGGTAGAAGAACTTGAAAAACATCGTGTGGATTTAGTTATTTTAGCTGGATTTATGCGTATTTTAAGTCCGTATTTTGTAAATGCTTTTAAAAATAAAATCATGAATATTCATCCTTCTTTATTACCGGCTTTCCCTGGTGCACATGCACATCGCAGTGTTTTAGAATACGGTGCGAAAGTTTCTGGCTGTACAATTCATTTTGTAGACGAAGGAATGGACAGTGGTCCGATTATTTTGCAGGAGTCTGTTCCAGTACTTGATGATGATACAGAGGAAACTCTGGCTGCTCGTGTACTTAAAGTGGAACATGTATTATATCCAAAAGCAATTGCATTGTATTTGGAAGATAAACTTGAAATAAACGGTAGACGTGTAATGATTAAAGAATAGAGAATAGGTGGGAAGA
This sequence comes from Selenobaculum gibii, assembly GCF_030273445.1. NCBI lineage: Bacteria > Bacillati > Bacillota > Negativicutes > Selenomonadales > Sporomusaceae > Anaerosinus > Anaerosinus gibii. Next base: position 922,782 of record NZ_CP120678.1, read on the forward strand.
GCATGAAAATTAAACGTGCCTTAATCAGTGTTTCTGATAAAACTGGTGTTATTGAATTTGCGAAAAAGCTTCATGCTGCTGGGGTAGATATTATTTCTACTGGCGGTACAATGAAAACTTTAAAAGAAGCAGGTATTCCTGTAACTTATGTAAGTGAAGTGACTGGGTTTCCTGAGATTATGGATGGTCGTGTAAAAACTTTAAATCCATATATTCATGGTGGTATACTTGCAATTCGTGATAATGCAGAGCATGTGGAAGCGATGAAAAAACATAATATTACAGGCATTGATATGGTTGTTGTAAATCTTTATCCATTCCGTCAAACAATTGCCAAACCAGGGGTTGAACTTGCAGAAGCAATTGAAAATATTGATATTGGTGGCCCCGCGATGATTCGTGCGGCAGCAAAAAATTTCAAATATGTAACTGTGGTTGTAAATCCTGCACGTTACGATGAGATTGCAGCTGAACTTACAAGTGATGCTGGTATTACTGATGGACTTCGTATGTCTCTTGCAAAAGAAGCTTTTGGGCATACCGCTGAGTATGATGCTTGTATTAATCAATACTTAGCTAAAGAGTTAGGCGAAGGCAATTTCCCTAATACAGTACATATGACGTTAGAAAAAGTTCAAGATTTACGTTATGGTGAAAATCCACATCAAAATGCGGCTTTCTATCGTGAAGCGCATAGTCCAATCGGGGTTGCGAATGCGAAACAATTGCACGGAAAAGAACTTTCCTTCAATAATATTGTTGATATAGAATCAGCTTATAATATTGTAGCTGAATTTAAAGATCCAGCAGTAGCGATTATTAAACATACAAATCCTTGCGGTGCAGGAATTGGTGCAACAATTTCTGAAGCTTACACAAAAGCATATGAAGCAGATCCGTTATCTGCTTTTGGTGGTATTGTGGCATTAAATCGTACAGTAGATAAAGCAACTGCACAGCAAATTAGTGAAATTTTTATTGAGGTTGTGATTGCTCCTGCCTTTGATAAAGAATCGCTTGAAATTTTAACAGCGAAGAAAAATATTCGCCTATTAACATTACCGCTTCCTGAACTTGGCGGTTCTCGTATGGATATGAAAAAAGTGGCTGGTGGAATGTTACTTCAAGATGCAGATACGCTTGAGGCAAAACGCGAAGAAATGCAAGTCGTTTCTAAGCGTCAACCAACGGAAGAAGAATGGCGTCAAGCAATGTTTGCTTGGAAAATTGTAAAGCATGTAAAATCTAATGCGATTGTTGTTGCTGGCAATGACCAAACGTATGGTGTTGGTGCAGGTCAAATGAATCGTGTAGGTTCAGCAGCAATTGCGCTTGAACAAGCTGGTGAAAAAGCAAAAGGTGCTGTACTTGCTTCTGATGCATTCTTACCGTTTAGAGATTCTGTGGATACGGCTGCAAAAGCTGGTATCACATTAGTTATTCAAACTGGCGGATCAATTCGTGACCAAGAATCTATTGATGCAGCGAATGAACATGGAATTACAATGATTTTCACTGGTAGAAGACATTTTAAACATTAATTGAATTGATTTTCAATATTTTAAGATAAAGTCGCACTTACTTTTTCGCAAGGATGAGTTTTCGTGCGACTTATCTATATAGGAGTGATTGTGTGCGTATATTAGTCATTGGCGGCGGTGGTCGCGAACATACGTTAGCTTGGAAACTTTCTCAAAGTCAAGGTGTGGAGAAAATGTATGCGATTCCGGGCAATCCTGGGATGGAAAGCCTTGCTGAATGTATAAGTAATATTTCTATTTCTGATAATATTTCCTTGGTGAAATTCGCCGAAGAACATAAAATTGACCTAACTGTTGTAGGACCAGAATTACCATTGGCAAACGGTTTGGTAGATGCTTTTGAAGAAGCAGGATTAAAAGCTTTTGGCCCAACAAAAGCAGCAGCTGAAATTGAAGGATCAAAAGCTTTTTCTAAATGGTTAATGAAAAAATACGAAATTCCTACAGCTAAATTTGAAGTATTTACTGATGCTCAAAAAGCGCGTGAATATATAAAAGCGCAAGGTGCACCAATTGTTATTAAGGCCGATGGCTTAGCGGCAGGCAAAGGTGTAATTGTAGCAGCGACACTACAAGAGGCTTTAGAAGCTGTGGATAGCATTATGTGCGATCATACTTTTGGTGATGCTGGAAGTCGCGTAGTGATTGAAGAATGCTTGGTTGGTGAAGAAGCTTCCCTACTTGCATTTACGGATGGTAAAACGATTATTCCAATGATTTCTTCACAAGATCATAAACGTGCATTTGATAATGATGAAGGTCCAAATACTGGTGGGATGGGAACTTATGCACCAGCTCCAGTATTAACGCAAGATTTACTCAAGCAAGTACAAAAAGAAATTCTTGAACCAACCGTAAAAGCAATGCAGCAAGAAGGCCGGAAATACTGCGGTTGTTTATATGCAGGTCTTATGATTACAGCAGACGGTCCGAAAGTTATTGAGTTCAATGCACGCTTTGGTGATCCGGAAACACAAGTTGTATTGCCATTATTGGATGGTGATTTAGCACAAATTATGCTAGCGTGTATTGAGGGGAATTTAGCTAAAACTGAAGTGAAATGGGAAGAAAAAGCGACTGTTTGTGTAGTTATGGCAGCAGGTGGTTATCCAGCGAATTATAAAAAAGGTGATGTAATCACTGGCATGGATAAAGCAGAGGCTGATGGGGCGGTGGTATTCCATGCAGGTACGGCAAAAACGGAGGCTGGAATTGTAACCAATGGCGGACGCGTATTAGGCGTTACAGCGAAAGCAGATAATATTAAAGAGGCTGTAGATAAAGCCTATAAAGCAGTTAGCAAAATTAATTTTGCAAAAGTACACTATCGTAAGGATATTGCATATCGTGCAATTGCTCGTTTAAAATAAAGAGTATTTTTTAAATCATGGGAAAGTATATCAATAATACTACCCATGATTTTTTTGATTGAAAAAGGTATAATGTCATAGATTGACGAATAAAAGAATGCAGGAAGGAGTATGTATATGGATGTTGGTTTATTATTAGTGAATATTGGTTTAATTATTATGCTGCTGGCGAGTTTAGGATTAACGATCATCGGTATGCCCGGGAATATTGTTATTTTTCTTACTGCACTTGCCTATGGCTTTTATGATCACTTTGTCCATCTTTCTCTTATGGATTTAGGCATTGTATTGGGTGCTATTATATTAGGTGAAGTATTTGAAACATTTACAGGTGCAGTTTGGGCAAGCAGAGAGAAAGCATCAAAACGTGCTGTTATATTTGCTGTAATTGGAACAGTTATTGGAGGACTTATAGGCACGGCTTTTACTCCTATTATTGGCTCAATTATTGGCGCCTTAGCCGGTGGATTTACAGTAAGTTGGTTTGTTGAGTATCAACTAACTAATGATAAAGAACATGCAATTCGTGTGGCAACGAGTGTAATAAAAGGACAGATACTTGGTGTGATCATAAAATTCACCATTGCGTTAGTTACGATTATTTATTTATTATTTAATTTAGCATGGTAACTAAGTTGTTAGCTGAGAAATATCATAGGAAGAGAAAAAAAGTATATACTATTAAAAACTTATTTATCAGATGACTAATCTACTCATCTGACGAAATAAGCGATTCACACAAAATCAAATGTTTTGGTTCTCTGCTTATAAGACGCTCGCCTTCTATAGGTGAGAGATATACCCACAGGCGAGAAGCTAAGTTTCTGAATCAAGTTTACTTTATAAAAATTTTTAGTCAGATGTAAATTTACAAAATAGACGTATAATTTAGAACTAAGATTCTAGATTTAGAATAAGGAGGATATTGATGTCACTTATAGTTGGTCAAGAGTATAGTGGATTTGAATTAAAAGAAATAGCAGAGGTTAAAGAAATAGGCTCAACAGCTTATCAGTTTATCCATAAAAAAAGCGGCGCAAAATTATTATTTATGGAAAATGAAGATGACAATAAAGTTTTTTCGATTACGTTTCGAACGCCACCGAATGACAGTACGGGTGTACCGCATATTGTAGAACATTCTGTATTATGTGGTTCGCGGAAGTTCCCAATGAAAGAACCATTTGTAGAGCTTGTTAAGGGGTCATTAAATACGTATTTAAATGCAATGACGTTTTCAGATAAAACGATGTATCCAGTCGCAAGTCGCAACGATAAAGATTTTCAAAATCTAATGGATGTTTATCTTGATGCGGTGTTTTATCCTGTAATGTATGATTGTCCAGAAGTTTTTATGCAGGAAGGCTGGCATTATGAAGCGGAATCGAAAGATTCCGAATTGAGATATAAAGGTGTTGTATACAATGAAATGAAAGGGGCTTTTTCTTCTCCAGAGGCTATTTTGGACAAGGAAATTCTCGCTTCTTTATTTCCTGATACCACGTATGGATATGAGTCTGGAGGAGATCCAGATGTAATTCCAGAGCTTACATTAGAAGGTTTTTTAGCTTTTCATCAAAAATATTATCACCCATCCAATAGTTATATTTATTTGTATGGAAAGATGGATATAGTAGAAAAATTATCGTTTTTAGATAAAGAATATTTAAGTGCTTTTGAAGCGAAATCGATTGATTCAACCATCCAAGAACAAAAACTGTTTAGTGAGCCAAAGTATGTAGAAAGTTATTATCCAGCTTCGGCAAATGAAGATATTCAGGACAAAACGTTTTTAAGTTTAAATTGTATTGTTGGAAAAGCAGAAGAAACGGAAACAATGATGGCATTGCAAATCCTTGAGCATTTCTTATTGAGAACACAATCAGCACCATTGAAGAAAGCTTTGATTGATGCAAACATCGGTAAAGACGTATTGAGCTCATTTGCAGATAGTATCTTACAGCCATCCTTTAGCATTATTGTTAGTGGTTCTGATGTTGATCAAGTAGAAGCGTTTAAACGGGTGACGAAAGAAACATTAGAAAAGTTAGCCCGTGAGGGAATTGATCGAGAGTTAATTGAAGCATCGATTAATTTATTAGAATTTAAATTGCGTGAAGCTGATTTTGGGCAAAGTCCAAAGGGTTTAATTTACAATATTAAATGTATGGATAGTTGGCTTTATGATGCCAGTCCATTATTAGGGATTTCGTATGAAAAGCCTTTGGAACACATTAAGAGTGCGCTAGATAATCGTTATTTTGAAAAACTAATTGAAACAAGATTTCTTAATAACTCACATATGACGTTAGTAGTATTAAAGCCAAAACAAGGGTTAGGCGAATTGCGTGCCAAAGAAATCAGAACAGAATTAGCTGCACATAAAGCAAAGTTATCGGAAACAGAAATTGAAAACTATATAGAAATGACGAAAAAATTACAGCTTCGCCAAGAAACCCCTGATACACCAGATGCTTTAGCGACAATTCCATTATTAAAACTACAAGACATTGAGCCGAAATCTGAACAACTGATTTTAGAAGAAAAAAACATTTTAAATACACAAGTGTTATTCCATCCTATTTCCACCAATAAAATTGCCTATTTGAATTTATATTTTGATGCAGCGACTTTGCCGCAAGATTTAGTTTTATATGCTTATTTATTGGCAGAGCTGTTAGGCAAAGTATCAACGGAAAATTATGAATATAGTTCACTGGCAAATGAAGTAAATAGCAGTACGGGCGGCATTGCGTATGATGTGATTGCATTTACGGAAAGTCATAGTGCAGAGGTTTATTATCCGAAATTTAAGGTTAAGGCAAAAGCTTTGGTCAAAAAACTTCCAAAGCTAATGAAACTTTTGTCTGAGGTTTTAACAAAGAGTAAATTTGATGATAAAAAACGTGTAAAAGAATTGATCGCACAATTAAAATCCTCACTCGAAATGTATTTGCTTAGAAATGCGCAACAAGTGGTTGCAGGTCGCGTTTTATCCTATTTTTCACCGGCAAGTCGGTATAATGAGCAAGGCTTGTTAAGCTTTTATGAGTTTATCGTAGACTTAAATAAGAATTTTGAATCGCACTATGCTGTTATTCAAGAAAATTTTGCGAAAATTATGCCGATGCTCTTTAATAAAAATGAAATGGTTACAAGCATTACTTTAGATAAAAGCGATTATGATATTTTTGCAAAAGAGTACCCAAAATTTTTAAATGTTTTACATGACATAAAATTTGCAAAGCAAGAATATGAATTTACAATTGATAAATTGAATGAAGGTTTAATGACGTCAAGTAAAATTCAATATGTAGCAAAAGGTGCGAATTTTAATCGCTTAGGTTTTGCATTTAGTGGAAGCCTACGTGTTTTAGAGACAATTTTACGTTATGATTACCTATGGAATCGTATCCGTGTACAAGGTGGAGCTTATGGCGCGTTTACGCAATTTAGACGTACGGGGAATATGGTTTTTGGCTCTTATCGAGATCCAAATCTAGCAGAAACCATTGATGTATATAATGAAACTGCAAATTATATGCGTAACTTTACTGTAGATGAACGTGAAATGACAAAATACATCATCGGGTCAATGAGTACGCTTGATACACCGCTTACGCCGCAAATGAAGGGTGAAGTTGCAGCTGAATGTCATATTCGACATATTACACAAGCAGATATACAAAGGGAACGAGACCAAGTACTGGCAACAAAGCAAGAGGATATTAGAAGTTTAGCTAACTTAATTGATGCGTGTATGAAAGAAAATTATCTTTGCGTATTAGGCGGGGAAGAAAAGATAAAAGAAAATAAAGAGATATTTAATAACTTAAAACAAGTATTTAATTAATCAATAAAAAAGATTGCCGTATTTACAATAATGCGTGCAATCTTTTTTTCGAATTTTTTATTGTAAATCCAAAAATAAGAAGTTAACAAGTCGAAAAAAGATGATATAATGTAGAATGAGTCGTTTGGAGGGAATTGTTTGATTGATTTACATTGTGATACAATTTCTGCTTTATATAATAATCCTGAATATGGTTCTTTAAAAAAAAACTCGCTTCAGGTAGATATAGAAAAGTTGAAACAGGGGCATAGTACTGCCCAGTTTTTTGCGATGTTTGTTGATACAGCAGTAATTGAAGATTCTTTTTTATATTGCAATAATTTAATTCGTAAATTTTATCAAGAATTAGCCTTAAATAAAGACTGTATAGAAATTGCTCACAATTTTTATGAGTATTTACAAAATGATAAGAATAAGAAAATATCTGCTTTTTTAACGATTGAAGAAGGCGCAGTGCTAAAAGGTGATTTAACGAATATTAATAGATTTTATCAGCAAGGGGTTCGTTTAATTACTTTGACCTGGAACTATGCCAATGAAATTGGCTATCCGAATTTTAATTTTACATATCAAAATAAAGGCTTAACTTCTTTTGGAAAATCAGTTGTTTGCGAGATGAATCGCTTGGGGATGATTGTCGATGTGTCACATTTGTCTGATCAGGGGTTTTATGATGTTGCAAAAGTTAGTTCTAAACCTTTTATTGTATCTCACTCTAATAGTCGTGATGTAGTTTATCATAGTCGTAATTTGACTAATGATATGATACGAATAGTAGGGGAAAAAGGCGGTGTCATAGGTATTAATTTTTCTAATAATCTTTTGTCTGGATCAAGTTATAGTTATGTGGAAGATATGATACGGCATATTAAGCATATTTATCAAATTGGTGGCAGTGATGTATTGGCCTTGGGGACTGATTTTGATGGAATTCATGCAATTTTGGAAATTGAAAACATTGGTCAAATTGACAAATTATTTGGAGCTTTGAAAAGTCAAGGGTTTAAAAATGATGATATTGAAAAACTTTCTAAGTTAAATTGTTTAAGGGTAATTAAAGATTGTCTAGTTTAGGAACAAAGGGATGGGAGTGGTAATATGGACAAAATTAAAGATCAGATTGATTTAAGCGATCCCAAAAATAAACGTCAGCATATTTTGGATGCAGCTTACATTGTATTCTCACGTAAAGGGTTTCATCGTGCAACAGTAGATGAAATTATAAAGTTAGCGGATACCGGAAAAGGAACAGTATACAATTATTTTATTAATAAAGAAAATTTATTTTATACTTTAATAGAAGAAAGAAGTGCCCCTTTTCGTCATCATATTTCTAATATAAAGAAGGATAATATTCCGCCATTAGAGAAAATACGATTAATGACACGTGAGTTTTTATCTTTTTATGATAAACATGCAGATTTATGGCGTGTTTTTATGCATGAAGTTCGTTGTTTTGGGGAAGTGGGCTATCCAGGGTTTAGTGAAGAACAGCAAAAAAAATGTCGGAGAAATTTTGAAGAACCTTTAGAAACCTTAGAAGCTGTGATAAAAGAGGGAATTGAACAAGGACTTCTTATCGTAGCAAGTTCTAAACAAGCTGCCTATGGTTTATTAAGCGCAATTCTTGCGATTGTGTTTCAAAAGTTAATTGGTGATGAATTTGACCAAACCGCAGAAAATATTGCTCGAGTATTTTTATTTGGTATCGCAAATAAATAAGTGCTATAATATAGCCTTGTAAATGATTTTGCAGGGGGCATTTTTTTGGAAATCGATATTACCGAGAAAGTATATAAAATAATAAAATATTGTTTGATTTGTATCTTATTTCTTGTACTTGGAATGAGTTCAATCATATATTGCTGGCAAAAAAATGATGTTTATCTTGTTATCTCTGATGCGCAAATTCAAGGAAAAAACGTAAATATCATGAGTAAGGTATCAGGTACGGTACAAGATATTTTAGTAGAAGATGGAGCTATGGTGGAAGCTGGTCAGACAATTGCAATTTTGCAAGTCGAAATTTCGCCAGAGCAAATAAAAGAATTAGAAAATAATTTAGAAAATGAAAAACTTCATTATAACAATATACTATCAACACCGGATGTGATTACGCCATCTGTGCAGAATAATACAGTAGTAGATCAAGCATCTGTTGAATCAGCGCAGAAAAATTTAGACAGAGCAGCTGCGAATAGGGACAAGATGGAGAAGCTATTTGCTATGGGAGCGATTAGCGCTGTACAAAATAATGCAGCGCAAGTTGCTTATCAGGCAGCTCTAGATAATTTTACTGCTGCAAATACACCTAGAGTAAATTCCACAGCGGTAGTTAATCAGGTTGCGAATAAGCAAGAGCTATTGCGTATTGCTCAATTACAGATTGACCAGGCTAAATTAGCGTATGAGCAAAGTAAATCTGCCCAGCAATCTGCAGTTATTACTGCGCCAGTGAGTGGAATGGTAAATTTGAATAGTTTTACAATAGATACAAAGGTTCAAGCAGGGCAGAATTTATTTACTGTAAGCGATATTGCTGATGTTTGGGTAGAAGCTAAAATTAATCGAAATGATGTTTATAAAGTGGGGTTAGGCAATTTCTCAAGTTATTCAATAACAGAATATCCAAGGCTAATTTTTAAAGGAACGGTCTTTGATATTATAGGTGATGAAGCTTTGGAACAGGTTGATGATAATATGGCGATACTAAAGATTTCTGTTCCAATGGATGAAGATACGGTATTTAAACCGGGAATGCGTGTAAATTTAAAAATTACATTATAAAAGAATTTAGTAAAATTAAATTTACTATTCAATTTTCAGCATATTAAAAAGGTCTCTTTTAGTTTATATTTCTATGAATAAAAATTTAAAAAATATGCAAAACAAAAGTCGTCGACCACAGATAGCGTAAAAACAGCTAGAGGTCGACGACTTTTTAATAAAAAGTTTATGGGTTTTTAAAAGAAAATGCCAATAAAGTTAAGTATTTGTATAAATATTAGTGGATTTTTCGATATTTTAAGGTATAATTAGGGTTATTAGATTACCTATAAGGAATTGAAACTCATCTTCTGTGCCAATGTAAACATAATCGGGAATAGGTTATTAGATTACCTATAAGGAATTGAAACTAGCATACGATATGTGTGTTTGTCAAATTTTTACCGTTATTAGATTACCTATAAGGAATTGAAACGAGGTCAACATACTCACTCACCTCTATTTGAATCTTATCGTTATTAGATTACCTATAAGGAATTGAAACTCTAATCCTTGCTAAAGTGGCTCAAAACACAAGCGGTGGTTATTAGATTACCTATAAGGAATTGAAACCTTGAAGATGTACTCGTAATTGATGCACCTTCAATTTAGTTATTAGATTACCTATAAGGAATTGAAACTGGTCAATGGCGCAGGAAGTTCATGCAAAAATGAGTTATTAGATTACCTATAAGGAATTGAAACGTATCACCAGAAGGTATTACAATTGAAGTAAAAGCCTCTGTTATTAGATTACCTATAAGGAATTGAAACAGATAACCTCTTCCATATTACATCCCTCGATAGTGTTATTAGATTACCTATAAGGAATTGAAACTGGAGGTGGCATAGTTGGCTAGATATTTTGTGGAGTTATTAGATTACCTATAAGGAATTGAAACTATATCTATGTGGAATGATAGAGATTGGAGTATCCAAGTTATTAGATTACCTATAAGGAATTGAAACCTCTTTTATATGCCACAGTTACGCAAACCCTTGTTACAGTTATTAGATTACCTATAAGGAATTGAAACGTGATTGAGTATGTGGGATATGGATAATGTAGAAAATGGTTATTAGATTACCTATAAGGAATTGAAACAAGGTTAAGCTTGCATTGCCCTGTTTGTCGTTTTCTATGGTTATTAGATTACCTATAAGGAATTGAAACTCTAAACCAGCAATTCGACTACCATCGTGAATAACAATGTTATTAGATTACCTATAAGGAATTGAAACGAAGAATAAAGGGGGAGTTAAAAGTGGGTCAATTTAGTTATTAGCTTACCTATAAGGAATGATTACAAACTAAGTTTATTTGAAGGAGGCGTCCTGTAATCAGGGCCCGCAAGTTACTTGGAGTGTTCTTCTGCCTTTCAGAGGGGAAATAAAAAAACTTGTTACACTTTAATTTGTAATAAGTTTTTTATGTGGAATTTATGGAATTTATCTGTTATAATAAATCATAATGTTTTCACAAGATAAAGAATAAAAGTAGTAAAGAGAGAAAATGCTATAAGAAAAGAGTTTTTAAAGTATTATGCTAAGGGGTGTTTTTATGTCGGCAAATCCTAAATTAAAGGATGAATTAACAGATCAATTATGTAAAGCAGTTTTGTTATTGAAAGATACGGAAGAGTGTTATCAATTTTTTGAGGATATTTGTACAATTAGTGAAATAAAAGCTCTGGCGCAGCGGCTAGAAGTTGCACGTATGCTTAGAGATGGTCATACTTATGATGATATTGTTGACCGAACTGGTGCAAGTACAGCAACGATTAGCAGGGTAAAACGTTGTTTAAATTATGGCGCAGATGGATATAAATCTATTTTAGAGAGATTAGATGAGCGGAAAAAGAAATAGTGGTGAGGGGAGAAGATGATGAGTAAAAATGAATTCGTTTTGCAGATTCCTTATGGAACTAGAGATTTTTTGCCAGGCGAAGCAGCTTGTAAGAGAGAAATTGAGGATTCGCTTGCGGAGGTATTTGATCAATGGGGTTATGATGAAGTTGTTACGCCGACAATTGAATATTTAGATACGTTAACTATTGGGAATGGCAGTGAAGTTGAGCCCCATATGTTTAAATTTTTTGATAAAAACAATCGGACATTAGCTTTGCGTCATGAAATGACGACACCAATTGCGAGAGTTGCAGCAAGTCGTTTAGCAGAGGTGGAGTTTCCACTTAAATTATCTTACATTACAAATGTTTATCGTTATGAGCAAGCGCAAACAGGAAGACAATGTGAATTTTATCAAGCTGGTGTGGAACTAATGGGGATGACAGCGGCAACTGCGGATGCTGAGGTGATTGCACTTGCAATTGAATCACTTCGTCAAGCTGGTCTAGAAAATTTTCAAATTAGTTTAGGGCAAGTTGAATTTATTAATGGTGTGATGAAGCAGTTTAAATTATCTGCAAAGCAGCAACAAGAAATAAAACATGCTATGGTAACACGTAATCTGGTTGAACTTGGTAATATGCTTGATAAAAGTGAACTGGGTAAAAATGCGAAAGAAATATTAAAAAAAATACCTTTATTGCATGGAAAAATAGATATGCTCAAGAGCGTTTACCATATGATTTGTAATGAACAAAGTAAAAGAGCATTAGATAACCTAAATGAAATTTATAATCTTTTAGATTCTTACGGTGTTGCGGAGTATGTAAACTTTGATTTAGGTGTGATTCGTGATTTTAATTATTATACGGGAATGGTATTTGAAGCATATACGCCAGGTCTTGGTTTTCCTTTATGTGGCGGCGGACGTTATGATAATATGTTATCTGATTTTGGGACTGCCTGCCCCGCGACAGGATTTGCATTAGGAATAGAGAGAATTATGTTAGCTTTAGAAAGACAAGGTCTTTCTATTTCGGCAAAAAATAAAGATATTTACATAGGATGGGGCGAAGGTAAAGTAATCGAAGCAATTAAAAGGGCAAAAGAGTTACGTGGCGAAGATAAATTGGTTGAAATTGGGCTGCAAGCACAAACAAAAAAAGATGCTGAATCATATCAGCATGCTAAAAATTATAATCAGCTCATTTATATAGATTAAAATGTTACAACGTATTCGTCAATTTTTCATAGCAGTAGTGGCAAAAATTAATGATGCAGATCGTTTATTTATAAAAAAGCATTTAATAAAAAGCGAACAGAGCTTATTTTTTGCCATGTCGATTCCAGAGCAACGCCATGCACTAAATGTTACTTACACGGCATTGAAAATGGCTGAAGTTGAAAAAAATATTAATATAGATAAGTTAATTAAATGTACACTGCTTCATGATGTAGGAAAAAAAGCTGGAGATATCAGTACGACAGATAAAGTTATTACAGTACTGGCAGATAGGTTTTTAAGCAATTGGGCGAAAAGATGGGGCAAATTGGGGCGTGGCGATAAGGTAAGCAATCTTCGTCATGCCTTTTATATTTATTATCATCATGCACAGTATAGTGCAGAAAAACTTATTCAAATTGGTGATAGCGAAATTGCTGAAATTGTTGGAAAACATCACGAAGCTCCAGCAGCAAATGATGCGCCAGAGCTTCGTTTGTTAAGAAAAGCTGATGTATTGAATTAATAGCCCTTGGCTTTATCAATAACATTAAGCATATCCGTACTATGCATATATTTTGTTAGATTTTCAATAAATAATTTTATTGCACGTTCTAAATAATACGGTGACATAGCAGCAACGTGTGGTGTGATTAAAACGTTTTCCATTTCCCAAAGTGGTGAATCGGAAGAAAGTGGTTCAATATCTACTACATCGAGAGCTGCACCTTTAATATATCCTTCTTTTAATGCTGTAACCAGATCTGGCTGATGGACAATAGAGCCGCGGGCTACATTAATAAAATAAGCTGTTTTTTTCATTGATTTAAATTTATCTAGTACAAATAGATTGCGTGTTTTATCTGTCAGAGGCAAAGTGACTACAACGAAATCAGAAGCTGATAATACAATGTCTAATTGCTCAGGAGAATACAGTTTGTTGACAAAAATCTCAGTTGTTTGTGTACGTTTGGTAGCAATAACTTTCATTCCCATTGCTTTTGAACGTTTTGCAATTTCTCGACCGATACTGCCAAGACCAATAATTCCAATTGTTTTATCATAAATTTCATCAGGACGTGTTCGTTGCCATAATTTATTTTGTTGATTTTTTAGTGATTCTGGTATTTGACGTGAAAGGGTTAAAATCATCGCCATAACGTGTTCAGCCATAGGAATCCCATGGATTCCACGCGAGTTTGTTAGTATGATGTCAGATTCAATTAAATCGGGGATTAAAAGTTCGTCTACGCCAGCACTTAAGGCATGAATCCATTTAAGTCGCGGTGCCTTTGGTAGAAGCTTGAGAATACTAAGATGTCCCCAGGTAACAAGAATATCTGTGTTTTCAATATAATCAGGTGCATTTTCTGGCTTGCATAAAGTGATATTAGCATTCGGAACGGTATCTTGAATACTTGTAAGTTCCTTTTCGCTTAACCGATTTAGCACAAGTATATTAAGTGAAGGTATCATAATAATCTCCTTATGATTATTTAATGTTTTACCGTCAAAACGACGATTTCCTCATTGATATCTATTCGACATCGGATTAAAAATCCCTACATTTAATATTGACGAATCTACCAAATGATGCTAATATGGTAATATATTATTACTTTAAATAACTAAAGGATTCTATTCCTTAGGAGGATAACATGACTTCAAATGATATGGAATATCTAACAATAGCGTTACCAAAAGGTAAATTATTTACACCTTCTGCAGAAATTTTGGCTAAAATTGGCTATACAGCAGAAGGGCTAAGTGAAAAATCACGTAAACTAGTAATTACAAATGAAGAAAAAAAGATAAAATTTATTATTACAAAAACTGTAGATCTCCCAACTTATGTGGAATATGGTGCAGCTGATATTGGAATTATTGGGAAGGATATTTTATTGGAAGAAAATAAAGATGTTTATGAACTTCTTGACTTAAAATATGGATTATGCCGTTTGATGGTCGCTGTTCCAGAAGCCTTATTACAAGAAAAATTAAGTGATTACGCGCATATGCGAGTAGCTACAAAGTTTCCGCGAGTGGCTGAAAACTTTTTTAATGGTAAAGGTATTCAAATGGAATTTATTAAATTAAATGGTTCCATTGAGTTAGGCCCTATGGTGGGATTGGCAGAAATCATTGTAGATATCGTAGAAACAGGTCGTACATTAAAAGAAAATAATTTGATTGAAATTGCCCAAATTACGAATGCAACGGCAAGGTTTATTGCTAACAGAGTAAGCTTTAAAATGAAATTTGACCGGATTAATCAGATGGTAGAAGATTTAAGGGCAATTGTTGAAAGTGGTGAAAAGAAATGAGAACGATAAGTACGCAAGAGGTGGGAATTGAAGAACTTAAAAAAATCTTATCTAAACCAGCCTTTGATCAGGTTGTATTGAGTGATCGAATTCGTGAAAAAAATAAAACCTTGTTTGGTGAAGATTTAACTGCGGCACAGATTGTCGATAAAATTGTCAAGGGCATTCGTGAAGATGGAGATAAAGCGGTTATTGATTTTACTAAGTTAATTGATGGTGTAGAATTTAGTGCAGAAAATTTGGAAGTCAGTGAAGCCGAATTTATGGAAGCTGAGTCCTTAGTTGACTCTAAAATTTTAGCTTCTATTCGAAAAGCGATTGATAACGTTCGTTCTTATCACGTGGAACAGAAACCCAGATCTTGGATTACTTATCGGGAACATGGGTCAATGCTTGGGCAATCTTGTATCCCTTTAGATCGTGTGGGAATTTATGTACCTGGGGGTACAGCATCTTATCCATCTTCTGTAATTATGAATGCAGTACCAGCATCTGTTGCTGGTGTAAAAGAAATTATTATGGCAGTACCGCCAGCAAAAGATGGAAAAGTAAATCCGTATGTGCTTGTTGCCGCTCGTGAAGCAGGTGTTGACCGTGTATTTAAGATTGGTGGTGCGCAGGCAATTGCAGCTTTTGCTTTCGGTACAGAAACGGTTCCTCGGGTCGATAAGATTACAGGCCCAGGAAATATTTTTGTTACACTTGCGAAAAAAGCCGTATATGGACATTGTGATATTGATATGCTAGCTGGTCCAAGTGAAATTTTAATCATTGCCGATGAATCAGCAGATCCAGCTTATATAGCGGCTGATATGCTTAGTCAGGCTGAACATGACGTACTTGCATCTAGTATTGTCATTACGAATAGCATAGATTTAGCAGAAAAAGTAGAGACTGAGGTAAAAACTCAGTTGACTGCATTGCCTAGGCAGGAAATTGCTGCTGCATCAATTGAGAAAAATGGGTTACTTATTGTAGCCGATGATTTAATGCAGGCGATGGAACTTGCCAATCTATCGGCACCAGAGCATTTAGAGATTTTAACACGTGAACCATTTACATTGCTTCCCTATGTTCGTCATGCAGGGGCTGTTTTTCTAGGTGCATATTCACCAGAACCTTTAGGTGATTATTTTGCCGGTCCTAATCATGTATTACCGACTGGTGGAACAGCGCGATTTTACTCGGTGCTAAATGTAGAAACTTTTATGAAACGAACAAGCATTATTTCTTATACAGCCCCAGCTTTAGCTGAGGTAAAGGATGATATTATTCGATTGGCAGAGGCTGAAGGATTAGAAGCGCATGCCAATGCAATTAGAATGAGAGGTTAGAAAAATGTATAGACAAGGATTAGAATCATTACCAACGTATGATGTATCTGAAAAGGATTGGAAGATAAAACTTAATGCAAATGAAAGCAATCTAAATTTACCGCCATTGGTAGAGGAACGAGTAATAGCTCGTTTGGGAAGAGTGGCGTTTAATCGTTATCCTGATACTGAAATGGATGATTTAAAGGATTTAATTGCCAGAAATTTTCGTCTAAATGAAGAGAATGTACTAGTTGCAAATGGATCAAGTGAAATTTTAGAAAAATTATTTTTTGCTTTTGGCGGTCCAAAGCGTTCTATCGTTTTTCCTATGCCCTCTTTCTCTATGTACAATATCTATGCAAAACTAAGTGAATCGGAAGCTAAAGTTGTTCCGTTAGAAGCAGATTATACATTAGATGTAAAAAAATTTATTCAAGCAGTACAAGAGTGCGATGCTAAGCTTGCAGTAGTTTGTACGCCAAATAATCCAACGGGAACAATTATCCCTTTAGCAGACATAGAATATATTGCAAAAAATATTGATTGTCCGTTAGCGGTAGATGAGGCTTATGTAGAGTTTTATGGAATATCTGCAGCAAGTCTCATTGAAAAATACCCAAATTTAATTGTTGCGAGAACATTTTCGAAGGCTTATGGCATGGCAGCAGCGCGCGTTGGTTATATGTTAGCGGGTAAAGATATCATTCATATGATTGGTAAAGCTTGTATGCCTTATCATGTGAATGTGTTGAGCTTGGCTGCAGCAGCCATTGTATATCAAATGCGCGATGAATTTGTACCGAGAATTCAAATGTATGTTGCTGAACGCAAACGGATGTTTGAAGCATTGGAAAAAATAAAAGGGATTACGGTATATCCTTCAGAAACGAATTTTATTTTGATTCGTTATGAAAATGCGGTAGCATTAAATGAATATTTGGAAAGTTTAAAAATTGGTGTGCGCAGTTTTGGCAATGCGCCGGGGCTAGAGAATTGTTTGCGCATTACAATTGGTACGAGAGAAGAAAATGACCAGTGGTTAAGTGCTGTAAAAGCTTTTGTTGAAAGGAGCTGACAAAATGCGAATTGCAGAGATTAGTAGAAAAACTGGGGAAACAGATATTCAAGTGAAATGTAATTTAGATGGTAATGGATTTGCGAAGGTTTCGACTGGGATTGGCTTTTTTGATCATATGTTAAATTTGTTTACGAAGCATGGTTTGTTTGACATGGAGATTTTTTCTCAAGGGGATTTAGTGGTGGATGGACATCATACCGTTGAAGATGTGGGCATTGCGCTGGGGCAAGCGGTGTTAAAAGCCGTTGGCAGTAAGACTGGAATTAAGCGCTATGGAACTGCTTTTGTGCCAATGGATGAGGCGCTTGCAATGGTGTCGCTTGACCTTAGTGGCAGAGCATTTTTAGTCTATGATGTGGCGCAGCCATTAACACCGATGATTGGCAATTATGATACCGAACTTACGGAAGAGTTTTTACGTGCATTTACGATGCAAGCAGGAATTACTTTACATGTTAAAGTATTGCATGGTAAAAATTCACATCATATCGTGGAAGCTATTTTTAAAGCGCTTGGCAGAGCCTTGTGTGAGGCTGTAACGAAAGATGCACGTATTCAAGGTGTGATGTCGACAAAAGGGATGCTGTAAGCGAATTAGGAGGATGCTCTATGATTGCGATTATTGATTATGGACGTGGCAATTTGTTTAGCGTGGAAAAAGCTTTTGTAAAGCTTGGCGCAGATGTCATCGTTACGAATGATATAGAAAAAATAAGACGGGCAGATAAAGTTGTTTTACCAGGTGTCGGTGCATTTGGCGATTGTATGGAGACGTTAAAAAAAGCTGGATTGATTCCGGTTATTCAAGAGGCAGCTACATCTGGTAAACCTTTTTTAGGAATATGTTTGGGCCTTCAACTTTTATTTGAGCGTAGTGAGGAATCGCCTGGTGTTGCTGGGCTTGGAATATTTAAGGGAGCAATCAGACAAATTGTTGCTCCTAAGTTAAAAGTTCCTCATATGGGATGGAATAGTTTATCGCTAAAGAATGCTACGTCACTATTAAAGGGGCTGCCGGAAAATCCATATGTGTATTTTGTCCATAGTTTTCATGCCGTGCCAGAAGACGCATCCATTATCACTGCGGTCACGGAATATGGAAGTTCATTAACGGCTGCTGTCGGCAAAGGTAATGTGCAGGCAATGCAGTTTCATCCAGAAAAATCTAGTAGTGTTGGCTTAAAAATACTTGAGAGTTTTGTAAAAAACAAAGCAGTATAGAAAGTAAGGAAGTGTTGGCATGATTGTATTTCCAGCGATTGATATTCGCAAGGGCAAATGTGTTCGCTTAACAGAAGGGCGATTCGATAAAGAAACAATTTTTGGCGACAATCCAGAAGAAATGGCAAAAAAATGGGCATCGTTGGGTGCTGATTTTTTACACGTTGTGGATTTAGATGGGGCTTTGGCTGGAAAATCAGTGAATTTATCGGCAATTGAAGCGATTGTAAAGAGTGTAGATATTCCAGTACAGCTCGGTGGCGGGATTCGCACTTTAGAAAATATTGAGGAACTTTTATCATTAGGTGTTTCTCGAGTGATATTAGGTTCTGTAGCAGTAAAAAATCCAAACTTAGTAAGAGAAGCTTGCAAAAAATATGGTGATCGAATCGTTGTCGGAATTGATGCACGTGACGGCAGTGTTGCTGTTGAAGGATGGGGTGTATCAGGCGGCGTTGAGGCAGATACACTTGCAAAGCAGATGGCTGAAGTTGGTGTCAAACGGATTATTTATACAGATATTTCACGTGATGGAATGCTAAACGGGGTAAATGTAAAAGCAACAGCACGTTTAGCAAAACTAAGCAATATTGCTGTAATTGCTTCGGGTGGCGTAAGCTCAATTGAGGATATTAAAGCTGTCAAAGCAGTGGAAAGTTCAGGCGTTGAAGGCGTTATTGTCGGTAAGGCAATTTATACGGATTCGCTTGATTTAAGAGAAGCGTTAAAAGTTGCAGAAGGGGAGTAATGCAATGTATACAAAACGAATTATTCCTTGTCTTGATGTAAAAGGTGGTCGTGTTGTAAAAGGCACAAATTTTGTTGGGTTGCGTGATGCGGGAGATCCTGTAGAATTGTCGGCGGTATATGATAAAGAAATTGCCGATGAACTTGTTCTACTGGATATCACAGCGTCACATGAAGAGCGGAATACGATGGTGGATGTTGTTTCGGCTTGTGCATCTCAAGTTTTTATTCCTTTTACCGTTGGTGGCGGTATACGGATTGAAGAAGATATTCGCCGGATGTTAAAAGCCGGGGCGGATAAAGTATCTTTAAATACTGCAGCAATAAAAAATCCACAGCTTATTGTTGAGGGAGCAGAAAAGTTTGGTCGTCAATGTATTGTTCTTGCCGTTGATGCGAGAAGAAATGGCGAAAATAGTTGGGAAGTTTTTATCAATGGTGGTAGAACGCCGACTGGGCTTGATTGTTTAGAATGGGTAAAAAAAGCGGTTGATTTAGGTGCAGGTGAAATCCTTTTAACGAGCATGGATTGTGATGGGACGAAGAATGGGTATGATATTCCATTGACGCGAGCCGTATCAGAAGCGGTGAATGTTCCGGTTATTGCTTCTGGTGGTGCAGGAGAAATGGCGCATTTTTATGATGTTTTGACGGAGGGAAAAGCCGATGCGGTTTTGGCAGCTTCGGTATTTCATTATGGAACATTCACCGTAAGGCAAGTGAAAGAATATTTGAAATCGCGTGGTGTGGAGGTTAGATTGTGAATTTAGAGCAAGTTAAATTTAATGAAGCTGGTTTGGTTCCAGCAATTGTACAAGATGAAAATGGTGAAGTTTTAATGCTTGCCTATATGAATCAAGAATCGTTGCAAAAAACGATTGAAACAGGCGTAACCTGGTTCTATAGTCGCAGTCGTCAAACTCTCTGGCAAAAAGGTGAGACTTCGGGCAATGTGCAAAAAGTTCAGGATATTTGCTATGACTGTGATGGCGATAGTTTATTAATTAAAGTACAACAAACTGGGGCTGCTTGTCATACTGGTACATATTCTTGTTTTAGCGGACGCAGTCTAATAAAAACGAAGGATATTGCTGAAAAAATCTTTGATGGGGCACAAGTATATGGTAATAGTGCAGCGACGATTTTACATGATTTATACCATGTAATTAATGAACGTAAAATGAGTCCAGCCGAAGGGTCCTATACAAGTTACTTATTTGAAAAAGGGCAAGATAAAATAGTAAAGAAAGTTGTAGAAGAGGCTGGAGAAACAATTATTGGATCTAAAAATATGGATAAAGCTGAAATTCTTTACGAAATGTCTGATCTTTGGTATCATTGTTTAGTATTACTGGCTTTTCATGAGATTACACCAAGTGAATTGCTAGCAGAACTAGAAAAACGCAGAAAGGGTGGAAACTATCATTGTTTCCAAAGACCAGAGTAATATGGAAAAATCAGTTGGAACTCAATTTATGCAAGCAACGACGTATGAAAATCTGAACCCGAGTGGACAAAAACAAGGCTTGCCAATGCCAGCATTTGAATTGCCATATCAGACGAATGTAAAAATGGTAAAATTACCCGAGCCTGATATGCTAGCCGAAAAAGAAGTCAATTTCTTAGAGCTGATTGAACTTAGAACAAGTGTAAGACAATATCACAATACGGTGCTTACATTACATGATTTATCTTATCTCTTGTGGTGCTCACAAGGGGTAAAAATGGCAATGCCAGAAACGGGGACACTGAGAAATGTTCCATCAGCTGGAGCGAGACATGCATTTGAAACCTATGTTTTAATTAATCATGTCGAAGGAATTCCAGCGGGACTATATCGTTTTCTTGCTTTAGAACATGTGTTAATTGAGGTTAATATATCAGACACAATTGCCCAGGAAATTACGCAAGCATTTTTGAATCAAAAAATGATTTTATCAAGTTCGGTAACTTTTATCTGGACGGCTGTTGCTGAACGCATGACATGGCGCTATGGTGATCGTGGGTATCGTTATTTACATTTAGATGCTGGACATGTTTGTCAAAATATATATTTAGCAGCGAATACGTTAAATTTTGGCGCTTGTGCAATCGCAGCTTTTAATGATGAAGAATTGAATAAAGTACTTGGTGTAGATGGCGAAAAACAATTTGCAATTTATGGCGCGTGTATCGGAAAATGAAAAAAGCAAGCAAAAAGCTTGCTTTTTTGTTTTAGAGACAGGAAAAAGGTATATAAGAAATTTTCATACCGTATAAATAGTTTAAGAGAATTTTTAAATCTAAGATATTCCAAAAAAAAATGCAAACTTTATATTGCCTAAAGTTTATTTATAGTCTATCATAATAA